>JBGTEY010000001.1:0-1645 GCA_041747555.1 Patescibacteria group bacterium
GAAAGCGAAATGACGTTGATGATTGGGTAATCCCAAAAAGAGCTATAAATTCGATTGAAGACATTTTGAGTGCCTGGAATGAAACAAACTACATGACGACAGAGCGACAACTAGAGTGTACGAACGTTTATCAATGCGATAATGTGTATAATTCACAGTACTTGTACCGTTCAATGGACGTACACTTTAGTAAAAATGTGTTCGCGTGTGACACAGTTAGAAAAATGGAGTATGTAGCCTGTTCGCAACGATCAAACTCAAGTACCTACTCAATTCGCGTGGAAGATTCAACAGAAATAAGCAACAGCTTTAATGTAATCTGGTCGGGGAAAATCTCCAATAGTTTATTCATTAATGATTGTTTCAATATGTTCGAGTGTATGTTTTGCTCACACATGGCCGGCAAAAAATTCTGTATTGCCAATATGCAATTCGAGGAAGAAGAGTATCGAAAACTGAAAAAAATGGTCATTGAGTGGATCTTAACCCAATAGCCAACTATAGTCAGAAAAAATTATTGGTTAGCTTGGCGCTGCATCTGGCGTGTGCGAATATCCAAAACGGCGCCCGCGCCGATAAGACCTAGTCCCGTGACACCTATCACAAGCGCTCCTTCGGTCACCGTTTTGTTGTAATCAAGTGCTTGAATATACTCATTAAAATCCGGTAAATGATCACACGCAGGTGGTATCTCTCTGAGCTGGCTAATCTTATCTGCCTCACACTGCACAACCTGGTCGTATGCGGCATATGTTTGATTTTGACGTCCGTTCTCTAGAGCGTACGTTGCTACTGCAACGCTTACACCAAGCAGACTGGCACCAGCAAAAAATGCTGCCCGGGCTATTTTGAAACCCCTGTCTACTCTTCGTTCTGTAATTTCTTTAATTTCTGGATCCATTATAAACTCCTTATTCTCTTTTTAACTTCATGCAAAAATTTGCCCGTACATGCAACTTGGCGAATCTCCTTGGAAAAATCTGTTCTAAAATTCGTCGATAATTACTGTTGATTAATGAGCAACTCGGCAGCTCGATGTGCTTCTGCAACAATTTGATTCAACGCCACTTCTCCAGACTCTCCTGTTACCCGCTCCATTATTTCTGTACCGTAGGTAATTGTTGCTGAATCTTGCAAGCGTCGAGATGCCGCATATAAGTGCGATGTCATAATTGCAAATGGCATATTATCTTCTATGCCAAAGTGGCTTGCCACGCTCGCTGCTAATTCGCCGAGATGGGCAACGCTCGGTCGATAAAAATTTTTACCACTATCATCGCGATGTAGCTCATCAATAGCTATCAGAACTACTGGTGTATTTCCGATTTTACCTATGTGTCTTACTTAATCAGTTGCTTCTTCTTTAACTGAGATGAAACCATCATGTAGATCAAATCCTACTGGTACCGGCTCAGGAAGAGATCTCGGCTCAAAACCAGGATATAACCCCGTGGTAATCTCCGCCATTTCGGGCTCGGTTTTTCCGACAATATCAGGAGCGTCTATTCCTAGAATACCTGCCACCTGCGCCATGCGAGATTGGTCTGTTTCACCCGCAATGCGGGATTTATTTGCTGAAAGTATAAGTAAGCCTGGCTCTACCTCCCCTTCACTTGCAGCAATAATCTGAGCTAGATACTTATTT
>JBGTEY010000002.1:0-3913 GCA_041747555.1 Patescibacteria group bacterium
CGTATCAGTGAGAATACAAGATAACGCATCTTGTTTTTATCTCACCACACCCATACAAAGTCCCGTTCCCATTTTTGGTCAAATTTTTTCTGAGTGCTTTATTAAGCTGGGAAGAGCTACCCCTAAAACTACAAGGCTTAATCCGGTACCTTGCAATCGTTGAGGCTTTTTCCCATTTAAACAACTTTCGTGGACAGCCCCTCGAAGGATAATATATCAGTACCCCATTTAAATGAATACCATTAATTCCCTTGCTCTCTGCCCCCTTTTTTGTCTGTGTTAGTGAAAACAAGACAAGGAATTCGTTTTGAAAAAATATTTTCAACTTGTTTAATATTTTTTTTTTTCTCAGCTCATTTCTTCTACGTCAGCATTACGTAATTTTATTTTATTTTTAAAATTACGCGGTCTGTCGTAGCACTTCATTGGCTTCTCACGAATACCTGATGTTACGTCTTTTATGCCTATGCATTCCGTACATCATCTGTTTTCACATATCACGGTTTTCATACACTATCTGGTTTGGATAGTAATGAACATTGATCAATGTTTCGAATCATGCTGTTGTAGAGGCCTCCACAGCAATCATCAAACCAGAATTGCCTAAGAGCATGCAAGGACTTGGCAGATCCAGATGAATATTAAAATTAAATACTCAACCAGAACCCGTAAGTCTGCCGAAAGAAGAATAATTGAGTGATCAGCACATAACATTTCTGAAAACCTATACGACAAACATATAATGCACAAAACCCAAACTCGCGATTAAGCGAAGTAAGCGTAGATTACGATGTTCATCCAACTTCTTTCTGAAGAAGCTGGGTGAGCTCGGATGTTGTTCTATTTTATTTTAAAAGCAAACTTTGTCGTAAATGCCGACACAAGTACCTACTAAATTTTTACTAAGTAAATTAGGTACCTACTAATGTTTTTTATGACTCATTAGGTTCAACTTATAGGACTCTAACCAAATACAATCTCACTATTATATCTAGGCCTAAATTTATAATAGATCTCGTTGTTAATTGTATTACTTAAGAATTCTATTTTACTCACTAATCTTTTAGTTTCCAGGCATTCTGTATTTGCAGTCTTCGTACTTGTAATCCCTCTTCTTCTTAGTTTTTTCCGCACGCGTTATTATAACTTAAAATTTTCTCTCATTGGAATATGATTTTGAGCAAGTCTTTACGTTATATGATGAACCGCGCTACATTGCCCCTAAAGACTTGCGAAAGCTACTCAAGGAATTAACTCGAAAACATATCTTGCCGAAAAATTTTGCCCTTCTCTGTATTAAGACTAGATCTCCCTATATATCATATTCAAAAAATAATTATTACATACATCCCAAGGCGCTCCAACCTTTGTTTAGCGAGCCAAGTAAAATGTGATCATTCTTGACTCTCATCCGAAGATGTTATTGACTTCAGTGAATCATCTGAATAGGTTCTTGCTCTTTTCGCGATTTTGACTTTGACCAATTTTTCCAGTTCTTGCACTTTTTTCGGTATTTCGGCAATCTCCTTTAGCTGCTTTTGAAGTTCAGCCAGTGCAATTTGTATTTGGTCACTATCTGCGTTAACGCTTGCCTGATTCGCAGTATGAGTCGTTCCCTGTTTCTGCCTACGAGCTTCTTCAGAGTCTTTTATCTTTTTGAGCTCGTTTGCTTTTAGTTCACTATATTGACTGGTGGTGTATCTCTGATCACAATTTTGTACATAACCACCATTCTTTTTGACCAGAAACCAATGACCCTTAGCGCCACAACCTCTGCATTTTGCGTTAGGGTATGTTTTCATTTTTACCACTCCGCTTTGCTTTGCCACACTACCTTTGAGCTTTGGTTCCGGATCATTTGCCCTTGAATCTTGGGACGAATCTGGCTTAGCATACCTATATTCATCGACTGATATCTCGGCTACTTCTGCTGTAATTACCTCAGCTTTATTTAGGAGCTCTGCTACTTCCTGTATTTTTTCCAAAGTACATATTGGGTTTTGCTTGATTCTCGTTTTACATTTTACCGCTCGGTGCATCCACCGTCGCAATGTATCTGGCTGCAAAACATTTATCATAGCCACCACTATACCTTTTCCTAGGCTGTCGGTATCTGTCTCAACAATAGGATTTCGCTGAGAAGAACTTACGCTTGTTTGATCACCTTTGTCGAGCTCTGTCGCTCGTTCATTGAAATCATACCAAACTTGTGATAGACCTTGATTACGAAGATAAATTTGTATTCTCGCCGCGAAAGCATTGACCCGAACTGGAATATGTTTTAAATTCATATCCCATGCGCTGGTCTCTTTGAGGTATTTTTCTAGGAGCAACAGTTTACTAACTGGCCTATCTTGAGGTACTCTGTCTTCTGCGGAGCGTATTTTCTCCCAGATCACTTCTTCCTCAATAATATCAGGATCGTCAGGTTTCTGTTGTAGCATTCCCAGCCGAAACAGGGTCCGAATCCCTGAATCTTGCCCCTCATCGGCTAAACAATTATCAATTGTCAAAGGTACTATATTGTTCCGCTCACATTTCGCCACATATTCCCGGTATTTATATTTCAGCCGTATCCATGATTGATCGTTGAAATCCTCTAAGAGTGGTAACTTTGGTGCTTCTTCACCTATTGTTTGTACCACCATTCCTTGTCTCAGATTTCTTATCCTCACTGAACCACCCTTTTGAATCCCAGGATTTCGACGTTTCGAAGTCCTTTGTTTGTTCCGTTTATTTCGCATGAAATTTCTAGCCACTTGTACCAGTTCTGCTAATTCATCAGCATCAAAATTTTCAGGTCTTAACACTTCGGAAACTGTTAAACTCAATTCCGTGTGAGTAGTACTGGCTGTAGGTTGATATGCTGAATCATTCCCAGTATCGTACTCCTCCCTTTCTTCGTCCGACGGTTCACTTTCCCCCGACGAAATGTTTGTGTCAACCTGTTCCCTTCGAATAGGATTCATGTCTGATGTATTATTCGCTTCCCCATTAGTCGAATTAACTCGGTCTCGTAAAGGATACCGCCCTTCGTGTTCGACTATATTTTGTTGAGTTATGTTATCAAGAGCTTGTGCCTCTATATTATTATTATCTGTCATTTTCTGATTGTCATTAATTTTTAGAGGCTGGATTAATTCAGTTTCTTTTGTTGCTGCAGTTCACTTCTTTTTCACTCATACTTATTTTTTGGCCGTCATTGGTACGGATAAACCTGCTCTTAAAGGACCCCTGTATTTTAAAGCATCACATTCATCGACGACTATCACCATCTGGCGTTACCGTGTTAGAGTGTTGGACGAAGAAGAAACTAGCCCTTCATTTTGCTTCTAATTTCAAGCTTTGGCTTAGAGTATTAAATGTTTCTTGTCCGTACTCAAGACATCGCCTCCATCAAATGCACCACCTTAAACGTATCAGTGAGAATACAAGATAACGCATCTTGTTTTTATCTCACCACACCCATACAAAGTCCCGTTCCCATTTTTGGCCAAATTTTTTCTGAGTGCTTTATTAAGCTGGGAAGAGCTACCCCTAAAACTACAAGGCTTATTCCGGTACCTTGCAATCGTCGAGGTTTTTTCCCATTTAAACATTAAGGATCGAATAAAATTGAAGGAGGATTATTCTGATCCATTAGCTCCCCCTGGGGAACCGTTTAAACCCTTGCATGATGAAATTATAAAATTCAATCATCAACCAATAGCAATGGTGGTCGCAGAAACTTTTGAAATTGCAAGGTATGCCGCAGGACTAGTTACTGTAGAATATGTCGATGTTGAACAACCTTCAACTCAATTAAAGGACAATCTAGACAATGTTACGGATGAAGACATTCAATCTCCACCGCCATCACGCGGAAATGCTTCTGAAAAATTTAAAGATGCAAAGGTCATTGTAGACGCAGAAT
>JBGTEY010000003.1:0-83234 GCA_041747555.1 Patescibacteria group bacterium
TGGTTCTTATCAGACTATACGTATAAACCAACTATATTCCTGCAAGGATCTAACTACGTGTCAGGCACGAGTGGTGGTCTAAGATTCTTTGGAGGTAACGGTAACGCTGAGCCTAACTCAAGCATGGCTGATCTAGTAGCCGGGGGAGCAGCAAATGGTAAAACAAACTGGAATTTTGGAGCCACGGTCTCTGCCAATGGCATGGGAACCACAGGTCTTAATAAAAATCTAGCAATCAGGGCAGACGCTTGTGCTGAGGCTCCTCAGAACAAAAGTTGGACTGTAACGACATCACTCATTTGTCCAGGAACCACCAATACTCCTTCACAAGTTCCAAAAAGACTCGTGTACCGAATCTGGCCACCAGATCCTCAGGTCTGGAACTACAACCCTGCATTGAGTGCAGCAGGTTCAACTGGCAACATTACTCAAACGATAACAACAAACGGTGTAACATCAAGCACGGTACGTAACATCTACGTCGGACTCACCCTAGCTTCAGACGGCTCCAATTTCACGGGCAAAACTCTGAAACCAGTCAGTGGTCCAGCTGGAGTGACATCAGGTACATATTTCGGCAGCAACATTTTCATCTGGTCTGCTGCATCACAGGCTAACGGCACAGTGCCACTCGTCTTCGAAGCACCACCAGAGCTTTGTACGACGCCGTCTCCTTCACCGAGCCCGTCACCAAGCCCAAGCCCGTCTCCTTCACCGAGCCCGTCACCAAGCCCAAGCCCGTCTCCTTCACCGAGCCCGTCACCAAGCCCAAGCCCGTCTCCTTCACCGAGCCCGAGCCCAAGCCCGACACCTTCGGTACCCGCTCCCATGTGTCTGAACATCACTATGACGAGCGACACTGTACCACCATTCGTCGGAGACAACGTCTTCTTCACCTGCGGCAACGTAGTAGGTGCAACCTCATACCAATTCCGAATTGTTCCAGCGACAGGTACGCCTATAACCTTACCTGTAACAGGTCGAGTGTCAGGAAACTACACCGTGCCAAGCACTATGTCCTTCGCTGCTCAATGTAGGATCTGTGTAGGCTCGAGCTGTCAAGACTGGCCACCTGTACCAACGTTCCCTGGAACTCCAAGTACTCCACCTGCGCCAAGCACAGGACCGAGCACACAACCGTCTTCAAGCCCAACAACATCCGTTCCCCCACGAGGCGGAGGCGGAGGCGGAGGACGATAGTATAGAAGTACTACGTAATATCGTACTGAACAAACGTACAAGAAAATAATAAACGAGGCATTATGGAAGACACACAACAACCACAAAAATCAGCTTTCAAAAAACTGAGCACCAAAAATGTAGTAGGACTACTTGCACTTCTCGCTTTTGGGGTAGTGGTTTCACTCGGAGTACTTGTCTCGCAAAGACAACGCATTATCCAAGAATCGGTCTCTCCATTTGATCCAGACTCACAGCCGAGTGCTGCAGAGGTAGTTTCACAGACGTGTAGCTTGCTTGTTTCACCATTGAATAGACCTTCACCGTCACCAAGCCCAAGCGCGTCTCCGTCACCTACTCCAACTGCGTCACCTCCCTGCGATGACCACATGTGTCCGTGTCATGCTACTGTTTCTTGCGATCAGCTCTACTTCTTTATGAGTCACTCGCATGATGGTGGTGATGCGATTGTATATCAGAACGACGTCGAGTTTGCTCGATTTACCTTCTCGGGTAACCCAAATGCTGCTCAAAGTTATACATGGGCATGGGTAAGTGGACCACCTGCAGCAGGATCTAGAGTAAGAGTCGAGGTCTGGGATGGACGAACTCAAAAATTCAGAAATGTATTTAACGGAGTCATGCCTAGTTGCGCAGGCGGAGGAGGACCTCAAACAAGTCCAAGTGCTCCCCCACGAGGTGGTGGAGGCGGAGGTGGCGGAGGCCGATAAACACCTTATATAAGAAATTCAACCCGCGTGTCATTACAAACACGCGGGTTTTTTATTCCATCATTACACCGTATTTACCTACTAATTCCTTTTCCTCATTGACTCGAGTATGCATATATGAGTATTCTATTGAGAGCAAGATAATTTCATCTTGTTGGATTCGATTTGCTTGAAAACCATGATTAACGCTACTAGCTCCACACCACAACCTAATGGTCCATTCGGAACAAATGGTGTCAAAGCTGCCTCGAGCTCAAATAATCCTCTTGATTCAATCCCAGTAACAGACCCTACCCCTTCGTTCAAAAAGCCATCGGCAAATGCAACATCATTTACAAACACAAGTGATGTTGGCTCTCCACCATCCTCTGGAGATGGCAAAAAACGCAAATCAACCTTTTCACCAAAAATGGTGCTCGGTGCCCTCGTATTGATGCTTGTCCTAATTGGAAGTGGTGCGGGGTTATATCTTTCACAACAAACTCAAGATTTAAGGCAACAAGCAAGCACTGACGGTGAGGTCAGAGAAACTCAAGTCGCGACGTGCAACGGCAATTGCGGCAGCAACGGTTGTTCGCCACAATGCGGAAATGTATTTCCTGTATCCTTCTATTGTCGAGGCAATAGTAACTCAGGTTGTAATGAAGCGTTTGGCTCATCCTTTCTTGGTTCAAGGGCATCCGGAGAATTACAAAATAGCCAATCTGCACAACTAACCAAGAATGGTTCGAATGTAACTGTGAGCACGTGGTGTAGTACCGCGCAGATAGATTCTAATGCAGGTGACGGATCATATGTGGTAATTTGGATTGGTGATACGGGTAAAAAATGCTGGACTGGATATAGCGGCACATCAAACTTTTCAGGTTGTGAATCTGGAATTGCTAACAAAGATGCCTTAGATTGGGACTGCACCAACCCTTCACCCACACCGACTCCTACCCCGACACCGACGCCTTCTTCTTCACCGGTCACTAAGACCTGGACCGTAACCACACAGGTTATTTGTCCAAATACAGCGATTACTCCATCTCAGGTTCCAAAAAGACTGGTCTATAGAATCTGGCCACCAAATCCAATGGTATGGAATTACAAACCAGCTCTCAATCAAGCCGGCACAACAGGTAGTATTTCTCAACAAATTTCTGTAGATAATATTACACCCGGCCTTACACAAAACATTTATGTAGGTCTCACTATCGCTTCAGACGGTGAAAACTGGAGTGGAAAAGCACTTAAACCACTTTCGCCACCTTCGGGCGTGCAATCTGGCACCTACTTTTCAAATGAACTATTCATCTGGTCAGCGGCATCATTACCAAATGGTACGGTACCACTCAAATTTGAGGCACCACCAGAGCTTTGTGTTCCACCTTCACCAACGCCAAGTCCGTCACCAAGTCCAACGCCTTCACCAACGCCAAGCCCTTCACCGAGCCCGTCACCAAGTGTTTCACCGTCACCAAGTCCAAGTGCCACCCCTCCCTGTGATGACCACATGTGCACTTGCCATGCAACAATTTCCTGTACCGAAGTTTACTTCTTTATGAGTCACCCACATGATGGTGGTGATGCAATTGTGTACGAAAATGATGTCGAATTTGCACGATTTGAATTTTCAGGGGATCCAAATGGTCCAAAAAGTTATACCTGGGATTGGGAAAATGGACAAGCTCCTGCGGCTGGTTCTCGAGTTCGCGTCGAGGTCTGGGATGGCAGAACAGAACAATATAGAACTGTATTCCAAGGAGAAATGCCTGTTTGTAATGAGCCCTCTCCAAGTCCAAGTCCGTCACCAATCTATGCCTGCAACAGTGGTTGCTCAAATGATCAGCAATGCCAGAGCGTCGATGAAAACTACATCTGCTATCAAGACCGCAGCGGTAGTTTCTGTAGAGAAAAAAGCAATCCACAATCTAATAGCTGTACGCCAATCGGCCCAATGTGTATAGATATTCAGATGACTCGAGCAGATAACCAAAGTGGACCGCTTCAAATTGGTAATACCCTTTCCTTCACTTGTGGTCAGGTTGCAAATGTAGATCAATATGAATTCAGAGTAGTTGAGCCAGGTGGTGAACAAGTTAACATAACTAGTAGTGCCGGAAGCAACGTTTCATCGGTATACACGGTCGCACAATCTGGCACATTCGTTGCTCAATGCAGAATTTGTCCTGGAGGAATTTGTCACGAATGGGAACCACTCGCTGGAGAGCGAAGAACTAGAGATACTGATGGCACGCGTGATACTTCAACTCGAGATGGTACGACGCGAGAAACGACAACTCGTGATACTACTACACGAGATACAACAACGCGCGACACGACTACACGAGATACCACAACGCGCGATACGACAACCAGAGAAACAACTAACGGAACCAGACAGAGGTAGTTGAAATGATGCAACAATCAGAAAATACCACCACCCAAGCCTTTTACACCAAAGCTGCAGCAGCTGATTCGGTGAATACTGCTAGTGGCACGCCAACACCAAGCATTGGTTCTCCAACTCCAACAACACCATCCAATATTCCACCATCCCCTGGCAGCGCTGGTGTTCCACCTCAAAATAAAAAAGGCAAAAATTCGATGGGCCGCAAAAAACTCTACGCAATGGTTGGTATCCTACTATTCGTACTCGTTGCAGGTATGGGCGTCTTTATTGCACTCAGACAATCTGCAGATGAGTCTGTTGCGCCAACCGCACCGACTTCTCAACCAAGCGCAACCAGAGATGCGCTCCAGTGTACACTCAATTTCACCGTAGATGCCCCAACAGGCAATGCACGCTGTGAATACAAAGAAGCGCATACTGCTTTCCTTAGTGAAAACACAGACACATCAGTTACTACCATCCCAGCCGGCAGCACAGTCGAGCGAGGTGAAGAAATAGTCTATCGAATTGCCATTTCAGCAGATGAACTGACGAGTGGTGATGTCCTTATTACTGACGCTCTTCCTGAAGGTGTGGAATTTGTCGAATCAGATCTTAACACACCAGAAGTTGTCTACAATGCAGATACCCACACGGTCACCGCAAATCTTGGACAACTGAACGGCACAGACACGACGTGCGTCGATAGAGACACCAACCGTTCTCGCGATGTCACCACTAACGACAGAACTGCACGAGATCAAGAGCAATCCACCAGAGAGCGATCTACTCGCGAAGGCACTTCAGGTACACGCGATGGATCGACCACCAGAAGTGGAGAAACTCGCAATAGAACAAGAGACGAATCAACAAATACAAGTAGAACCACCGACGATCGTGTCAGAGGTGTCACGGATGAAGTTGCTCAACTTGCTCAAGTTGATGACAGAACCACTGACCAACGAACAAGAGATGAACAAACTGGTGATCAGCGCACTAGAGACGAGCGAACCACAAGAGAATCCACTGGCACAGAAACAACAAGAACTCGCGGCACCAGAACCGATGGGCGCAGCACCAATACGCATGCTGGTTGTCAGGATGGCTTCATTATTGTCGAATTCCTCGTCAAAGTGACCGATAGCACCCAAATTGAAAAAATTCAAAATGTAGCAATCATCACCACCAGCGGTCAAAATCAAAGTTCTTGTAACACCAAGCACTACTTACCGCCAACTGGAGTTGCGCAATGCGTCGCTAAAGAAGCACACACCGCTTTCATTGCTGATGACTCTCAAGAAGCAACATACATGGCCCCAGATACAGTCGTTGAGTTGGGTGATCAGTTTGTATACCGAATAACTGTCAGGCCAACTGCAACTACGAGCACTGTGGTGGAAGTCCTTGATCAATTGCCCTCACAACTTGCGTTTGTTGATCATCAATTCAATAGTAATAGTGTCGTTTATGATCAAGATACCCGCACTGTTTCTGCAGATTTAGGTCAACTGGAATGCGATCAGGTTTCAAATGAAGCTGGCGGACCTTCTGCAAATGCCTGCCGGTCAACAATCGTCGAATTTATGGTTAAAGTAGTCAATGTTTCGAAATCAGGAGCATTCACTAACAGCGCAATCGTGTCGACTGGTGAAACAGAGCTCACTTGCGCAGCTTCACTTATAATAGATGAAGAAGAGATCACCCCTTCCCCATCACCAAGTGTCAGTCCCTCACCAAGCCCGTCTTCAACGCCACCCGCAGCAACATTCAGCTGCAACGCAAATTGTTTATCAGACGCACAGTGTCAAAGTGCTAATGCTAATTACATTTGTTCTGCAGAACATGGTAATACATGCCGACTCGATTCAAATAGAGACTCGTCATCTTGCCAACCACCAGTAGATACCTATGCTTGCAACTCAGCCTGCTCCACTGACGCACAGTGTCAAACCGTGAGCGGAAGCTACGTCTGCTCAAATGGCAGCTGCCGACTTGGCAGCAATCAGCCTGCAACAAACTGCCAGCCAGTGGTTTACAATCCACCGCCTCCTACGGTAGGTTGTAATGAATCCTGTGTCTCAAACTCAGACTGCGCCAACTCAGCTCACATCTGCTACTCGTCCGATTCCTCTCAAAGCGGAGTCTGTAGGCTCGCCGAATATGTGAATAGCGACACCTGCACCACACCAGTTGAAACCATTGCATACACCACCACCGTGGCACAAGAACAACCAGTGCTTCCAGAAGTACTTCCAGAGTCAGGCCCAGCAGAATGGATCGACTGGCTCAAGGCGGGATTGGTAACACTCGGACTTGGTGCAGCGCTCTTGCTCCTGCTCTAATCCAGCAATTCAAAAAGGTAAAACTCGTCACACACAACTGCTTTTACTCGTTTATTTCTAACTGAAATTAAAACAATTATTCTAATTCGCTGATGTTGTCTAATTCGCTAATGTTAATCGAAGCAATTTTCTCATGCTCATTCACCTCTGCGGTAAAAAATATCACTGCATCGCGCCGAGCAATCGCTTCCCAACAGTAATTGAGATCGTCAACAAGTTCGTATTCGCTCTGCAACACTTGATTAGCAGGGATCCAAAGCAATTGGCCCTCATGGTTCTTGGTGCCAATAGGTATTTCTTGAGATGGCACTTCAATAGTAAAAAAACACATCGTCCAATCTTTGGCATACCCGCCATGAAGTTGGGCTACAGCTGCCAAGCGCACTTGATCTTTTGAGACTGCATACCCTGTTTCTTCTTGAGTTTCCCTGATTGCTGCATCCAGAAAATTTTCTCCCTTTTCTAACTTACCCCCAACACCATTGAGGCGATTTGCGTCAACTGATCGGTCGGCATTTCGAAGTAAAAATAAAAAATTATCTCCGCAATGCACAAAGCATGTTACTGAGCTCTCTACGGCACGTTTTTCTTGGTTTTCTGGCATATGTGGTATATGCTACACCAATGAACGACAAATCCAAAACACCCCTCAAACCTGGTAATGACTACATAGGCGTTGCCGTTGGGGCACTAATCTTCAATGACAAAGGTCAAATTCTACTTACAAAACGGAGCCAAAAGGCTCGCAATGAACGAGGAACTTGGGAAGCTCCTGGTGGTGCCGTAGAGTATGGCGAGCTCAGACAAGACGCAATTCGCAGAGAAATTCTCGAAGAACTCGGTATCGAAATTGAAATTCTTGATGTGCTCAATACTTCAGATGAGCTACTTGAGGCTGATAAACAACACTGGGTACCAACCACCTACCTTGCCAAAATCAAGGACAATCAAAAACCAGTCATTCAAGAGCCAGAAAAATGCGAAAAGCTACAATGGTTTGATCTTGATGATCTTCCCACTCCACTTTCTCAGGTTACCGCTGGCAATGTCGCAGAATTTCAGCGACAAGCTCAGGATCACAATTTGCGAAATATACTCGTTACCCTAGAGTGTTTTGTCAAAAAAGACGGAAAATTCCTCATGCTCCACCGCAAACCAACCAAAAAAATCATGCCCGACGTCTGGATGGCGCCAGGAGGCAAGAGAGAATTTAATGAAGGCCTCTTTGCGGCCTGCCACCGAGAAATCCTCGAAGAAACCAATCTCAGAATCACCAATCTTCGCATTCGCGCCACCGGCAACGGCTATTTAGAAGACCTCGATCAAGAAGTATTCTTTCATTTTGTATTTGCAGACTATGTTTCTGGCGAGCTCCCTGAAGATCCCGAAGACGGTGAGCTCGTCTGGCTAACACCAGAAGAGATCCAGGCATTACCCAACGTCTTGAGTGAAATAAAGCTGGTTGCCCCCTCTATTTTTGACGAATCAAAACCTGTTATTTCCTATGCTGCCATCTATTCTGAAGGGAATAAAATGGTAGAATTTGAAATAGAAGACCCGAACGAATCGTTATGAAAAAAATCGCGCTCTCGATCTGGACGACAGTACTTTTGCTCGTAATGAGCAGTGGCACTGTGCTCGCGTTTGAAGAAATCACGTCATTTGAGTCTGAAATTATCATAAACCAAGACACTACACTCACCATTACTGAAGACATTTCCTACACAACCACGCTTACCAAGCACGGTATTTTACGATATATCCCCCTTTCTTACTCACATGATGATATTCACCGCCGGCTGCACTTAGATATTGAGTCGGTCGTCAATGAATCGGGAACGCCTCATCAGTTCGAGACGTATACTGAAAATGGCAACCTCGTCCTTAAAATTGGCGACCCTGATCGAACTTTTTCTGGCGACAATCGCTACTTGATCACATACCATGTCGATCCTGGCTTGATTTATAGAGATGTAAGCCCGGTACTTTCTTGGGATATTACCGGTGAAGGTTGGACGATCCCAATCGCATCGGCAAGCGCAACGGTTCAGTCACCATATGCTGAAATTATTAAAATAGACTGTTACTCAGGTTTTTATGGCACAGATGATGGATTGTGCACCCCCAGCAGGACAGATAGCAACACCGCAGAATTTATCTATGGATCAACCGTCGCTTACAATGACAATGTCACCGTAGATGTCACTCTTTCGAACACCAATCAATTAATTCTCCCCACAGAGTTCGAGCAATTCATGAGATTCCTGCGAGACAACTGGGAACTGTTTGTGATTCCTATCCCCGCGCTCCTGAGCGTCTATTTGTGGTACACGAGAGGTCGTGACTGGGTATTTATTTCACAAAATATTTTTGATCTTGATCCTGATAAACCAAAACAACTGCGACCTGTTTTTGATTCACGTCGAACTCGATTTGTATATGAACCACTGACTACAATGACTCCAGGAGAGGCTGGATTAATGCTCGATGAGCGAGTGGATAATCACGATGTTATCGCAGAAATAATCGATCTTGCGCACAAAAAATATTTTAAGATAGAAGAAAAAACAAAGAAAATGTTAGTCTTCAAACAAACAGACTATTCGCTCTCGCTCCTCAAAAAAGGAGAGAACGCAATCGCGGGAACACTTTCAAAAAATGAGTCTCTCCCCCCGCATCAAGCGTATTTACTTAAGTCACTCTTTGGTTCAAAAAAGACCGTTACCATCAGCAGTCTCAAGGGCACGTTCCACACAAAGATGGCAAAAGTTAAAGAAATGATAAACACCACCGGTAAAAGCAAAGGTTGGTTTAGTGCTAATCCAAGTTCGAGCCGCGCTCTGTGGCTGTTGGTTATTGGAATTGCACAAGGTGGGATGCTCGGGGTTGCAATTTCAGGATCGCAGTATGGAAATGGCCTCTGGCACGCACTATTATTAGTAGTCTCAACTCCAATCGCGTTATTTTTTGCGTATCATATGCCTCAGAAAACTGCAGTCGGTTCAAATCTCGCCATGCAAGCACAAGGTCTCAAATATATGATTAAAACTGGAAAATGGCGTCAAGAAATTAATGAAAAGCGTTTGTTTATAGAAGATGTACTCCCTTTTGCGATTTCACTCGGTGTTGTCGACCAGCTCGCTAAGCACATGAAAGACCTTAATATGGAACCACCATCATATGTTGCGGGAATGAGCAGTGTTTCTGCATCTCGCTGGACTGAGTCTCTAAATTCATTTAACTCAAGTGCTTCGAGCACGCTGTCATATAATCCGTCATCATCCTCCTCGAGTGGTGGCGGTGGGTCATCTGGTGGTGGGGGCGGAGGCGGTGGTGGAGGTAGTTGGTAATTTCTCGCCACCCATAAACGCCCGCACCGATTGATTCACGATGATATCGCGCGGGCGAACTTGGCGTCTCAGGTATAACGTTTCCAAACGCTCACACCGACTGAGTGCCACATACGTCTGACCATGTGCAAACGCACCCCACCCCAAATCAATAATCACACTACTATATGTCTGTCCCTGTGATTTATGAATCGTAATTGCCCACGCTAATCGCAATGGATGCTGGGTGAAAGTGCCGATTATTTTTTCTTCGATTTTTTTCTTACTGGCGCTATATTCGTATGCTATTTTGTTCCACACTTCTGGCTCGACTGTGTAGACAAAGCCGTCTATTTTTACTTTGATCACGTCTTCTGTGATCGAATGAATTGTTCCCAGACTCCCATTCACCCATCTTTTGTCTGGATCATTTTTCATCATCATAATTTGAGCACCGTGTTTTAATTCAAGGGTTTCATCGGTTGGAAATGCTGATTTTTCGATATCTCCAGAAATATTTGCGTGAAAGTGATAGGTTTTTCCGGTAAGTTCTGCAACTTTGATGCTATTTATTTTAGTGACTGCAGCATTAGTGGTGGCTAGAATAATTGAACCTTCTGTTGGGTGTTCAACATCTGCCCGGGCGTTGAGTTTTTGTAAAAATTCTTCTTCTGGATTGCCGTGTCGAATGGCGTTGAGTACATCCACGAATGTCCGATCAGTCTGGCGAAAAATAGTTGATAATTCAATGATTTTTGGCTGTGCTTCTTGCCATGTGGGTGCATTAAAACAAAACTCTCCACCATACTTTTCTGCAAAATACTTCTGCAGCTCCCCACTCGTAACTACGGGTGGCAGTTGGTACAAATCACCAAACATCACCATCTGCACACCGCCAAATGGCAATTCAGAATTACGGGCTTTTTTGAGCAAAAAATCAATCGCTTCAAGTACATCCACACGCACCATAGAAATTTCATCGATAATCATGGCGTCTAGACTTCGTAATAACTTGGTTTGTCTTGAATTGAGGCGCAACTCACTCATTTTTTCTGGTGTAATCACCGAAAATGGCAGCCTAAATAATGAATGAATCGTTTGCCCGCCTACATTGAGCGCGGCCACACCCGTTGGTGCTAGAACCACGATAGTTTTATGGGTAAAAGTCCTAAAATATTGTAATAGCAACGACTTACCAGTTCCTGCTTTTCCTGTCACAAATACCGAGTCATTCGTGCGCTCCAAGGCATCAAACAATTCCTGTTGCTCGTTGGTCAGATCGATAGCTGAAAAATCAGATTTTGAAAATTGGGCCATTAGTGAGTCAGACCTTTGTATTTTTGCCAAAACTTTTGCAATTTTGGCTCGATGACGTGGGTACAGTACGGTGCGTCAGGGTTATTCTTGTAATAATTTTTGTGATAGTCTTCTGCAGGATAAAATTCCTCGTATTCAGTGATCTCGGTGACAATTGGATCAGGATACATACCTTCTTTTTCTATTTTTTGCTGCACCGCATGTGTGATTTTTTTCTGATCCTCTGAATGATAAAAAATAACCGAGCGATACTGTGTTCCGACATCTGCACCCTGTCGATTAAGTGTCGTAGGATTATGCGTGTGCCAAAACACATCGAGGATAGTCTCAAATGAAATTTGCTCAAGGTCAAACTCAATCTGAATTGCCTCTGCATGACCACTCACGCCGGTCGACACCTGCTCATATGTCGGATTTTTTCTCTCACCACCAGAATACCCCGGAGTCACCGAAATAACACCACGCAGTTGCTGAAAAATAGCCTCGGTACACCAAAAACAACCGTTGAGGGTTGCGAGTTCAGTCATTTTCTTCCCTTAGAACTGGCAATTCGTCACCCTCCTTAATAAATTGTATAGAAAGCGAGTTGACGCAGTGGCGTGTATTTGTATCAGTAAACTGCTCACCTTCAAACACATGGCCCAAGTGCCCACCACAATTCGCACAGAGAATTTCCGTTCTATTGCCATCGAGATCGGTTTTTCGCTCTACGGCATTGTGGAAATTCTCATCAAATGCCGGCCAGCCACAGTGCGCGTCAAATTTAGATTGGGAGGAAAAGAGCGGTGAATTGCATTTTCTACAAATGAAAGTACCCTTTTCATAAAAATCATCGTATTCGCCAGAGAATGGTGGTTCTGTGGCTTTGTTTTCGATGATGTCTTGCTCTATTAACGTGAGTTTGTTGTATGACATCCTGACAGCATTCTAGCAGGATATTCACACTTGTTTAACGCCAGTACAAATACCTCATGTCCTGAGCCATTTTTCTCAACAATTGTTGTGTTAAATCATTGATGTACGACCCCAGCGTCAGGCACGAATCACTCAAATCCCCGTCTCCTCACGAATTTTTTGCAACAAATCATCAGGGACTAAGTAACATTTCTTGATTGCCTCAATTTGATCTGGTCCGTGGTTGTACAGCAGGCGTCTTAAGACGCCAGGAATAATTGGTTTTGGTTGTGCCTGGGCTAGGGTTTCAGTTGCCCTGCCTGACTTAGTAGTAAAGTACTGACGAATATATTCTGGTAGAACACCTTTCATCAGAAGGTTGTCCAGCGCACTAACATGCAATTCGCGCTTAGAAGTATTGGCAAACAGTGTATGTGGGGGTTTAAATGGCTCAAATGTTCTTTCAGCATCCCTTCTTGAGTATACCCCCTTTTGGGGTGGCGAGACATCTTTTTTTGGTTGCTCTAGTGGTGGTCTATACGCTCGAATCTTCGGCATTTCGCGAATACCAAACGTATTGTGTATTTTTATCATTTTCCTCACTGCATCTGGATAATTGTCGGCCTCAATCGGAGGTCTATCAGCTCTAATGCAGTGGTCACAAACACAGATGGCTGAATATGAAATTTTTTCAACAACCCGACGACCGTTTTCATCCAGTGGGTAGTTGTAGCGTCTTGCAATATCCTGAGGATCTTTAAAACGCTGCGCCCCAAACATAGGTAAAGAAAGTCGGTCCCTTGCAGACGAGATTTGCACTGGTTCAAGATCCGAATGTGATGATACTATGTCTGGCCTACGCATACTGAACATGCATTATATCAAATGAGAACATTGCACGACTGATTCTCAATGAAAATCAAGTACGGTTCATCAACTAGTTTGCATCCAAGAAATTCCGATTTGGAGACGAACTTCAGCAAGAACATAGTCAGGAATTTCATAACACTTCTTGAAAGCTTTGATTTGAGTAGGGCAAAAATTCTTAAGTAAGCGCTTAAACTCATTTTTATAAAACTCCTCAATTCCCCACCTATCCCCATCCACAAATCTTCGCTACCATACACCCATGGTTGAACTCACGGAAAAATGCGGAGTGTTTGGAATCTTCGCACCCAAATGTGACGTGGCGCGCATTACGCATGCGGGGCTTTGGTCACTACAACACAGAGGTCAAGAGGGTACAGGCATCGCAGTTTCAGACGGCGAGCGGATTACAATCAAAAAAAACCTTGGCCTTGTCACCCAAGTCTATTCAGAAAAAGATTTACAAAAACTCACTGGCCATATTGCCGTTGGTCATAATCGCTACTCTACCAGTGGCGGACTCAGCATAGAACACGTCCAACCCGTCCTTCGTCACAATAAACAAATTGCGCTTGCCCACAACGGCAACTTACCCGACACCTCCGAACTGGAGGTTTTTTTAAACTCATTGGGTATCGCAACACTTGGTAGTAATGACTCCGAGATGATCACCGATGCTTTGTCTCATTTTTTGGTAAAAGGCAAATCCATCGAGCAGGCTGTCAAAAAAGTATTTCCTCATTTGGTCGGTGCATTTTCGCTGATCCTCATGACAAAAGACAAATTGATTGCAATTAGAGATGCGAATGGTCTGCGCCCGCTCTGTATTGGCACGATGTGTGACGGGCATGTGATTTCATCTGAAAATTGCGTGTTTCCTATCATTGGTGCTGAATTTTTGCGTGAAGTGAAGCCGGGCGAGATGATTGTTATTTCAAAAAGGGGTCTCAAATCTACCCAACTTGCTCGCGGTAGTGAAAATCTCGATATTTTTGAGTTCGTCTACTTTGCTCGAGCAGATTCGTCATTTATGGGCAAGCGAGTCAACGAAGTTCGCAAAAATTTTGGCAAAGAACTTGCGCGCGAAGCTCCTGTTAAAAATGCGGATATTATTGTCGCAGTTCCCGATTCATCGTTTCCTGCAGCAGAAGGATTCTCAACGGTTTCTGGAGTGCTGGTGCAAAATGGATTTATAAAAAATGGTTATGTTCATCGCACGTTTATTCGACCAGAACAGTCATCGCGAGAAATGCATCTCAATATGAAGCTCAATCCAATTCCAGAGGTGGTTGCGGGGAAATCAGTCATACTCGTTGATGATTCTCTCGTCAGAGGAACCACCACAAAACATCTGGTGCACGTGCTTAAAAAGGCCGGTGCGCGAGAGGTCCATGTCAGAATTAGCTCGCCCCCAGTTTTGTATCCTGACTTTTATGGTATCAACACTCCAACGCAAGCTGAATTACTCGCAACTCGCATGACTCAGTCAGAAATCGCAGACTACATTGGGGCTGACTCAATTGCATTTCTTACGTATAACGGGCTCATTAAAGCATCGGGACTACCAAAAAAATCATTTTGCACATCGTGTTTTACCGGAACATATCCTGTTTCAATAGGTAAGCACGCCAATGAGGTGAAAAAGGTGTCATTGACAGATTTTTTTTGATGTAAGTACGCTATATTGTAGGTAATGACTAAAAATCAAATCCTAGCATTGGTTCTATTGCTCGTAATTATATTCTTGGGCGCAACAATTGAATTCGCGGGATTTATTGGATTTCTCCTTTTGACCCCTTTATCCTTGCTCCTTTTTGTTGTTTTAGCAGCAGAATTAATTTCCAAGCACCTCAAATTGTTTTCATTTAAAAATATTAGAAAAATAATCTTATCGTTCTGGTGCGCGGCAGTTATCTTGATTCTTTCTGCAGGGTTTTTGACTCCCGCGCCACCAGCAGTCGACACAAGTGGAGACACGTCACAGCAACTTAAATATGCATATGAAACTGACCAATTTGATAGAAATACGAGTAAGTGGCTGTTCTATCCGCAACGCGATCAGGAGCGATTAGCACTTACCCTTGAACTCATCAAGCGTCAAGAACTTGCTCCAGAAGATGCGTACCACGCCGCTTATATTCTCCAGCACGGCACCTGCCAGGACCATTTTTTGGAAGCGTATGATCTTGCATATATTGCAAGCGAAGCAGGAATTGAAAAGGCCCACCAACTCAAACTCCAGGCACAAGATCGCTACTTACTCGCTTCCGGGCAACAACAAATGCATGGAACGCAATTTCAACCACTACCGATTGTTCGGGAGTGCGAGGGATTTTGATGCACAATAATTTATCGAATGCTTCTTAGGGCCAATCCCCATTTAGTAACTTGCCCAATCAAAGTCTTCGCGCTGTTTTCATGACTTTCAAACAGTGCCTTAAAGTCACGATCACCAAACGCAGCCGGGAAATAATCATTGCCCAAAAAATGCACAGATTCGCGCACCGGCGCCATTTGCAATTCAATTGCCATTAATCGCAAGTGCTCAACTGCCCTAGCACCTCCAACAGAACCATAACTCACAAAGCCAACTGCTTTGTTATTCCATTCTTTATACACCCAATCAAGAGCATTTTTTAACACGCCCGAAGTACTGTGGTTGTATTCTGGACTTACTATAATGAATGCGTCGCCTTCAGCGATTTTTGCAGTCCATTGCTCGACAATATCGTGCGGGTATGGTTTGCTCTTTGAAGAGGGAGACATTGGGCTGTCGAAAAAAGGCATTTCGTAGTCACGTAGATCAAGTACTTCCACATCTACATCAGTGCTCTTTTTTGCAATTTCAGCGATCCAGGCGGCGGCTTCATGAGAAAAACGCCCTTCTCGAGTGCTACCGGCGATTATTTTTAGTGAAAGTGCTGCGCTCATATGAGTTTCCTTGTTAATATTGAGTACTGCGTCAATTAATGGTAAAATAAAATGACTAGTAAAGAGTATATACTAGTAAATATTTTTTATCAATACTATGAAACACAGAAAAGAACACAGCGTCTGTCATACCACCATGAAAATTCTTGGTGACTACTGGACTATCCGCATTATTGATGAGCTCGCGAGTGGTGAGTTGCGTTTTTGTGATATTAAACGTGCTGTTGAGGGAATTAATGCGGTGACGCTTACCAGTCGACTCAAACGACTTGAGCGGCTGCGCATGATCGTGCGCACCGAGGAGACCGTTGATAAGCTCTCCGTCACATATTCACTTTCTCGATTAGGAAGAAAGGCGGTTCCGTTTGTGGAGGAGCTGAAACGATTTTTGGGCAAAGTTGACCAGGATCAGTAGATATACTCTGAAATTTTTGCCTACAATACTACCCCGCGGAATTGTATTCCCCACTGGTCTGAGATGAGTTTTGAATAGTTGCCAACTTTGCCAAAATTACTTGAATACTTTCACGGGCGCCTGCTAAGCCACGTTTAATGTCTAAGATAGTTTGTTGTATTTCTAATAATGCTCTTCTTAGGGTCATCATTTCTGACTGAACCTCATACTGTATGCGCGCAATATTTGCGGGTTGTTCTAAACTAAAAAAATTGGTTAGACTCTTCTGCCCTTGTTGTCGATATACATTCTGGATTCTTTTACCAACTGAGCGAGCTTCATATTCTTTCAGAATTTGCAAATTTCTAACTAATTCACTTCTATCTGTACCCCCTGAGAGCGCTGCTACACTCTTTCTTTTAGAATTAATCAGGTCTTTTAAGGTATCAACAGTAGTTACAGTAATTTCACGTGACAAGAGTAGTGCTCTTGCGACTCGGAAATTATTGTCTGCAACTCTAAAAAAAACCTCTGCTTCTTCGCCGGTCATATCTTTCACGGTTACAGCATCTGGTATTTCCCTAAGCGCTTCACCTAGTAAATCAACCAATTGATCCATTTGTTCAATGGCTGCAGCAATCGGCTCCTGCAATGATTCTGTATTATTTCTAAATTTTTCTGGTGAAGGCCAGTCGGGCAATAGGTTACTACCTTTGAATCGATCGTAGAGTTCCAGTGCGTTTAATCCTGGTTGAAATGGTAAATTATCATAATTTATCAAAGGTCTTACTGGCGGAACCTGAAGTGCAGCACGAGAAATATTTCTCTGCAGTTCGCCGTAGGCCTGGCAAAGTCCAATCACTGTCTCTATGGGTGATTCACTTCGCGTTCTCTCTACTGCACCAAAATCATTTTTATCAACACCTCCCACTGGTACTTCAGCTCTAGCTGACGAATTGAGGTCGGAAGGATCAGGTTCTTTTTTGAAATATTTCAATCATACCTCAATACTAACGTAGATTTTTCTACTAAACAATGGGGTAACAGTTTGCAATGATTTCGACTAATGACGTTTTGTGAGCCGAGAGGGACTCGAACCCCCGACCAGTAAGGTATAAGCTTACCGCTCTACCAGCTGAGCTATCGGCTCTACTTTCAGCAGTGCGCTCCATTATACCAGCCATTGATATTCAAATTGTGCCAGATACAGTATACTACAGTCTGAATCAAAACTCTTTTTAGAAAAAAATCATGAAGATAAAAGAAAATGCTGCGTCACTTACAAATTGGGTACGTCGCCGTAAAAAAACTGTTGTTATTGCCGTCCTTCTCCTTGTTGGAGCGGGAATTTGGTGGACTCGATCGCAAGCGAGTGAAGAAATTCAATATAATTTTATCTCAGTTGAACAACGCGAATTAACCAAAACCCTTGATGTATCTGGCTATGTAGATGCAAAACAAAAAGCCCGCATGAGATTTCAGGCAGGCGGCAAAGTAGTCTATCTTGGTGCAAAAGAAGGTGATTCTGTCAAAAAATGGCAAACTATCGCCACCATTGATCAAGCTACACTCCAAAAACAAATCGACCAAGACCTCAACAATTACCTCAAAGAACGCTGGGACTGGGAAAATACTCGTGATGACATTAAGGATCGCGCGATTGACACCGCAGAGCAGCGGTCGGTTGAGAAAGAGCAATTTGATCTAGAAAATACAGTACTCAACGTTGAAATTCGTGATATTGCAATTCAAAATACGGTGCTGTCTGCACCATTTGATGGAATTTTAACCGTCAGCCCAACAACTACAACGGGAATACAACTGAGTCCAACAGATTTTTTTGAAGTCGTTGATCCAACGAGCATGATTTTCCGGGCGGCAGTTGATGAGGTAGATATTGCACTGGTTGAAATGGGCCAATCAGCAGTCCTTTCTCTGGATGCCTACTCAGATCTTGAAATCGATAGCTCTGTTGGATATATATCGTTCCTCAGCACCGAGACATCAAGTGGTACCGCATACGTCGTAGAATTTCCACTCACCCAAGAACAATCCAGTCATCTGATGAGAATCGGTATGAATGGTGATGCGAGCATTAAATTAGAAAGTATAGATGATGCACTGGTCATCCCCTTGATCGCAACCAAAGAACGTGACGGCAAAACCTACGTCGATGTCCGCACCGGAGAAAACCAAGTTGAAGAACGCGAAATTACCATTGGACTAGAGACAGAAACAGAGTTGCAAGTCTTGAGTGGTCTTTCTGCTTCTGATCAAATAGCACTTCCGGAGTAACGTTTCTATGCTGCTCGAATTGACCGATGTTTCCAAACACTACACCTTGGGTGATACTACTATCAAAGCACTTGATAATGTTTCTGTTGCAATTGATGAGGGTGAGTTTGTGGCAATCATGGGACCCTCTGGATCTGGAAAATCAACATTTCTGCAAGTTGCCAGCATTCTTGCCACTCCCACCAACGGAAAAATAATTCTCAAATCAAAAGACGTTACCGAATACGACGAAGTTGCCCGAGCACAGCTCAGAAATAAAGAAATTGGCTTTGTGTTTCAGCAATTTAATCTCCTTCCCAGAACGTCTGCGATTGATAACGTTGCGCTTCCCCTCTTGTATGGCGGATATGGAGAAGAAGAACGAATTGAGCGAGCAACTGCCATGCTCAAGAAAGTTGGTTTGGGCGATCGACTCCAAAACACGCCTGCACAACTTTCTGGCGGCCAGCAACAACGAGTTGCCATCGCGCGCGCGCTCGTAAATGAACCAGCGGTCATTTTTGCAGATGAACCAACAGGAAATCTTGATACCAAAAGCGGTAATGAAATTGAAGAACTTCTTAAAGAGCTCCACGCCGATGGTACAACTATCATCATGGTTACGCACGAATCTGATGTGGCAGCGATTACCAAGAGATTGATTTTATTTAGGGATGGAAAAATTGTCGATGATCGGCCAATTTCGCCAGCATTGAAGAAAAAAATGAGCCAAAATTCCTATGAACCTGTTTAATACCTTTACTATCGCACTCAAGGCTATTAGCGTCAACAAATTGAGGTCATTTTTAACAACCCTCGGAGTAATTATTGGTGTTGGATCTGTGGTGCTTTTAACCGCAATTGGAAATGGTCTCTCTGCATACGTCACTGAACAATTTGACGCACTTGGAGCAAACACCGTGTTGGTATTTCCTGGTGATCCGTTTGGCGAGGGCGGTGGATTTAATCGTGAAGAACAAATTAGTGCCATTACCTCTAGCAAATTATCGCTCCGCGAAGTCAGGGATATCAAAGCAATTCGCGAGTATGTGACTCGGGCAGTGCCATTTGTGCAAAAAGTCGACACCATGAGTTTTCAAACAACTGAGCAACGAGTGACACTCATTGGCACAACCTATGACTACCCTCTTTCTCAAGGAAATGCCAAGCTTGCTAAAGGATCTTTTTTCACCAGCACCGACGATGAGTCTGGCAAACGAGTCATAGCAATTGGCCACGCGGTCGCAGAGGAACTATTTGGTGAAATAGATCCCGTGGGCAAAAGAGTCCGGATTGGTACTCAAAATTTTACCGTCGTGGGAGTCATGGAAGAAGTTGGCGGCTCATTTGGCGGCCCTTCTTTTGATACCTATGCATTTATCCCCCTAGAAACTGCTTTCAAAATGTACGATATAGACTCACTCTTTGAAATTATTGTCAAAGTAAAAGATGCCAATCAAATTCCAGATGCGATTATTGCAATTGAAGACGTTCTAGGTGAGCGACTTGAAGAAGATGAATTTTCTGTGTTTGATCAATCTGACATTCTCAATACGATTAATGAAATTTTAGGAGTGCTCACCCTTGGCCTGGGTGGTATTGCCAGTATTTCTCTAGTCGTCGGCGGTATTGGCATTATGAATATCATGCTCGTCTCAGTAACCGAGCGCACCAGAGAAATCGGCCTCCGCAAAGCCCTCGGCGCTACACCCAACAGTATTTTGGCTCAGTTCCTGATTGAAGCCGCGATTTTGTCGCTCCTTGGAGGGATTATTGGAATTATCATTGCCTTCCTGGGAACCCTCGCCATTCAACCCTACTTCCCTGCCAAAGTCACAATGGACGCGGTGGTTCTCGCATTTGGCGTTTCAACTCTAGTTGGGCTTATTTTTGGCGCTGCGCCTGCACGTCGTGCGGCTCAATTATCCCCGATTGAAGCGCTCCGCTACGAGTAACAATCGCCCCAATTCACGTGCTACACTAGATGCATGTCGCCACTCAAAGTTATCACACTCGTCGCCGTTGTCACTGTTATTGGTGGTCTTGGTGCAACAATTTATGCAACCGATAAAGTCGTCCAACTTGCAGAACCAATTCTAGAAAAAACCGGAGTCGTGGATCGTGAAAAAATTGAGACATTTGCAGAAGAAGCACAGAGTGAAATCCAAACCATCAGCTCGCGCGGACAGGACGTAGCCAGCCATACTCAACAAGTTTTAGGCGCTTCAGTCGAAGTAAATGAAAATGATACATCAATCCAAAATCGAGCATTTGAGTATGGTCGGTATCTCTACTGTCAGCAGGTGGTTGAGGAGTATGAGGGGCGGTAGTGTTTGGATTGTATATGTCGATCGAAACAAATTTGCAACCCACGAGTGAATCCGAAGCAAGAAAATTTACCAATATTCATTTTGAACCTGCCATACATCACGACACTGATCTACTTCAAAAAAATGCTATGGAGCAGCAAGTTGTGAGCAACTGGTATGAAGCAAGTGCTTGGCTTAATAAAGATGCGCTTCTTAGCCGAATGCAAGAATACCAACCAAAGTATTTGTTTGTAGATGGATTAACACCGAGGGGAATAATGGATCAAGATAATGTAACTTTTGATCAAAAACTTATAAATCTATGGTATCGATTGCCTGGTCCACCTGAGTCATTCAGAAGTGACAGTCACGTATTTGTAATTGCAGGAGATTTTTCCAGCAAATTGAATGACCAACAACTTAACACTCCTCATGACAAAGAGTTTCTAAATAGGCTCGCAACTGAAAGCACACGAGATAATGCGCAGAGGCGGTTTAGCTCACTGGTCGAGTTCGGCATCGCAACTGGTGTAGGCTCAGCAATAGCGACTGCAATTCATAAAGCACTAGAAAATGCTTCATATCAAGAAGAAACTATTCCTAATTTCGTGGTTACAAGGAGAGCGTTTATCGGAGGTCTAATTGCAGCGACAGTAGCAATTTCGGGGATAGGTCGACTAGCTGGTGGCGCCATACACACTGAAGCAAATGCAGCCAATTCTAATGCCGTTTGGAAAAGAAATTTATGGCTACGATTTCATCAACAAGTAGAAGCTATTATTTTTACTAGAGTGGAGGTAAATGCTCGCACAGCAACATCTTTTCTCAAATTAAAAGATGCTATGATAAGAAAAAATGAGCCAGAAGACACTCCCGCATGTAGTGTAATGGGTACCGCGCACAGTGACGAATCACTGGAATCTTTAGAAAGTGAAGAGCATAGTAAAAAATTGATCTTCAGATATCTAAAGGATGCTAAAAAAATTCTTGATACTTTAAAAAAAGAGTTTCCACAGTTTGATGATCTCTCCGCAATGAGAACCTTATGTTCAATAATTGCGGATACAGAAGTGTATGGTGTAAATAATCCCACGATTGAAGATAGACGACTTGGATGGCAAATATTACTCGAATATATTGAAGTAACCGATCGGTTTCTCAGTCCATCTGTAGTAGCGATTACTGAGGAATTTATTGAGGAAATGTACCATATTAATTAAGTACTTTTTAGAAAGCACGACATACCGGTATTAATATGCACAAGAACTTACATGGTTTATGACAAACACATATGATTCCCAGCTTCAATCCAATGATTTAACTGAGGCCGACAGCAAGCAGACATCGGAACCAGCTAGAGCGACTTCTCATGAATCCCCTGCTGAAAAAATCTTCTTACTCCCCGACGAAGCAGAAAAAATCATATTTACCGAAGATACGGCCGTTGAAAAACCCCCACTCTTAGAAAACGTTCCCCACTTTCAATTAGAAAGTGTCATTGCTGCCCTACCGCTTCTCAACAAACACGCAGAATTCTCTGATGAAAACTATTTCTCATTCTTGGCAAATGGCAACTGGGCTATGATCATCAAGACTAAATTTCAAGGAAAAGATGTTGTCATGAAGCTTTTCTACGGTAGTGGACTCAATCCCGAAGATGCAACAAAACTAACAGAAGGAATTGGCATGACAGATGAGACTGTCGCCAATACCCAAAACCTCACAGCCAGAAATCGATCTACACAATGGCATCAAGATGCTCTTAAAAGCATCGGAGGATTTTGGCGTAAATTTCAGCATTCACTAGACTCAGCTGAAGACGCCAGAATCGCGCAAGAAAAAATTGCCGAATCGATCCAAATGGAAGCAGGTGCCCTCAAGCGAGCAAATGCTCTCAAAAACAACTGGGTCCCTCCGGTGAGAGCTATGTTGACATACCAAGGGAGACCGTGCGGGTATATCATGCCCCAAATCAAAGGTACATTTGCCAGTGTTGCTCAGATTGAGGAGAAATTTCCACATGCAGCACAGGCTAAAGCTGAACTAGAACAAGCAGGAATCTTAATCGATTATTCCGATAATCACAATGCAGCAATTTTGGAACAGCACAATACTCCTGTTTTTTTTGATATGTCTCTTAGAGATCCATCTGAATTACAGATGAAAAATTAGCTACAAATTACTTCGCGATTGTATCTCCGCCTCAACAACCTCTCTATCCTTACCATACTTAAGTCGCGACAGCTGCTTAATCATCTCGGCTTGCTTAGGATTCATCCGCGCCTCAACTGCGTCCATGTCTTTTTGAAGTGACATACTAAATGGTGGCACCGGCTCATTTTTGACAATCGTCTTGATATACACATGATATTTTTCAATATTAGTCAAATCTTGATCACTAAACACCGGCGCGAACTCATGCTGCAAAAATCCCGCGTCAGGCACACCAACTCTAAAACAAATCACGGTACCGACGTTACCAAACACTGCATTTTTAATTTCTTCATCAATCTGGCCAATAAACTGATTAGCCACGATCAAACTGAGACGATATTTACGAGCCTCTGACAAAATCACCGCAAAATCTTCGGTTGCATAGTTCTGGAACTCGTCGACGTAGAGATAAAAATCTTTACGCTCATGCATACCGATATCTTGTCGACTCATGGCAGCAGTCAAGACTTTAGGCACCAAGATCAGCCCCAGAAATTTTGCATCTTCTTCTCCCAGAATACCTTTAGAGAGGTTGCAAAGCACAACTTTTTGCTCATCCATGGCTTTTCTGAAATTAAAGGCACTGTACGGCTGACCAATAATGTTTCTCATGGTTTTATTGGTCACAAATCGACCAAATTTAGACACGATATAGTCAAGAACTTCTGATTTGTGAAAGTCGGACGTCTGAGCAATTTGATCCGTCCAGTATCGTCTAACCACAGGATCTTTAACGAGCGGTAATAGCTCATCAATAAACTTGGTATCGGTCATAGCACGGACCAACTCAATAAACGTAGACCCTTTTCGATACATAATCGTCAACATAGCATTGCGAATCGCATGTTCAAACCGCGGACCGATAATACCGGTACGGTGCGGGTCGTAGAGCTTATACATCAGGGAAATCACCGATCCGACCACAAAATGACGCTGCTCTTCTGTGTCAGCTTCCATCATGTTCATTCCCATCGGGCGCAAGAGGTCAGATGGATTAAAGTAAATTACGTCCTCTGCGCGCTCGGGCGGCATAAGTTGCAAAATATCTTCGACAAACTCTCCATGTGGGTCAACAGCACAGACTCCCTTGCCAGCTTCGATATCCTGCAAGAGCATTTCTTTGAGAAACTCTGATTTACCAGTACCGGTTTTTCCAATAATGTACATATGGCGTCGGCGATCGTCTTCACCCAGATAGACTTCGCGAACTTCTCCTCTGTATACTGATTTACCCAAGTACAGGCCGTCTGTGGCAATACTTCTGGGTGCTGGCGCGTGCTTGGCATTGAGCCATTGGATGTGGTGCGTCTCGATAGTTTTATTGGGTAAGTGAAAAATTGTCGCCATTTCCTCTGTATTCAAAATCATGGTATTTCTATTGAACAGCGGCATGTAACGATAAATAAAATCAATCATAAAAAGGTGTTTGAGGAATGTAGTCCCTTTTTGAAATGAGTTATATGCAGAAGTAAACTGGCCAAAACCACCGATAATATTATTGAGGTGCGAATCTGCAGTTTGATCATCAGTTGCTGATACCACGACTCTAATAGATACCCTAAATCCAGACTTTTCTACCTTGTTAGTGATGTACTCCATTTCTTTTGGATCATGCTTGTATGTGGCCTTTTCTGGATCTGCTTCGCGCTGCTTCTCATTTTGCATGTATTTTCTACCACGCTCTTGCCATTTTTTGCTTTCTGGTCTGATCAGAATTTGAATGATTCCGCCTTCTCCATAACTCATTTTGGCCATTGCTGAGGTGATAAGAGATAGTCCATCGGTCGGTAGATCTTTGAATGGTTTGATTGGCAAATGATTTGAGCTATCAAGCGTGAGTGCAGCAAGTGCAACCCTACCTTTTTCATTGAAAATATTTATTTCTTCGACCTCTCTAATGTCTGCTTGTGGGTATGCGCCATGAATTTGTTTCTCTACAAAATCACGCACAGACTTAGAGCAACTCACATAAAATGCGATACTTTCTTTAAGAGCTACGATCTCAAATGAAATAACATCCTCTGTCTTCAAAAATGATCCAATACCTTGATTCTTCAATGCATATAACCCCGCAAACATTTGCTCTGCGGCGTCAATTTTGGTCTCATTATCCTTTGGAACCTTAATCAACAGCGTTACAAAATTGAGTGCATACTCTTCGCGTTTTCTATGTTTGAACCATTGAAAGATCATGTACGCAAACACCCCCAAAATTCCCCAAACCAACACCACGGCAAACAAAGTTAGGACAACCGCGATTAGTTGAGAAAGTAGTAGTTGTGGATCAAGTTCCATAGTTGTGTTATACGCGCTTTGAGGGTGGTCAGACTAGGGCTAACTTATGACTCAGAAGGCGCTTCTCTGTAAATTACTTTTCCTGCAAACATTTTAATCACCTTGTGGCTCCATTCGACAAGCCAGCGAATACTATACTTGGGATTCTTTTTTTCTCCTTCTTTCTCAATTTCTTCAGTGATTGGAAGGACAAAGACTGGTTTTTTTGGTAAATGCTTGGTCGATTGCGGCTGCGAACCATCTGCAATTACAATTTCTTGCGGTGTTTGATTGGCGTGATCCTCTGCATGTTGCAAAAAGCTCTCGACCTCTACAGGGATTTCTGGATTTTTTTCTTGCTCAACATACTGAACACCCGCTCCTGAATCTGGCGATACAATGTCTGGACTTGATGTTGACTCAACTTTTTCTTTCGCGAAGCCGAATGCGTTCGGAGGATTGAGTGTATCTGAAACTGGCTGTTGTGGTTGAGGATCGGGTTGTTGCACCTCATCTTGAGGTAATTGCGCTGGCTGTTGCGCTGGTTGTGGTGCAGATTGTGGCTGTGGCTGTAGTGGCTGTGGTTGTGGTTGCACCAGATCTGCGGCAGGTGTGGCGGATGGTTGAGGTGACACGTCAGCTATGGGTGTCGCACTCAACTCAGACACGATTGCATCGATAATTTCAAGTCGAGTACTTGAATCAATTTCTGGTTCAACTTGCGGCGTAGATAGTGGTTGAGCCTGTGGTTCTAATGGTACTGTAGGCTGCTGAACTAAATCAACTGGTGGCGATTGATTTTGATCATCTGACTGAGCTGTTGACTGCATACTCGAGGAAACTGCACTCATAGTTCCACCAGTTGCGAACGCATTTCGGACCAGCTTGGAAAACGGATTAGTTGATTGGGCAGCTGACATAGGTTCTATTGTACTGCAAGTAGGCGCACCTCGTCACCAACGGTAATTTGGTATTGATCTGCCGCACCGGCGGCAACTTCTAAGACGGTGTCTGCGGGACTAGGTGAAGTGTAGTTCGGTAACTCTGAAAGTGGTGTGGATGGGTCTGGGTGAGGCACATTTTTAGTAATTCCGACAACAGTTGTCCCATCAATCCAGATTATATCAATATCAAACTTCATCTCCCTCATCCAAAATGACTGGATCGCTCGCTGTGGCATCATAAAAAGCAGTCCGTCACTTCCGATACTGTCGCGACCGCTCAATCCTTGGGTTAATCTTGCTTCGGTATGAATAACTTCTACATCAAGCTGACTCTGTCCAACTTGAATCTGGGTACGATCTCCATCACTCATGACTCGCAAGGCTTGCTCTGTCTGGGTTCGCTGTGCATTATTTGCTCCAGGAATTACCACGGGCTCAGGAACCGAATTATTTTGAACAAACATATACCCTCCATATGCCACACCTACTAGCAATGCGATTCCGAGAAAAAGTATAACTTGGGATTTCATGCGCACCTTTTTTTTCTGTATAAAAGTACTGCCCCTAGAACTGCAATGAAAAGCAATAACATTATTTGATTTAGACCCAAGTTAACATCTGCGTACAGCTCCTTGTCTGCTCTCAAAAAATCGAGAAAAAAGCGGATAGTTGCATAATAAAATGCATATCCAACCGCAAACACTCCATTACCTCTGCGCACTCTTCCAGAGCGCTGCAAAAAGAGAATTACCAACGCAAATACCCCCAATAATGCAATTTCATACAGAAAAAGTGGGTGAAAGTAAGAAAAAAACTGAAACCGCTCTAAACGATTTTCTGGGGCTATGTATAGTTTCCAGGGAAGATCTGTTGGCAAGCCGTACAATTCTTGGTTAAACGCGTTACCCAACCGCCCCACCATTTGGCCTACAGGTGCGCCAAAAGCAATCAAGTCCGCAAAGTGAACTAGTGAAATGTGTTGTTTTGTTTTTTGCCATCGGTGCATTCCGTATAAAACCATCGCACCTCCTGCAAACGCTCCAAGAATACTCAGTCCACCATTCCAAATCGCAAATGCGTTCAGTGGCTGGTCTAGATATAAGTGCCAATCTGTCCACACGTGCCAAATTCTCGCACCAATAATCGCTCCCAAAAACATGCCTGTCGTCATTTTCACAATTTCAGATTCGCTAAGACCGTCTTCTTTACCCTCGCGCTCAATAATAAGATACGCAACGAGCGACCCCAATCCGATCAAAAAACCATATACATGAAGAGTAAGACCAAAAATTGTTATCATTACCAGACTACCAGCACCCCAAACAAGACTGTCCAGGTTACAACGCCAACCATAAACCAAAGCATTTCATTGGCTTGTGGCGCCTTCTTTAATTGATATAAAAAACGATCACGAATTAGTTGCGGTGAGTGATAGAACGAAACTAATTCTGATGAATAGGATACTAGTATTCCTAAATACAATCCTATACCGAGCACGCTCCCTGTTGAGGTAAGTAAAAAGATACCCAGCGGTACCAGGCTCAGAACAAATAGTAGTGAACGCGTTATAAGATGTGATGGATGTACATGCTCAGGTTCTGCGGTAGTTGAATGCTCGGCTGAAGGCACCTGTGCCTGGAACGCTTCTGATGCATCTGCGTTGACATTCTCAGGCATGATTTGTGTAGACTCACCTCCACTGTTTGCAGATCCCAAACCCGGAACTCGATTAATCTTGGAATAATGCTTATACAACTCTGTTGCATCCAGTAAAAAAAGTGCGAGCCCAAGATACATGCCCGCCAATAGTAAAACTGCTTCAAAAATACGCGCATTATTAGCATCAAGCCGAAGCAGATAGTAGAGCGCTGCAACAAAGATTGGTACGAGCAATGAGACAATAAACCCTGGATTTTTCTGTGAAGCTTCCATAATACTCCATTTCTCTACTGATTATACTCCGCATAGACCATATTTTGCTTGAGTTGCACAATTTTTTTCGCACTCATATCGACGTGATCGCGAAACTCAGGAGAGGCTTGATACTGACTTTCTAATGCCACAATAATCAGGTCTAGTTCCTCTGGGGTAACGCCTTCTCCAAAAAGTAAAACCTCTATTCCAGCCTCTGCAGCAGCAACCGCTACCTCTGTAAGTGGCGCCTCCTCCTCTGTGTCTTCTGCATCTTCCACTACTCTTGCAGAACTCATTTCAAGTGCATCAGAAATTACAAGTACTGCCGGGTATTCACTCCTCAATTCACCAACACAATCTACACTTAGTGAGCACGGTACGTCAGCGTATTGGTTTACCACCCCAGCGTGTGAAATCATCACACCAATGTTTGGATACTGACCCAAAAGGTACTTATAAAGGTACACACTGTCGTCACTGACGGTGATTTGATCAAAATCGGTATGAAGATCTCGAGTAGTGTCACCAATTCCAGGAAAATGCTTGAGTACCGGCATCACCCCTTGTTTCGAGAATGCTTCAACAAAATCAATACCAGCCGTCAAAACTGCCAGTGGATCACCTGAGCAAATCCTGTCACCTAGCACGGGGTGATCTTCTGCGATGTCTACAACGGGCGCGAGCACCACATCGATGCCTACCCGAGAAATTTGTCGAGCTGATGTCTGCAAAATACGTAATCGATCTGACCGATCTTGCGCACAAAGTGATTCCCATGAAGGAAGCGCCTCAAAACCCTCACCCCTTAACCGCTGCACCGAACCACCTTCATGGTCAACCATTATAATTGGCGTGGTTAGCGGCTGTTCCTCACTAGAAACTGAAGTAATAAATGACTGAGCTCGTTCACCAGAAAGTCCATCGCCAAAAATCGTGACAAACCCATACGATTCTCGTGTAATTACTTCAGCTATTTCTGAATCTTCGGCAGAAGCATCGTCACCCAGCACTCGGTCGAAAATACCACTTGGTGTTGCAATTTCAACTGCATCGAGTGTTACAGGGGCAGCTATCATTTGCGCCACACGCTGTCGAGGAGTTAATTGATCAAAATAAAGCTCGTGAGCAGGAATCTCTACAATTGTTGGTGATGGGGTGGGTGGTGGTGGCGCAGGTTCAAATACTTCACCAAATGGCTGCACAAAGTAATTATAGCCAGCCACAACAGCCAAAATCATCAATATAAAAATCAGGATTGAAGTTGACCAGCGCTGATTCATGATAGATCCTTATTTTTTTTGGCACTGGGTGATGTGGTTTTTTTTCGTTTTTCCTCGCGGAGCATTTTTACTTTCCACATAAATAATTTTGCTTTGCTCTTGGCAGATGCTGCATCTGCTACAAACGATCGGGCTTGCTCTAGGATGCCACGATCGGTTGTTTTTGCCATTTTAATGTATAAACTCTTGTGTGCTTCATCATTAAGCTCCATTGCCAATCGATAGCCATAATCCTGAAACTCTTGAGTAATATAGCCACCCTTGTCTTCAATTTGATAGTGATCAAACAGAGACGAAATTGGTTGAAATGCTCCTTTTTTGGTAGACATGTGTGTCTGTATCATATCATTGCTGACAGGAGTCACGACAGTCGATCTCGCATCAATAAACTCAACAACACACCCACTGCCGCAAAGACAAAGATACTGTTCCAGCTTGCATTAAAACTGACAAATACGATAAATATCGACCAAAACAACAGCGCGCCAATGCCAAGCACAATTTCACGATATGCAAAATACGCTAAGTCTTTTTGACCTTTCGCTCGTTTTAGCCAAATACTGTCAAAGTTGAGCCAATGAAAATTGGATAATAACTTATCAACACTATCGAGCAGTCCTATCGCAAGCGGCTGAATAATTTGCAAGCGCACCAACCAAATTAAACTCAACAAAGTACCAGAGGTGAAAAATGGCCTGTTACTACTTGATCGCCGTGAGTCAATGTACCAACCAACCGCAAAATTAAGCAGCATTGCTAAGATTAGAGATACGCTATATAAGTACCCGACCTTATCGATGCTTCCCAGCAAGTGGAGCACATAGAGCGGCCAGACAAACAACGCCGCGTCATTAAAATACTTACCAATAAATGACACACCCAATCGGCGATACTCAGGCTCACGCACCCAGCTCAAAAATTCATCCCAAGTAGCTCGATGCTTAATTGCTCTATCTTGAATTTGCAACGTCAGCGCCAAACCCACCACCGGGCCAATAATCGCCACCAAGTAAATTACCTCTAAATTGTATAAAACCGCCACGAGTCCACTTATCGCCGGCACAATCGCCGCCGTCAACTGCAACAAGAACTGTATTAACCCCAAGTCTTTTCCCATATTCTTTTGATTGGTATTTTCGGAGAGCAGTGTGTGAAAACTATTCCAGAAGAAAGGCATTTGGATGCCTTCCAAAACAGCTACCACCCATACCAACATAGGATTCCATTCAGATTTATAAAAAAGTATCAAAACAATAATTCGCAATAAAAATGCTACAGCCAATCCTCTTGAGAGACCTATTTGCGCAATTATGTTTGAAATAGGAATTGAAGTAAGCATTACTATCACCCGACCGATCAATAAAAACAGCGCAATCGTCAACAATCCCGCCTGAAAAGCAGAAATCGGCAAGAATGCCAGCAAATCAGTGGTGCTACCAATTCTAAACAGGAAGATCGGTAAAAAGAAAAATGCCAGCTTATTAACAATATCCCGCACCACTCGCACGGCATAAATATACTCAGCATTCCGACCAAGATCAGCCTTAAATGCAAAGAAGTGTAAGTGTGGCAGGTGATGCTGCGGCATACATTTGAGTATACCTACATTCGGGACAGCACATCAGTGACAATTGAATCTTTTATCAAAGTGTCCACTAGTGTTTTTTCATCTGATAAAAATGGCTGCAAAACATACGACTCGGGCGGTATCTGCCGATTTCCCTGACGTCCATCCACACCAATTCTGACATGCCAAAAATCATCACTCCCCAGATGTTGATAGAGCGACAAGAGACCATTATGCCCTTTTGGACCTTTTTGCTGAATTTTGTAGCTACCCACTTCAATATCTAGATCATCAAAGAACACATATGTATTCTCTGGCCTAAACTCAATTGAGTAGAAATTAAGCGATGACGTCACGGCTTCTCCCGATTTATTCATGAATGTTTGCGGCTTGATATACAGCTCGTTCGGGCTTTTGGCCACCTCAGCCTGGCATCGCTTCATATCTTTCCAAATTGCCCCACGAGCCTCTGCGACAGCATCGACTGCCCAAAAACCAGCGTTGTGTCGCGTTTTTTCGTATGTATTTCCTGGATTTCCTAAGCCAATGAGCGCGTGCATGCTGTTCATTATAACAATGAATTCACCCATGCGCGGCACAATGCAGCGCCGCAGTACTATATAATGACCAAAAACATGAATAAAAAGATTCTCATACTCAGCTCGATCCAGGGACACGCTAGTCTGGCAGAAGCAATGCGTGAAACGTTAGAAAGCAATGACTTTGAACCGGTAGTGCACTCATATCCTGACCCAATTTTGCCAGCATATCGAGTTTTTTACCAACATGCTCCCCAATTAATTAAAATTGCATACCTTGGCGTCAACCGCACCTCTCTGGAGTTATTTGTCAGACAGTATCTGCAGACTAACTATGACAAACGCTTGCTCGATCAAATTGAAATTCACGAACCATCGTGCATTGTCTGCACAAATTGGGGTTTTAACCCTTCGCTAGATAAATATTCAGAAAAAAATGCTGTTCCTGCGGTAAATATACTTAATGACCCCAGAACTTTTTTTAATTTTAATGTCATGAATCACGGGACAATTAATTGCGTATTTGATGAAACCGTTGCCACGGCAGTCAAAAAACAATTTCCAAATGCAAAGGTCAAAGTCACAGGCTGGCCTGTGCAGAAAGCGTTTGAAGAGCGCTACGAAATGGAAGACGTTCGAAAAGAACTAGGATTTGAACTTGATAAACCAGTCTTTTTGTTCGTCACTGGATCTGAAGGGACTAAAAAGGTCTCGCCGATTGTCGAAGAACTTATTGATCACGAACTACCGATTCAAATTGCGGTCATTTGCGGAAGAAACAAGCAACTAACCCAAGAACTTGAAGTAATGAAGGATGACTTGAAGACAGCATCCCCAACTACATTAACGGTGCTCGGCTTCACCAAAGAGATTTATAAATATATGCAGGCAAGTGACCTAATCATTGGTAAAGCTGGACCTAATACACTCTTTGAATCCGTGGCAACCCTAACGCCATTTATGGCAACAACGCATATTTCTGGTCAAGAAGACGGAAATCTTGATATTATTACAGAATATAATGTTGGCTATGTGGCCGAAGATAACACGCTTGCGGTAGAAAAATTAATTGAACTTGGAAAAAATCCCAAAAAACTTACGTCGTTTCAACCCGCGCTCAAAAAACTGGCTGCGCATAACGCGCGCTCCAAACAGGCAATTCTCGATATCATTACTGCCAAAATTAAAAGCTAGTTCTCGAGAAATTTCAGCTATCCACAGCCATTACGACTGTTCCAGTTGTGCTAACTGCGAAATTTCTTCTAAAGTCGTCGCGTCCGTCCATTTTTTATCTTCGCGAACTTTTCTAAGCCGAGGAAATCGCAACGCGACACCTGCACTATGATTTGGCGAACGCGTAATTTCATCAGCAGCAATTTCTACCACAATTTCGGGTGCAATCCAGACGTCGGGAGTGAGACTTTTGTCAACAAAATAAGCTGGTGGTTTTTCTGAAACCGCTATGTCATCACACAGTTTTTTGATCGAGGTGAGTTGATCCTCTGAGATGCCGGTGCCTATTTTGGCGACGGTGCGAATTTCTTGGGCGGTGTTGAGCGCGCCGACCAAAAATGCCCCAATTCCAAATGAGGCGCGCTTCCCGCGACCTCGGTAGTAGCCCATGATGACTAAATCAAGAGTATCAGCTAGTTTTCCCGACGTTCCCTCAGCTTCTTTGATCTTGACCCACCGCCAGCCTTTTCGGCCGCTTCGGTATTTGGAATCAATTTTTTTGATGACTGCGCCCTCAAGTTCATCCGCCAAATACTCATCATGCAATGCTCTGAGAATGGCTGGATCGCTCGTTTTTGTTATTGGAGTGAATTGGAGCGTGTCGGTGTCTTCAAACTGCACTCTTAAAATATCTTTTCGTTCAAAAAGTGGCGTGTTTAAGAGTGATTTTCCGTCGATACTCATGATATCAAAGGCAAAAAACCGAATCGGCACATCCTCCGACGCACTTTTAATATCATGCTTTCTTTTGCGAGTGATCGTGTCCTGAAACAGCAATAACTTATCAGTTTGCGGGTCATATCCAATTGCCTCGGCATCCAGAATACACCGCTCACACCGCAAGAGGTTTCCAACTTCTACCAACTCAGGGAACATATGCGAAACATCTTCTAAACTCCGACTAAATGCGCGAACTCCCTCTGGTGTTTTATGAATTTGCACACGCAATCCGTCGTATTTTGGCTCTGCGAGTACCTCACCCATTTTTTCAATAATTTCTGCCGCAGAATTAAGTCGCTGACATAATGCGGGCACAATTGGCACTCCAGCTTGTACGGTAAAACCAGAAAGAATTTTTCTTGCTGCAGCCTCATCCTTCAATTCTTCTATAGAATGCTTGAGGAAAAATGCAGCCAACGCGCCTATGTCCGCTTGCTGTTGATACGCCTGCTCAAGAACATCTCTGTGCGATTTATCACCAGAAACTGCCCAGGACAACGCGTCTAACAACGTCATCACCGAAAAACCAAGTCGTAATTTTCCAATAATAATCCGAGCCACAAATCTACAAGAAACCGGATCAAGATCCACAAACAGCGCAGTCAATTTCTGCAGTTTTTGTTCCTGTGACCCAGCTCCCGATTCCCGAGCGATAGTTTCTAGTCGAGAGAAAACTTCAAGAACTGAGAGATTTTTTACTGTCTCAGCACTTCGCTCTCGCACCGCTTCTGCAACCAAGCCAACGTCACCGAGTCTTTTATAGAGCGCAGTCACCTCGTCAACACCCAAGCTCGCATCAGACTCACCGAATAAATTGGTCGCCTCACCCGTTTGCAATAATCGAGCCAGCGCCCGAATCACCATTTTTGCAGAAAGTTGAAATTCAAGCGATTCAAATGCGGGTACTAATTTACCTTGCAACAAATAACTCGCAGGCTGTCGCTCGTCGTCATCAAGCTCGAGATACAGCTTCGCCAATAACTCCGTGAGCACCAGCCGTGACTGCTCAACTTCTAAAGCACTCAATTTTTCTGAAAATTTTGAAAAATACATACTCACCAGTATAGAACACCTCGACCACTACTCAACCAGCTGATACCGCACACCTTTGGTCACACCCAATTTTTTTATGACACCTTTTTCTATTAAATCCTTAACATCGCGCAGAATTGTATCGACGGAAATGTTTGGCAATGCTGATTGCATGTCATCAGAGGTAACATTTTCTTGATTTTGAAACATCTCCAAAATAATTATCTGACGCTCTGAGAGTGCAACTTGTTGACCCAATTGTTTCTTTAACTTGAGGTCTTTTGACAATTTTGTAACTTGATCTTTGACTTTATCAACCTCAATTGCCACACCGTAGCAAAAATACTCAAGCCAATACGTCATGTCGTGCGTCTCATTTTGCTGAACCGATAATAACGCTTGATAGTACGCTTCAACATCGCCGTCAAAATACTGTTCAATAGAAAAAAACTTTTTAAAATCATAATCCTTGAGATACAAAAGTAATGTCGCCATTGCACGGGCAGTTCTGCCGTTTCCCTCGATAAAAGGATGGACGTACACCAATTGATAATGGGTAATCGCCGCCACGAATATAGGATGTAACCGCTCTGCATCTTCAGATGTGACCCATGCAAAAAAATCTTCAACCAAGTAAGGAATTTCTATCGACACCGGTGGGCGAAACACCACCGCGCCACTGGTGGCACTTTTTACAATCACTTGTTTATCCCGATACGCGCCTGAATATTGCTTCTCTACCAATCGATTAACCGTTAATTTATGGAGTGTCCGCAAAGTATCCATGGTAAAAACAGAGCCCAGTGCGCTTGGCTTTTGCGAATCGATCCAGGACAACACATTTCTGTAGTTGATCACTTCTTGAATATCGCGTTCGCGCGCCATGATGCCGGTTTTTCTGACCACCTCATCGGTATCAGAGATTTCATCGAGTCTCACCACCTGCTCTGCCTGTGTTTGACTGAGATCATTTCCTTCAATTTTAGTACCAAAGTGAACTGATTTGGTGAATGCTTCGTCTCTAAATTTGGCTTCCCACGCGGGAACAAGCGGTGCATTATCAATCAACGCCTTCGCCGACTCAATTCGACTGATATATGTCAAGAGATTATTTGAGATAGAAAAGACAGGTTTAAACATGGTGTGATGCTGACAGTATAGTTATTTTTGCAGAATTTGCAATGAAAAAATAAGCGCAAGAACACCGAACTTAAAAAAATTTCGTAGGTTCTTTTCTAGTTGGAGTTAGCTCTAGACGAGATCAAGTCCCACAAAACTTGTGGAATTGCCTCAACCAAATCACTGGCATTGAAAAATGGCCCCGTGCGCTCTGCCAATACCTCACCTGCACGCTTGTTGACGAGCGTCGCAGCGACACTTGCCACCCATTGATCATTGGTGCACGCGAGTGCTGCCAATAAACCTGCCAGAACATCGCCCGTACCGCCTTTGGTGAGTCCAGGATTTCCCCCAGTGATGATTTGCGAATGATGCTTGTTGAAAATCAAATCCTCTTCACCCTTTAAAACAATTAGGCACCCTGTATTTACGAGCTTACTTACATGCAAATGATTGAAGCTTGAAAGCTGTTCTAACTCAAGTTTAGTCGCGCTTTGGGTAGCACTATCCCCCTCGTCAAATTGGCTCAAGGTCTCTTGTCGTTCCAGCAACCGCTCCAACTCCCCAGTGTGCGGTGTCAAAATACACCGCTCGGTCAAAAGGCGCGGATCACACATTTGGAGCGCGCCCGCATCAATCACCCATTTTTTTTCGGGAAATTGTGCAAGGAGGTAATTAACAATTATCTGGGTGTTTGTCATCCAGTCGTCTTTAGAAAGTTTTTCCTCAAGCCACGAAGCAGGATCTGCATGCAAAATTTCATCTTCTGGAGACACCCGCGTCATTCCTGGACCAATCAAAATGCAATCGGCTTCATCAATATAATTAAATATTTCTGTACGCGGAATCACAATTCCGTTCCAAAAAGACTTTTTTACTTCTTGAATCAATTCGTTATTCTCTGGAACAGAAGAATAAAAAACCATATCAACAAATTTAGAAGCGATATCGAGACTCCATTTGCTGGCGCCATGAAATAATTCAGAACCACCGATTATCAGCAATTTGCCATTTTGACCTTTGTGGGAGTCTGATTTGGGGAGTACCACAGAATCCTTGATAAACTTTTCAAGCTCTGACAGATTTTTGACTGGTTGAAAGGAATCTGATTGCGACATGGTCATAGCAGTATAATCGTGGCATCCTGAGCTGTCACGCTGGATTGTACTTCGTCGACGATAGATTTGGTGGCGGTGGTGAGGATGGTTTGATACGTGTCGGTGAGCGAAAGCACCATTTCTCGCTTTTCTCGATCAAGTTCTGACAGAATATCATCCAGCAGTAATATCGGTGTTTGATCTGATTGATCTGTCAAAAAAGCTAACTCGCACATTTTGAGCCACAAGACCGCAAGACGCTGCTGCCCCCGAGACCCATAGGTGCCTATGTCTCTAAATTCTCCACCAATGACTAGTTCAACTGACACATCATCTTTTTGCGGACCTATCAAACTTCTGCCTGCTGCAATTTCTTTTGAATAATATTTCTCCTGTCGTTCTTCTGAAATTATTGACGGCAAATAGTGCCCCCGAAAGGAAACGGGAAATTCAACTTGGGTAAAATACTCAACCAATCGCTGGCGATATTTTTGAATGAGGGTTCCGTGCTTGAGGAGGGTTTGGTTCCAGTAGTGAAGTGTAGTTTTTGACATCTCTCCTTCTCGCACTTGTTGGAGGAGTTTGTTGCGTCGCCGAAGTGCTTTATCATATGTAGACAGTGATCGATCGTAATCAGGAAATAGTAACATTAGCGGGGCATCCAAGAATGCACGACGTCTGGGTGGCGAACCCTCAATCAGCCGCATATCTTCTGGCCGAAATACAACCGATTGAAACGCCCCTGTCACCGATCGCTTTTGCTTCCTCACTCCATTAAGGCTAAAAATCCGGGGCGCAGCACGCTTGCCCTGCACCAATCCCGTGGTGAGCAAGACTTCTATAGTGTCATCTTCTGTTTTGCCCGTTACTCGCGCTAGCTCTGAACCAAACTTGATCATTTCATCGGTCTTGGTGGCGCGAAAACTTCCGCCAGTCGAGAGTAAATGGATCGCTTCTATAATAGTAGTCTTGCCGATCGCATTAGGGCCAACCAAAACCGTGATACTTTTCTCAAAATCTATCTTCTTATTTGAATAAGCTCTAAAATCCTGGAGTGCAATCGTACGAAGGGTCATGGGTGTATTGTACCTGACGCGTGGCGAGCTTTATTTTTTCTCAATATTGAAAAATGCCCCGCCACATGGATTTCCAGACCACTGTGGAATTCTCATGTTTCCAGGCGCGCGCAAGTTGAAAGCTTTGCAAAACTCACTTCCACTCATACTGACTCCATTGATATTGACTGACGAAGTACTGCCATTTCCTTGCGTGACAGAAACGCTGTTGGCAGCCGATATTCCACCATACTTGCCCGCCACATCTCTGAGTTCTCCAAGACTATATGGATTGCCACCCCAACAGTCGGTGGTAACTGGGCTAATTCGCGCGGCTTCACCAGAATTGCCTTTGGTGATTATCAGGTGTGCGTTTACGATATCGGCCATTTCCTCTGGACTGAGCCAAGGGTTAGAGCGACCACACGTTGAACCACTACTACTATATCCTTCACGCCACCAGGATTTATACAACCAAGGTGAGCCGCCTATTTTCTCATACGCTTTGTCTAGAAAGTTTGATCCACCCGAACCATCGGTGGTATCCCATCCGCCAGTTTTAGTCCAACCACCGTGTGTTGAAGCATATTGTGTTGAAACTGGGTTTCCACCACCATCAACGAGGACCATACCCTTAGTTTCCCTAACTGCTTCTTCCCAGGCTCCGCCTTTTGGTGAGTTTTTAAATACCTGGCATTTTTCTGTGGTGCAGATTGAATTCTGACCATTACTTGTGTGTTTGATTGCAAATGTTCGAGCAGCAATCGCTTGTGCCTTGAGGACTTCTTTGGGCCAGCTGGCGGGAACTTCGTAGATTCTCATCAGATACCAATCCTCAAATGAGCCAGCGCCATGACCCTGGACGGTAATTTCTCCCATAACTGGATAATCTGTTTTAATTGATGTGCCTGGATAGTATGCATTTAGTATTTGCTCATAATTCTGCCCGCTCTTGGCTCTCCCCAATGCCCCATATTGGCTCATACCATTTCGATGACTATATGCACCAAATGAAAAGATCGCAAAATGCCCACTCGGTGCACTTTCACGAAAACCAACGATAGAAGCCAATCGATCGTCTGCCAATTCGCTATCACCACTCACAGTAAATCCTCCCGATCTAGAGTTAATAATTTCAGTTTGTCTTGCCGAAAGCTCTGCTATTTGACCACCAAGAACTTGCTGATAGTCCTTAGCCTTACCTATTTCACTTTTGAAAAAATCTGCCTGCTCATCAAGCTGCTTCTCGAGTCCTGCGAGTGTTATTTGATCTTGTTCGAGCTTGGTTTTGTCTTGTTCCAGAAGTGCGATGTCTGCGCCGATGGTTTGGATGAGCTTGTTGTCTTGGGCTTTAACAGAGCTTCGATATGCCAAATCCTTGGTGAGATCAGCTGCATCTTGATTAGAGAAAATCAATAGAAAGTCAGAGTTAGTGCGTAATTTTTTATACTGTTCAAAAATTCTTCTCGAAAGAATTTCGTACTGCGTTGCCAGATCTTTTTCTCGAGAATCAATTTGCTTTGCGACTTCTTCGCTCTCCGCTTTTGCCCGAACCACCCCTGCGCGTGCGTTATTTATTCTATTTTCTAGATCAGAAACTTGCGACTCCAATGGCTTGGTGGCGTCTTCTGAGAGTTTTTTGAGGTGTTCCAACTCATCAATTTGTTGTTGCAGCTCAATCACTTCGTCGGCACTTACTTGTTTTATTGGGGAATAAAGACCCATATATGAGCCTAAATTAAATACAGGCCACATATTTGAAATCGGCCCAAGCACCAATAAAAATCCCAATCCCAGAGCTAGCTTGGCAGGCAACCAACGTTTCATAGTATTCACATTGTATACTATTGTACAGACAACTCATCACTGGCCTATTTTTACAGACTAGGCTACAATAACCATGTTATGAGTGCGCGCCTAAACCTGCAGAAATTACTGCTTGTAGTCACCTTAGTCTTTTCATTTTTCTTGAGTGCTTTGGTGCCAACAAAAGTTGCGGCTCAAAATGCATGCAATCCCTCAATACTTGACCACAATATCGAGGCTACTTACTTTGACGATGATCCAGACAATTCGATGAATATTACGGTCAATAATCTGATTAACGGATCACTTTATTCGATACGAGTTATCGACTCGACTGGACTTGCTCTATCTGATGTCCAAATAAATTCAGGTGGAAATGGTCAGATCACCACTATTATAAGTGCATCACTCGATCCTGATGTTTTTGATTATGATGTTGGTCTGGTTGGATCAGTTCCTGGATTCAGGCGGGTTACACTTTTTGGCGATGGAATAGGCGTATGTGAAATCGCTACATTTTATATTATTGAAGAAAGTCTCATTTTAGATGACTACGAAGTATATCAAAACATTGGCGGTCAACAATGTTCTGAGAAAAATGGAGGCTGTTTAAACACCACACAACCAATTGTTTTTGAGACAAGAATAATATCTGCTTCTACTGGGGATGGTGTACCCGACTTGAATATTTTGCATAACAGGAGTGGGGCGGGCAATCAATTACCAGCAACATACCTTGGAAATGGTGTATATAGGAGTAGTCATCCCCCCATGGACGATGGAACATACACCATGTACGTAGAGGAGAACGGAACATTAAGTAACCCAGACATAGGTGATTTTTCGTTTACCGTCTCAATTGACTGCGATTCTTGTGTCCCACCTGGAGACATTACTGACGATTCAGTCAATCCAGTCGAAGATATTTACAACTTTTGCAATCAAATCAACGACGCTTCTCAACGCGCTGACTGCCTTGACTGTGCTGGAGGTCGGGGTGATTACAACGGTGTCTGGACTGCAGTCGGCTGTATTTCAAGAGAGCCAACCAGCATTGCGAGGACCTTCATTAGAATTGGTCTCGCTATGTCAGGCGGTGTTGCTTTGCTCATGATTCTTGGTGCTGGCTTTATCCTTGCTACATCAGAAGGAGACCCCAAGCGCACTTCTGAAGCCAAAGAAATGGTGACTGCAGCGGTGGTCGGATTACTATTTGTGATATTCTCAGTTGTAATTCTACAATTTATTGGATTTACCATCCTACAAATACCTGGGTTCGGAGGATGATGAAATGAATACCGGAGTACTTAAAGCAATACTTGCGCGACTCAGTCTTCACCTTCTTGCTGTCGTGGTGTTATTTGGTATTTCTCTGATCGGGAATCCTGCAAAAGTGTCCGCTCAAAACATATTGCAATGTGGCACAGCTTTTTATTCAGATGAAGACCCCCCACCAATATGCCAATGTAGTTCTGGGGAAAGTCCATACTTTGGTGATCTCGTCTGTTGCGGCTGGGTTTTCTCAAATCCAGATACCGGACAGCTTGCATGTGTTAGCACAAACTCAAATCCTTTTGACCCAGATATAGAGGGTGGCGACATTATTATCACCGAAGGTGTCTCAAATGCTACATTTGACATTCTCAATCCACTCCAAATTGGTGGTGGGGAAAACATAAATGTCGAAGCAGCCTCAGACTTTGCGACAGATCTCTCCACCCCTGGCGGTATAGTCACTAGACTACTTGAATTTGCCTTTCCCTTGGCGGGGTTATTGCTGTTCCTCATGCTTGTCTGGGGTGGATTCGAAATCTTGGCTGGATCTGCCACCAAAAAATCAGTTGATGCAGGAAAACAAAGAATTACCGCAGCAATTCTGGGATTTTTACTCCTGTTTGCAACCTACTGGATAGGACAACTACTCGAGGTGGTTTTTGGGGTAGTGATTCTTTAAAGAATTTAAAAAAAACGCGAATGACCGCGCGCGCTCTTTAGGTGCATTCGAGCACTTCAACTCAGCCAGAACCAAATCGTCTCTCTCTGCGCTGATACTCCTCAATTGCCTTATCTAACTCCTCTGGAGTGAAGTCGGGAAAAGTTACCTTGGGAAAGTAGCATTCAGCGTACTGCCCTGACCACAACAGAAATCCAGACAATCGCTGCTCACCACTGGTGCGAATGATTAAATCTGGATAGGGATACTCACTCGTCTCAAGATACGCTTCGAAGTATTTCTCGGTGATTTGCGACACATCAAAGTCATTGCCCTCAGATGCAACGTGCTGTACTAAGTCTTTCACACCGCGTACAATCTCATTTCTCCCGCCATAGTTCATGGCAATAACTACAGTCATGCCGGTGTTATTTTTAGTTTTCTCAACTCCTTCTCTAATTCGATCCTGTATATCTGGTGCTAACTGCTCAATCTCCCCAATATGTTTGACCACCATGTTTTTTTCGTGAAATTTTTCAATCTGCTTATCGAACATGGAGCGAAATAGATTCATGAGCCCCTCAACTTCTTTTTTCTCCCGATCCCAATTTTCTGTACTAAAAATCCAAAATGTCACGCACTCTACTCCAAGCTCAGCTGCACGATCAACCAACGGCTCAATTGTTTTATTCACCGCATGTTCGTGACCCCGAAACACTTCCCAGCCATGACTCCGCGCCCACCGGCGATTTCCATCGCAAATTATGGCTATGTGCTTAGGAATTGTGGAGATATCTGGTTGCATAGGACTACCTTTGGATGAAGAACGGTCAATTTTTGAGCAGTAATTAGTATTAATCTGTGATTTCTTTCACTATTTTTGTACCAACATGTCGAGTATTTTTGAGCGCTGCAGTGATTTCACCGTATTTCGTAGCATTAATAATTTGCGCAGGAACCCCGCGTTCCGCCATCACAAGTGATTGCATCACCTTATGATTCATACCACCAGTAACATCGAGTCCAGCGGACTCACCAAGAGCTTGCGTGTGTTGTTTCACTGTATCCGGTGTTAAGAAATCAATTGTCTTACCTGTAGCATCCAACACTCCCTCAGTAATGCCACAATGTAGTATTGTATCAAATTGCCACCCCTTTTGTCCCATCTCATCCGAGACATACTCTAGAACTCGCTCTGTAGAGAAAATCGTACACCCATCATTTTGATCAAAAATTACATCGCCGTGTACGACAGGAATGCATCCAACCTGGAGTGCATGCTCAATGCCTTCAATCCATACCCGCTCTAATTCATGGTCTTTGGCAATAAATATTGATTGAGGACTAACTGAAACTACTGGTACACCAGCTGCAATCAGTGCCGACATAACCATGTAATTCAAGTTGCGCATCGCGTGAGAAACTTGAATAACACCTTCTTGACTTGAATCGTTCACCCAACCCTTGTGTGTTTGATATTTTTTAGCCAGGACATGCCCAAATGACCCTGCGCCGTGTCCTAGAATCACCGGCCCACAGTCAGGCAACACTTCTGCAAGTTCTTTACAGATTTGACGCAACATTTGTTCATCAAGTGCAAATTCCTGTGTTTTGTCAGTGATAAGAGATCCGCCTAATTTGATGAGTGTGACAGGCCTTTGCTGGTAAGTTAGTTTGTGCATAGTGTTTCCATTCGCAACCTATTATAATGGTAATCACCAATATGTTCACTAGAGGAAAATCTCAATCTGCACAAGTAGTACCTCATTTTTTTATGGTGGTTTTGGTATTTTTTGCCTTATTTTTTGGTCTGTCACATCCAGCGCAAGCACAATGCGATCCCGGCAATGGAAGTATTAACCTTGGAGAATGTTTGCGATTGAGTAATGATCAAGGTGTAGGTGAAGTTTACGAAAGCCCTGCATTTTTGGTAAATTTAATCGTAAGAAATTTGTTTGTTGCTGGGGCAGTCATTCTATTCCTCATGGTATTTTATGCAGGGTTTCTCTTTGTATTTAAAGGCAAAAAAGGTGTTGAGGATGCAAAAGCCGTTGCCACCAATGCTATTATTGGGTTTGTGGTCATGTTTTCTGCATACTGGATCGTACAAATCATCGCGGTCGTCACGGGCACTAATATACAACTCTAAAACATGAACATACCTACACCAGTACATACTTGGCACAAATTTGCTTCTAAAACACCATTTTTGATGGCCGCATTGCTCGTAGTTGTTGTTTTTTTCTCCGCATATTCGCCTGTTTTAGCACAGATTGATGATATTGGCACGATTGATGTACCACCTGGTGTTGAACAATACAACACAAGCTCTGGTGCCGATATTGGCCTCGTGTTTTTCATCTCAAGAATGATTAGACTTGCGACTCTTGTTGCTGGATTGTGGGTCACCGCAAATACCATGATGGCGGGATATGTCTATCTTTCATCACAGGGAAAAGCCGATGCACACGGGAGAGTTCGAGACATTCTAACCATGAGCACCATCGGTCTGGTTCTAATTGTGACTGCCTACACCGTTGCGGGACTTTTAAGCTTGTTGATTTTTGGCGATCCCCTTTTTATTCTGAATCCTACTATTGAAGGGCCAGCATGATTTCAAACATCATAAACCGAATCAAGTCATTCGCAATTCACACCGCAGTGATACTTGTGGTGTTTTGTGTCCCATTTTTTATCAACGCTCCCGTAGCTCAAGCACAATGCACAGGACCCGAACACGCTGGAAATTGTGTTGATAATCGCACATGCATCAACTATCAAGGAGCATGGGTGGCGTTCGGTGCTGAGTGCGGATCTTCTTCTATTGGTGGTGTTCGAGCCCCCCAAGGTGTACATCAATATAATCTTCTTGCTGGCACATACGGCTCAACTACTGCCAGTGGCCTGGTTGTGTTTGCCTCTAGAGCTATGCAGCTTGCGAGCATAGTTGCCGGGATTTTCATGATGATCAACTTGGTTCGTGCGGGCTTTATTTATATCACCAAATTTGACCAAACATCAGCGCATCAGGAAGTACGAGATCTCCTCACTTACAGTGTGGTCGGTCTAGTAATCATGGTTTCTGCGTATGCTGGAGGTGGATTGATTGGTCTGGTATTCTTTGGAGACGCCACATTTGTTCTCAGTCCAACACTTGAGGGAGCAGTTCCACCACCGTAATAGTTAGATCGCCATCTGGTTTAACAACAGGTAGCTGGTATATAATGCAAATATGAAACTTTTCGTACCACAGCTAATTGCACAATTTGGAGGAGGTTTTGAACCTCCTGTTGATAATACATTCACCCAAGGTGCTGATTCGACACCAGAGGCAAACTTAGAAGTTATCGTGTCTAATATGCTTGGTGTGGTGACAGTTTTTGCAGGATTATTTTTCTTAATTTACTTTCTTATCGCTGCGTTTAAATGGATTTCTGCTGGTGGCGACACAGGCAAAGTTCAGGCTGCGCGCGATCAAATCATGAATGGAATTCTTGGATTAGTCATGGTGGTTGGCACGTACACAATTGTCGCCATAATTGGCGTCATCGTTGGATTTAATATCTTGAATCCAGCAGCAATTATTAGAGATACATTGGTACCGTAAATGAAAATAGCTGCAAATATCAATCAAATTCTCCGTACAAATCTAGGAATCATATTTGTAGGACTGGTTATTCTACTGATGACAACATCCCCTGTGTCTGCGCAGATCACCAATCCAGTTATCGGTGAATTAGGTCAGGGCATCGGTGATACGAGCGGCGACGAAAAATCAGCAGAGCTATTTGCCAACTTTTTTGTGAGCATTTGGCAAGCAGTGATTATGTTTGGTGGATTAACGGTGTTAGTGTTCTATATTTGGGGCGCATTTGAGTGGATTACTGCAGGAAGCGATACGAGCAAAGCAGAAAAAGCTCGATATAGAATCACCAATGCAACAATTGGCCTCATACTGCTTATTAGCACATTTGTCATTGTTGGTTTTGTCAGCACCGCGCTCTTCGGAGAAGAGTTCCAAATTCTTAACTTAAGCCTACCAACCACACAAATTGGCGCACCATAAATAAGGAAAACCATGCTACTCTCCACTCTTATCGCTCAAGCAGAAATTAACCTCGGGCAAACAGCGATTGATCAAGGACTGCCTGGCACCGCAGATGTTGATACCGCAGATTATGCCGGCGCCTTTGGAGTAATTCTTGGCAATATCATGAGTTTTGTGATGGTAATTGCCGCTCTTGCGGTACTTTTATACCTCATCTGGGGTGCTGTTGAATGGATTACTGCTGGAGGAGATTCCGGAAAAGTAGAAAAAGCACGAACCAAAATGATGAATGCGATTATCGGTATTATTGTTTTGTCTGCCGTAACAGCGATCTTTATGCTGATTCAAGAATTTTTAGGTCTGGAATTGCTTGATTTCGGAGGTGGTGGTCGATTTGATGATGTTGACCTTGGGGGTGGTGGAGATGGCAGAAATTAATCATCACCTCTGCATCAACACCGCGATCGCTGCATTCAGCGAAATCAAAACCCTCAACTAAAGTAAAGCACTTGACGTACGAAAATAAATCCATGTATAATGAATTAGTTGAAGTAAGTACTTGAGATTAAGGAGTCAAATGACAAGACCAACATTCGATCGAGTAAAACAGTATGCTGGATATGTTGCTACCTCAGCAACTGCCCTCGCACTATCTGCAAGAGGTGTTCTCGCCCAAGATGGAATTGATATCGGCACAGTTGAAACTGGAACTGGTTTTGCAACTGACCTTGGCTCAGTGATTACCGCTGTTCTTAGTTTTGTAATGATCATCGCTGCTCTGCTCGTCTTTCTCTACCTCATCTGGGGTGGAATTGAGTGGATCACATCTGGTGGTGACAAAGGAAAAACAGAAAGTGCTCGAAACAAAATTACGAGTGCTGTCGTGGGTATGATTATCCTCGCTGCTTCCTATGCAATACTGCTGCTCATCCTCAGATTCATCGGATTTGAAGACCTCGCAGATGTATTCGGTCAAGCATCAACTATTAATGAAGCTGGAGGCGCTGAATAACTTCCTGTATCACAACATTGCTTGTGAAAATAATAAAAACCCCTCTCCGGAGGGGTTTTTTAGTGCTGCAGGATTAGTCTGATCACACCCCACTCCACTCGCCTGATATTTAATAATCAGGTATACTACAGTTCATGAAACCAACTCAAGAAAAGAAATCGCCTTTAAAACCGAAGGTCTCTGCGCTGGTTACAAACGGCACCGCGTTCATCCTTAGTTTCTTTATTTTTGCCCAGCAAGCATTTGCTCAAAGCGCTTGGTCTGGCGTTTGTGTTGGTGGAGATGACAATGATGTTGCCACAATTCAAGGTCTAGAGTGCCTCATTGCCAATGTGTTTCAAGTAATTTTAACCGTTATTGGCTTGGCTGGTTTTGTAATGATGATTGTCGGTGCGTTCCGCTGGCTAGTTTCAGGTGGAAATACTAAGGGCGTCGAGTCTGCGCGCAATACCATTACCTTCGCTGTAGTAGGGTTGGTTGTGGCACTGAGCGCATTTATCGTTCTCAACTTGATCGCATCATTCACTGGCGTCAACGTTATCACCTCGTTTGTGATTCCTGAGTCAACGTAAGTTTTATCACCAACTCACTTGGTTTTCCTCACCTCAATACCCTGATATACTATCCTTGTGTTGAAAAACCTCTTCTCGCTAGCGGTATTTTTTGTGATGGTCGTCTTTGGACTATTCTCGGCAAATGCTGCACAAGCACAAACTGTGGGCTCACACCTAGGTGTAGGAGACATTGGTGGCCAAATTAGTAACATACAGGTGCTCAGGGCAAATGGTGCGGGTCAAGGTTTTCCGGTAACTGCTCTACTCAATGTCAACACCGCTGGCAATAACGAGCAAAGCATGCGAGATTTGCAGTTTGAGATTACTGAAGCGGGCTTTTATCCCATTATTCGTATTACCCATGTGTGTGATCCTGCGCTGACTGAACCCTTTGTTAGAGCGGCTATTGATAATATTAACGCTACCTTTACTCAAGAACACACTATTGTTTATGGAAATGAAGTCAATAATGCTGCGGCAGAATGCCCTGACCCAGAGCAATATGTTCGGGAATACAACTGGATTAATGATATGGCCAATGTGGTGCCGGCAGCACTTGACTTTTACAACGGAGATTTCCCTACAAGCACATTCTTTACTGCTGGAAATGGAAGTGCAGGCACAATCTATAGCGGTAACGGACCATTTGCTGCAAATGCCTATGGCTGTGTTGGTACGCTTGACCCAACTTGCGAACCTGCTACCACCGACACTCACGAACAAGGATATGCTCGCTATTCAAGTGCAGACTATTACATCCTCACCGAATTCTCACTCTCGCCCGAGGGTCGTGTGCCCGGAGCTCCAGACACCAACCTCGAAAAAGTTATTGAATTCATTCAAGGTCGCGCTGGAGACACTGGCGCCCGTTACATCACTCCCCTCGTCAGAAACGTCTGCAACAATGAAGGAGAATGGCTTTTGTACGTCAACGGCAGGCTATTCACCATGAATAGTACCGAGGTTACCGATAATTGTGAGGGAAATCCTGGCGGGTATGGGGATGGATACCCATTTTATGATGTGAGTGATTCAGATTTTTACATTACTCCAATCAAATCACTGGGGCTGAACATCGATCCAGCGGCCAAATCTGCAGCAATTCGATCAGAACTTGCTCAATCTGGATACGAAGCATACTGCGCAATGGATGGAATAACGGTTCGCCCTGAATATAACTCAATGGACCTGATCAATCGCTTTTTGGAATTGCAAACAGAAGGGCGTGCCGATCCACTCCTTGGCGCAACCGCCAACTCTGTAGCGGTTCTAGACTTTACTACTGCTAAAACACCTGTTTGGCGAGATGTCGGTGTTGGCACTCGCAGATTTATGATGACATCCCTTGAGGAATATTTTTCGTTCAAAGACGTGTATGACGTACCAGGCTCAACAAACGCAACTCGAGAAGTGGCTTCAGGAGCTATAAACTCACTCCTCACCACACACCAACGCTGTGTTCAGTCTGCAAAAACAATCGTCGCAACCCAATTAATGTGTGAAAAACTTGAAGATCTTGGATCGTCGTGCGCATTGCGATCGAGAGAGGTCCCTGGGACCAACTATACGATGCAAACAATTATTGATGAGATGAATAAAGTAGCAGAAGCAACGGGCAATCACCCTAGAGCTGGAGAGGAAGTAGCATTTTGCGATGATGTTATTTACGACTTTGAGGAAATTTCTGAGATCACGCAAGAATTCAGGAAAGGTATCTTGAACGTCAATCTGCACATGGATCGAGCGTATAGATTAGCCTTTTTGGTTGCGCGGATTACAACACTTAGCCCTGGAGATGGCACGTTTGCGAATATGTTTAACTTCTTTACCGGAACCACCCGATCTGGAATACCTCGAGATGAGGTGCTCATTATTGCTTTTAAAGTGCCAGATTTTGCTACAAACAGGGGTGGTGGTGAATCGAGTGGCAGCTACTACTGGGAAGACGCAGCATACTTAACCAGAAACGCACTCATAACTAAAGATAGAATCGCAGAAATAAATGACGAACTTAGAGCTGCGAAACGAAATGAGATCGAAGCAAACGCCAATAGTGCTGGAAATCGCTCGCAAGGTACGGGTGACAAGATTTTCTGCATCGATGGCGCATTTCCTGATGGAAACGGCTCACAAGCATGCAAAACACCCGTCGGCAAAGCTGTCGTCGACATTATTAACGGCAATGGCACCGCATGCTCAGAAGATATTGAGCCAGCAAATCAAATCTCTGATGCCGCCGGACTCAATCCTATCCCCCCAGAGCAAAACACGGGCAAAATTTTCACCGCAGAGAATGGCGGAGATGTACTGATGAATCTATTTTTCGGAGATGGCACCCACCTCAGAAATGACGTCTACGATCCTCAAGCAGCCCGCACCACCCCCCAAGGTGCGACCTTTGGACAATTTCAAACAGTCTGGGATATCACACCAGATAGCTGGCCACCCACAGTTGGAAGTACTTCTGTTGAATTTTACTTAACATACCCGGCTGGATTTGAACAAGAATACATTGAACAAGTGTTAGCCGGCACCTTTTTTACCCAACAAGAACTGGCTAACATCAGGGGGGAGAATCTAGAGATACCCGCTGATCCCGAACTTAAGGATCGATTCTCGATGATTGGTGGGCTGTTTGGATTAAACACGGGCTCAATAAGTCATACATTTACCGATCCAGATGACTGCGAACTCGTAGAGCCAGAACCCATCATTGATCCAGAAACAGGTGAAGAAGTTATCTATCCATACATTGATCCTGAAACCAAAAAACTCATCACAGGCCCTCCTCCACCCACTGAGGTTTGTAAAGAAAAAACCTTTTCGATCTCAATCGATACCGACCCTGTCGACTCGGTGCAGATTCTCGGCGCACGAATTGGCTTCTGGTCACGAACTGCACAACTCAAAATCAGCAGCTACTTCAGTCAGTCGCACGCATACCTTCTCTCTTGTAGCACCACAGAAGAATTCTTATTGGGAAATTGTGCCGGTGGTGCTCCCCCAGTTATTGCGGATCCAGTCCCAGATATTCCTCCGGTTGCTCGGTGTGAGGAGGGTAGTCCAAGAATTACCAGCGGCGAAAACGCACAGCATGTTTTCTCACTTGCCGATCCAAACTGTACCATCTATGAGGAGAGCGTTCACAACATTCCGGGCTGGAAAAATGAAAATGAATCCTATAGACCATGTGACGAACTGTACTCATATGTAGCCTGCACCTACCCCAACACGCTTATTGAAAATCAGGTGAATGCAGCAGGGGAATTTGTAGACGAAGGCGTAATGACCGCATGCGAATATGTCGTCCAAAGAGCGCAAGCTGCCGGCATCAGTCCCCGATTCGCACTTGCAATGTGGGGTGAGGAGTCCGGATTTAGTAATTATGGCGGACCTGATTTGGGAGCAATATTTGTGGATTATCCCAACCTTGGTACACAAATGACGGCATTTATTGGGGCGGTGAATGAGAACGATAATTACTTGGATTTTCTGGTTCAATACTCTGAAGGAACTTCGAATGTTGGCACGAACCGATTCTGCTCAAATCCCTGGTTCGTTGGTCGACTAAAAGAGTACCACGAATTTTTAGGACCTTGATCCCAAAGGTCATATTTCACACTATTTAGAAAAACAGATATGTATCATCCGCCAGACGAAGTTCTTGTTGGCTGATAGTTGAGCGAACCAGGCTTAGGATTATTTGAACGGGAATTGTTTTTGGATGGCTGAGATTTTTGTTGTGATGGTTTGTGGGAAGAATACTTCTTTTCCCCCGGTGTAATCGTGATGCTGGCATTTGATCCCGAATCAGATCGTTTTGTATCACTAGCTCGCACTGCTTTACTCTTCTGCGCGCGCTCAGCCCCACTCCGCATCAATCGAGCGATGGTTTCAAACGTGTCTGCTGTCATACCAGGTGACTGAAAATTATCGGTGACATGCTCGATACCTCGCAATAAACCTGTCGCCGTTTCTGCAGAAACCGGCAATTGGGTTTCCTGCAGTAAGCGAGCCAATAGCTCACTACTTGATGAATATCCAGAAGTATTAATATTTAATACGGCAAATGACGCATCAAACGCTGCAATAGATATCACACTTGCATCGCGATAATGATCCTCATATCCAAAATAAAGCTGCTTTAAGTCTTCGAGGTCACGAACTCCAATGAGAATAATAACTTCAGCGGCTATACCGGTGTAAGAAAAATCGACTTTGCTTGAGTCAAGTGGTGGGTGTCCTTGCTTGGGCTTAATTGTGAGATAAAATTTTCCTGAATCATCCCCTATATGGTAGCTAACTTTATCAACTGACTCCTCTGAATACTCAAAACTAATAGTTAAATTCTGATTACCGATCTCTGTGACCATGGTGGCAAGCCCGCTAAAAGCTGCTTGAGATGCAGGCTTTTCTGGTGAAGCGAGGGTTACTATTTTTCCCTGCTCTACAAGTGATTGTGCTAGTGCGCTCGCAACCCCAAGTTGGTCAAACGTTGGATCTGTCCCAAATGCCACCACAATTCTTTCTGCATCATTGATGATGCTTTGAAATTGGGTGGAGTGCTGTGACTGAATCATAATCAAACAAAAATACTAGGAGTGTGTCATTTTTATACCAGTCCACATTTGTAAATACAAGTAGTACTGCAAATATGATCATAAAAATGCCACTATTGTGCGCCTCACTCACGCTTAAAACAGCCGTCAACTCAATGAAATCCACCGTAGGCGGATCTCTCCTGTCTGCTATAATAAAACGCAATGTTGAAAAAAGCTGCCACTTGGCTATTGATCGCAGTCTGCGTTTCTAGTGCATTTTTTGCGCTATCTCCAAGTATCGCTTTTGCTCAGGATGAAGAATATGCACCCTACAGCGCAGGTCAGGCAATGCTTGATAAAGAGCAGTACGATGCAGCTATCCGAAATTGCGACACCCCCTCACTTGAGTGCTTAGTGCACCAAATTTATAAATTTTCGATGATTGAATCAGTTAATTCAATTGCATACCGAGAAGGTCTGTCCGGCCCTGATGCTGGAGCTGGCATTAATGGTGGTACACAGGTCGCAAGATCTGGAGGTTTTGTTGGTGATGTTTTTGGGCTAATTGGCACATTTTATGAACAACCTCCTGCACGCACTAATGTTTGGGTGGCTGACACACTTGAAAGCATGAATATCGCGCAGCCCGCACAGGCTCAAGGCCTTGGGTTTGCAGCGCTCGACCCTATTCTCGATCTCTGGAAATTATTTAGAAATGTAGCATATGTGTTTTTTGTAGTTATTTTTGTGATTATTGGTTTCATGATCATGTTTCGCACCAAAATAGGTGGTCAAACTGCCGTAACCGCCCAACAAGCCATCCCCAGCATCATTATTAGCTTGATACTCGTTACATTTTCCTATGCCATCGCTGGATTTATGATTGATTTGATGTACGTGATAATGTTCCTGATGGTTGGACTCTTCGGCACAACGATGACCACACAACAACCAGATATCATTAGTTGGAACATACTAGAATTAATGGGACACCTTTTCAAACATCCTGAGATAAGTAGCTTTAGTGGTAATGTTGACACAATTACTACCATGATTGAGGGAATGGCTGACAATGAAGCAATTGCTGGTGTTGGTGGCTTAATTGGTGGCATCACCCTTACGTTTGTGCTGGCTATAGCAATCCTTATCGGCACGTTTAAGCTCTTCTTTGAGTTACTCAAGTCATACGCAAGTATTGTGCTTGATGTGATTATTGCCCCAATTTACTTGATGGTCGGTGCAATTCCCGGCAGACAAGGGGTGTTTAAAGATTGGATTCGCGACTTAGCTGGAAACCTTGCGGCTTTTCCTGCCGTGCTACTTATGACGATCTTATTTTATGAATTTAGCGAAAACCAAGCGTTTCAAAGTGTTGACGACTACGGTGGTTTCATGCCTCCATTTCTATTAGGTAGAGGCCAACCTGGCGCAATATCTTCACTACTAGGCTTGGCAATTATTTTGGCACTACCAGAGATCGTGAAGGAAGTTAAGACTGCAGTTGGAGCTAAAGAAGGTATTGGTACGAAGATTGCCGGATGGGCAGCATCGACAGCGAAGCAAGGTGTACCGTTGGGTGGACGAGCAGCGAGCATTCCTATTGGCGGTGCGCTCGGTGCTGCGGGCAAGATGGTTGGCAATTTACCTGAAGCTAGAAGAAACAAAAGTCTGGAACACTTATTTGACGGAACTCTTGGCGCAGCAAGAAGAGGCGCTGGCAGAGGTGTTGAGGCAACAAGTTGGGCATCGAGGTCTATGGGAGCAAATCAACCAGATGTTCTCAACCTCATTACAAACCCAATTGATAAAGTGCTAGGAAGTGATTCTATGAGAAGACAAGAAGCGTTCCAGCAGGCATATGAAGACGTCTTCCAAAGAGGCAGGAGTGTCTCTTCTCGCGACCCCAAGTAGCGCTTTGGTCTCACGGAAAATTCCACATATTTCTTGACCACAAATAGAAGCATGAAAAGTTGAATAGTTTGGGATTTTTCCAACAGACTTGTAGTGACTAATGATCTGCAGCCTGCTGCTGCTCTTTGATGGAGGGCTCTCTGAGGTAGCGCTTGAGTTTTCTATTGAATCGAGCCTCAAACCACCACGGCGATCGAATTTTGAAATTGATAGCTGGGATCGTAAATTCAGGAATAGCTGGTAGCTTGACCTTTTTGGGCTTTTCGAATCCAATAGTTCTAAAGGCTTTGCCCCTCAACTTGGAGAACAGCCTTGTATCGTTGACATCTTCACCCTTCAGTCTGAGACTTGTACCGTCTACAATTTTTTGCACCACGTAATCCCTTAATACATCTGGGAAGGTCTCTGCTTTGTTAAAGAGCTCTACTGAAACATCTCTAAATGACTTTGCCTTTACGAGTCTAGTTGGTTTTTTCGACTTCTCGTCATACTGATCGTAAATATCTTTTACATACCTCAATATCATCTCCTGACACGCTCCGATGAAGACATCGTAATAACGTGTTCCAACTAGGATGGGGTAAATTCCCTTGAGAGGTGAAAAGGCTGAGATAATTTGTCCGATTCCACTCGAGAGATCGTCCTCGTGTGTCAAGGTTGGTGGCTTGTTTGCGAGATTCACAAACTCTAACCATGAATTCATCGTTTTTATATACTCTGTGTATGTAATACCGCCATAATCACCCCCATCTCTGTCCAGAATGAGGTCCCAAATATAAGGGAAGAATGCCAGATCATCACCAACTTCAATTCCCCTCATCTTAGAAAGTGTTATTCTTCTATCAACCAACTCTCTGGCCTCAATAAATTCTTCCACATTGTCATCACCTTTGACCTTGGTTTTCCATTCAGTTCCTGTATTCCCCCTATATTTGAACCTACTCACATCTGGTGAGCGCTCCCCAGTGCTCTCAGATAGTACTTTCGTACCATAGCGATCATTTGTGGGGAGTCGCAAGACCTGCCAAAGTATTTTTAGTTCTTTGGGAACGAATGCGAATGAGCGAATTTTATACATGATGTAGGACATTGGCGACGCCTGCTTAATTGCAGAAATATCCCATGTTGGTTTATTTGTCTCAATGTATGCTGCCAAGTGAGGTGCATAGGCCTTTGCCCGCAGTTCCCCGATGAGCGCCATGAGTTGTATCCCAGTAATTGAAGATGGTTTTAAATCTGGGAAGAGAGCCTGAAGGACGTCACCTATGTTCAATTTTCCTTGCTTAAGTTCGAAATCTCTAGGATTTCCAAACCTACCATAATCATGCTCTAAGGGAATTGGTCTCCCGTTAACCAACTTTGTCGAACTCGACTCAACTACGAGAAGTTTTCCAATCACTGCTCCAGCATCGTTGCGAACCACTGGCGTACCTCCCCTCCCCTTATCAATCTTATGTATGGCAGGGTCGAGTGAAACTCGAGCACCTCCCATGAGAACGAAATTTTCTTTCTTTATCTCCTTTAGGCATCCAATATAGTCACCATTTTTATTTTTCAGTGGATTGCCATTATCGTCAACGTATGTGATTGTGCCGGCTAGAAATAGTTCTTCGATTTTCTCTGCTGCTCTATAATTTTCGGGGTCACTGAGAAATTCACGCATATCTGCCAAGCCAACCTCACCGCTAATTTTTGCTCTCGATTCATCAAGGCTATCCCAGGCAAGTTGATTAAAGACATCTGAATTAGCAGCCCCAATAAATGCATCCCACAACAGCAATTTAATTGCCCATTCTTTTTTAGCTCCTATTTCTTCAGCAATTTCTCTAATTCTTTCTGCTTTCTTTAAAATTACTCCTTCGGAACCAGAACCTTTAGATGGTTTTTCTGATGAAACAATTTGACCGTATAGGACCTCCAGCTCATTTTCAAGCCTTTCCCTCTCTGGTAATCGCTGAGCAATATCAATTGCCTCAGTGAGGTGCTCTACCGCCTTGGCGTGTCTACCAGATAAGTTATTTTCTCCAACGAGGTAGTTAATTATTTCTATAATTATTGGATTGTGGTCGTAATTTGCTCTGTTAAGTAAATCTCTTGTCTGAGCGGCTTGGTATGCAGCATCAAGCGCTATTTTTATTGCTTCAAGAGAGGCCTTGGTGTGTGCGTCTGCTCGACTAGAGTGTGGCGCGATATTCGCCAAATCGATATCTAGCGTAGTGTCAACAGCATCTGATAGCGGCTTCACCAACTGTCTGTACTGAGCCACTTCTTCACGTTCTGTGCCTAGCTTAATAGCCTCGGCATTTCGTGCTTCTCTTTCGTTGGCTCGCTGCAGCAATTTCTCTAAATGTTGCTTTCTGAGTGCATCTGTCGTCCTACGCACCAATGACTCAAGCCTTGACAACTGGTTCCTCAACTCTTGTTGTTGTTGAGCAAGGTCTTGTTGAGAGGCTGGTACGCCCGTGTTTAATATATCAAGCAAATTCTTTAGGAGACCTGCCTCATATTTTTGTTTCCAATCTTCAAATTCTTTGTTTTTTAATCTCTTCACCCGAGTCTCAACATCTGCCAAAACTTGCTCGGCTGGCTTGACATATTCCCGATCTAAGAAGTCGGCAACTTGCCTTTTATTTCCACGAGATGAGCCTGGAATTTCGGAGTCAGCAATAGCATCTTTCAACCCACTCAGAAAAGTTCGTAGCTTACTCACATCTCTATCTTTTTCTGGATTCCAGTCGGGTTCATTCGCCAATCTAGTGGCAATTGAGGTCATGAGTGGTCCAACTTTTTTGGCGTCATCGGGATGCTTATCTGCAGGCCAGTTGGCTACGTCAATTTCTCTTGGTTGCTGAGGTTGATCAGGTGGTTGTGCCAGAGGTTCGCCGGTGAGCGCTCTGACTTCGCGTATCAAATCGTCAATTTCATCACTCCTTGGGCCAATGCTCATGTACTCCCGCGAGAGCTTGTCAATTTCTTTTTCCAAAAGAGTTCGGCCATACACTCCTGCGTCCCTTTTCAAACCAAGTAGTCTATCCTTGAATGGTTGAAATAAGTCAGCAGCTTCAGCTTTCTTTTGTGGATCTTTCGCCTGATTCTGACGCAGAGCTGCAAGTTCTTTTGCCGTTTCTATCAAGTCAATTAAGTTATTTAATTGGTAAATATCACCCTCCGCCTCATTGGTGCGGTTATCAAGAACGTCCGCTTTTTCATCCAACACCTCATGGTCTGACTTGGCATCATTAATGAGATCGTTTATTTCCTTCACCAAATCTTTAAGTGGTTTGGAGTAGTCTTCGCTTCGCGATGTGGTTTCTTTTACCATACCCTGTAATTATACCACCAACCCACCCACACAATCCACCCACACTCGAGGTTTTATCGCGGTGGCATCATGAACTACTAAAATCGCTTTCCACTTGCCAAGCGTCTAAAAAATATGATACAAAATGATCCGTAGTTATTTGTGGAATCTGGTGGAACTCCAGAACTGTGCCGCAACGGTTAAAGTCCGATCTTCAGATAACGCTTGGGAGTTTTTCTCTCGAGTAAACCGACGAGCATCGGGCACGCACCAGAGTTTTTTTCAAAAAAAACTATTAAATTTGCGCACCCATGCTCCTCTTAAACGAGGAGTTTTTTGTTAGCCACACCAGAGAGATCCCCATCATTTAGGCACGCCAAAGTTCGATTCGGTGAACGCGTGAACAGAAATCTTGATCAAATTTCTGCGCTGCTTTCCAGAAGAAAACATGAGCTTTGGGACTCAAGCGCATATTTTAATCATCTTTTGATCTCTAAAAATGCAAGGCAAAGCACGCAGCGTCTCAAGCTCGATCTCACCACTTTTTTCCATGAATACGTTGGCATGTTCTGGAAAAAAATCTATCCCTACTCCAAGTACGGTATTTTTGACGGGTATGACGTGCCAATGAGTCAGTTGGGATGGAATTTTGAAAGATTGCTCAAAAATGAAGGTAAATGCACAATTCGTGCCAGCCTCGAAACACTCGGAATGCAAACTTTCGAAGACTGGGCTGATGATGCAACAGTGCCAATTGGTGCAGCGCTGCTCTACATCAGTCCTCGGGGATCAAGAACTAAAGAAAACTATCCAGGATTTGAAAAAGAAAATTATGTTTTTATCAATATTTTTCAAAAAATTGGTTTAAATCAGCACCAACTTATTCAGTACACGAGCTTTGACGGCGAGGATGCGCTTGAAAAATTACAGCTTGACGTGCTCAAGTCATGCACTGGATCGTCAATCACCACCCACTCCAATCAAGTAAATACCGATGACTTATCACAATCACACAGCATTATCGCAAGGAAAATTAAACTCCCTACTTGTTTTTCAATCAAAGACATTGAAGAAAAAGTCTACGAACATGAATCAAGTTGGCCGACTAAACGCAAGGATTTACCCCAAGTAGACGAAGTTCAGTTTGGGTTCGAGCTCGAGCGACTACTTAAATTCTGTGAATCTGCATTCTTGACCCTAGCGCATCAAAATCACGAATCTTCTGAGGAGCTAAAACCATCACATCTGCAAAAATTTGCCGAATTCCACCAAGAAATTGATGGCGCATCTTTACCACCAGAGAAACAATTTGACATACTCATCGCCTGCGCCCGGAAAGAATTTTTAAAATGGGTGCAAGATCATTCAGAAAACTACCACACCAAGTCGATCACACTGCAGCCACTTGCTCTGGAAAAGATCGTTGAGTTGTGGGGGCACGAATGTCTTAAGGAAACCAGGCAACTCAAGGGCAAGCAAAAATCACACCTTAGAGAACTGCATGAGTCGATTGCTCTTGACCCAACTCTTCCGCTCATGAAGCTCTCAAGTCTTGCGCACTGCATTGCCTTCACTCCCCACTCAGTTGCACTGAATTTAGTAAAGTTTCCACAGGTAAGTTGGGGAGTCGGGATGTCTGCCCAGCTACTAAACCTTTCTTCTTTAGAAAAATCGGACGCGCTCGCGGAGCTCAAGCAACACTATGTGCAAAAAAACCTTTTTGGTCAGCGGTGGTATATTTTGCGAACTGAAAGTCATGAGTACACCGAACTCACCTGCATACTTAAAAATGGAGACGTGATTGGTCCGTGTGGCATTCCACTCAACGAAGATCGTGAATTTTGCCTATCAGCCGAAGCTTATGACCAGCTACTGTCAACGCTCAGCGTCAACAGTCCACACACAAAGCTTACTACGTTACAATCACATTTTAACAACTCAGATCTCACACAAGATGAAAAAAATCATGCAGATCAATTTATGACATTTCTCGAGACGCTTGTTCGACACACCGCAAGTTTACTCGAATTTATAAACAACGATTTTTACTCACCGCTTGCAAACCAGATACTTGCGCTCATAGAAGAACTTCCCGATCCGCTTATGATTGTTAAAAGCCCTCATTTTTTTGTTAAAAAAATAGCAGTATTTCTCCAAGATATCGATGAAACCCTCCTCCCGCTCTTTTTCTCTCAAGAACTCCGCACCTCACCAACAGTGAAAAAAACGGTATAATCGAGAGTATGGTCGACGACTCAACGACAGTTACTGTAGTGCCTGAAAATACTCAACCTGAACATCAGGGGGAGATGCTCGAACCTGGGTACACCAAAATCGATTCAATTCCACAATTTAGCCAAGCGCTTACTCGAGATGAGGTGTATGAAATATTGGCACGCATTGGCAATATTTACACCAGCAAAGGGTTGATTGGCCAACAAACAATATATTTAAAAACCGAGAACAGCCCGGGCTGGGAAGAGTTCATTAGTGAGGATGTATCTACCACTTCCCGCAGCGATAGGAAGGGGTCGCAGCCACTCAGATACAGCACGCTCTTCAGTCTTTTTGGCGCACTTGGTTTTTGGCTCAAGAATCATGGCTATCCTAAGTTAACTGAGTTTAGCAACCCCACAACCTGGATGCGTCAAATGATGCTTGAGGGGGAGGTGGATAGAGAAACCAACTCAATTTCTGAACTTTCGCTCTCAAACAGTGAGCAGTTACATGAGACCGCCCTCCGCCTGTATCAAGCAGCGCTGAGAATAGAAAATAACGACCCAAGCACACCAAAAACCACAAGCGCACAGCTCTTTCCCAAAACCGATCTCGTTTTAGCGTTCGCAAACTACATAGATCTACCAGAAAAAGAGGATGAAGAGACAGATCCTGAAAGCGGTGGTGAAGCTGGTGATGACGTCGCAGTCACCGATGACACGCTCCAGGCGCAAGTTTCTCAACCCCAAGTTGCCCCACAAGAAACGCAAACACCAGAAGAAACAGCGACACAAACCCCAAGCTCCGAGCGAGCACGAAAAATTAGATACGAATCAGCCTGGCTATATAACCGAGCGTTAGCCGATCTATTTTATAGCAATGGTATTCAACTTGATCAAATTCCCGCAGATTTAAGAGCTCAACTTCTCGCAGAAGTCACCATGCTTGCCAGCCAACAAAGCGACGAGGCCCTCGCGCTCATCTTTGCCAGTCCAAGCAAGCGCCAAGCACTACTCAATCAGCTGTACGGCAGACTACAAGCATCACCCTATTTTTCCAAGCTAAGTGCTTTTTACACCCAAAGACTCAATGAAACCACTGACCCACAACAAAAGAAAGAGCTCGAAGTAAAGGTAGAGCAAAACCTGGGACCAATATCTGGCGGGGCTGTCGTAATTACTTCCATACAACCCCAAAATCAAGAAGACATTCTTGAAATGTCGATTCAAGAGATATTGCACTCTGATAACCCAGTTGTCATAAGAAACATCAGGCGCACTATTGACTCATTTGTTCATGCATACGGCGTTAATTCCGTAATTCCAGATGATGAAGAAAGAGCTCGTCGCCAAGCACAAAACCCAGCTGATGCTCTCTGGTTTATTCATACGCTTTCAAAAGGCAAAATTGCACTAATTTTTCAGATTGAACAAAATCTCAGTGCCAGAGATGTTTCTCGACTTAAGGAGCTACTCTCTGACTATGCAGTTGTTACCGCCACCGAACGTATTCTCGACGGTCGATCAATTGGAATTGCGTATGGCGCCTTTCCGATTACAGCAGTAGAGCAACAAGCGCTTATTGGTGGTGGTGAAAAAGCTGAGCAAGTTTTTTCACAGCATGTACGAGTAATCAATGACGTTCGACAATTAGTTGCTGAAACAGATGGTGGCGTCGTTGCAGCTGCACTTTAGCGGAATAACTCAGAGGGGTTTAGAGAAGTCGAATATAAAATATTTCTCCCTCTCTGGAATAGTCTCTCTCCAGCAGAGCAAAGATTTGTGTATCAAAAATTTAATATACCTTTCAAAAAATTCGAGAATAAACTCGACTCTCTACCGCTTATTGAACAATTTTTCTCATTTAGATTAAAAGACTTGGATAGATTTAGAGCACTGAGTGAGCTTGAGCAAGAGGCGGTCATTTCTGGCAAGATTAGCCAGCTGCAATCATCTACAAGTGCGATAACCGCACTTGAAAAAAAACTCGAAGAAACTCACCGATTGTCGCTCGCTCCACCCACCGGCATTGGCCTTGCCTTAGAAAAATTATCTGCTCTTGAGAGAGATATTTTAAGACTCGGCCAGACGTTACCTGCAGGCTCCCCAGAACTTAGTCGACTTCAGCAATCGGTGGCAATTGCTCGAGTCCAACTAGAAAAACAACGCACTGCAACTGCTCGTTTTATTGATGTTGACTTTCAGTCTCAAGCTGGTCTTGCGGCTCTGAAATCAAGACTCGATCCCTTAGCGCAAGATCAGTCTCGAGTTGGTGCAGAGATAGACACAATAAAATCTCAAGTAGGAGGGCTTGAACAGTCGGTTTCTCGATTTGAAAGCACAACCAGCCCAACATTTATTGCTCAAACAGAAGCAGCTACCACACTTCATCAACTTCGCAATAAACTTTTGCGCCAAATAGAGCGGTCTCCATCAAGTGTTCAATTGCGAGATATTGAATCAGCTATTCAACACATAGAGCAGCTTATAACCACTGAACAACAAGCAGTTAGACAAGCTGAAGTTGGTGGAATAGATTCTAGCTCAACTTCGCAACCTACCCAAAGCATGGGCAAGAAACTACTAGATCAAGCCCCTTCGGTCAAAGCTCTCGAAGAACTCAGGGGGCAACTCAAATCAATCTTACGGAGGCGTGGTCGTGATCAAACAGTGGTAAGGGAAATACAAGAGCAAATTACCGCTGTTCATGAGCGGTTAATCAATTTAAACAGAGCTCGGCAGGCAGCATTTGGTCAAGGAAATACCGCTTCACTTTCTGCTCTCGCTGCTATTCGAACCGATCTAGATGCATTGGGCGACCGACAACCGCGAACTTTATCCGCTATCCAAGCTATTAAGGGTCAGGTAGGAACGATTGAGCGAAAAGTAATCGAAGATCAAAATAATTCCAGCTCCCCACTTGAGGCACAAACAGATGCAATTTTATCACTCGGGCAACTCAGAACCCAACTCGAACATCAAATAAAACTATCACCTTCGAACTCTAAACTGCGCAGGATAGAAAATGCAATTCAAAAAATAGAACAGCAAATAATTCGTGAGCAACGCGCTATTAAGAGAATTGAGGCTGGAAACAATGATCCCAATTCAATTAATACCGTTGTCTCAAGCGCAGGAGTTAGTTTTTTTGAACAATCACCCTCAATTATCGCTCTTGAGGAGCTAAAAAACCAACTACGACTGCTCTCTGGCATGCAGGATCAATATCGCATGGAGGTCATCGATATTCAACAAAAGATTTCTGCAGTTCATAAACGATTAGAAGACACGCGGAGATCACTTGCAATTCCTTTCGAATTGTCTGGGCTCAGCGAGAAGGACATAGAAGTCGCTACACTTCTTGAACTAGTTAGAGCTCATGAAAAAAATCGACTATCTATTGAAGTGGCTGCAGGGATAAGAGAAAAGCTCCTTCAGGGTAGAAGCGCGCAGGAGATCGCACTATTGCTTGCATATCTGGAGCAAGGGAGTCGCGTGAGTTTGGGATATCAGGATAGCGCGGGCGATGGTGCATATGACGTTGGGAGTTTAGATGATTACAGCTTGAGTGCAATTGCTGGAGCTGACGAAATGCTCTCTGAGGGTGGTGGTGCATCGACTGGAATTGCTCAAAGATTTAACAATTGGCGTCATGGGAGTAACCGATCAAAATTACAAAGAGGTTTTAATTACGCGACCAACAAATTAATGTCTCGAGGTGCGCAAGCGCTGTCTCCATGGGCAGCGGGTGCGCTCGCCATATCAAACAGATTAATTGGTGAAGAAAATACCAATCGAGTTATCGGTGGCACACTCGCACTCATGATTGGTACCACCGTTGCCGCACTCAGCTCTTGGGGAGGCCGAATTGGCGCTCTCCTTGGTGGAACCCTTGGTGGTGTGGTGGGCTCGTATGTACCGGTCTTGGGCACAGCTGTTGGCGCAGTAGGCGGTGGTATCGCGGGTGGCTTGGCTGGGCATGTCTATATTCAGCCAGTTCTGGATAAAATTTTTGGCACCGGAACAGCGGAGTCAAGCGCGGGCTTTTCTGGTGCAAACTTAGGGAACCTCAATCTTGGATCGCCTTCTGTGGCAGGTCAACTTCCGGGCGGAGTTGGTGCCAGCACTGGTTTGGGTGTCTCGAGCTCAGCAACACCTGGGGTAACTTTGGGTTCTAGTGGAGCCACTACTGCTGCTATGGCACCAACGCTGGGCACGGTTGCAGGCACCGGAGGTGCTGGTGTCGCGAGTGCCGGACTTACAGGAGCGGGCAATGCTGGATTAGGCACAGGAGTGGGCGCCACCCAGGCTAGTATTTGGGAAACATTAGTTAAATCACTGGGTGAGTTCTCTGTTGGAACTGTAGCACCCATAGGCGCGATGGTGTTTGGCATAACATCGTTCACATTCACAATGTGGATTATTTTTGCTGCATTTTTAGCACCACTTCCCCTTGAGCCAGGCGCTGGATCTCAAACTCCGGGGTTTATCGAGGGATTTCAAGGATGTTGGCCGACAACGGGCACAATTAGCGGATATTTAACGTATTCATCTGATGGATCACAGCATGCAACTATGCCAGGTGGATATGGTGGATTTGCTGGGCCAGGCACTGCTATCGATATTTCTACCGGTAGCAATCAGCCACCAATTTACTCCCCGTATTCTGGTACAGCTGATTTTTATCCCAATGGTCATGGAATAAGCACTCTATACGGTACTCATGTGGTTCTCACCACCCCTGATTTTGTAATTATTTTTGCTCACATGAGAGATTTTGGTTCCGCAGCTACGATGAATGGACCAACAATGGATGTACCAATCATAGCTGGCCAACAAATAGGATTTGTAAATAGTACGGGCAACTCCACCGGAAACCACCTCCACTATGAAGTAATAGGAGACCCACCCATTACTATCCTAAGTCTTTTGCCTCTGAGCAACAGTTTTAAACAAGCTATCACTGTGAGTGAAGAAACAATTTTTGGTCTCCCCGTCAGCTCCACCGACTGCGCAATTAAAAATCTTGGTGATGCAACAGGGTTTATGGCCATCGGACCAAAAGAGATAAATAATTTATTAATGTCTAGCACTGCAGAAATCAATCAAGGACCAATTAGAACCTGCACTTGGCAACAAAATCGAAATCTAGAAGCTGCAATTAATGCAAACTTCTTTAATGCCAGTTTACTCCCCGTTGGTATTGCAGGAAACAATCCTGCCAAGTACTGGGAGAATGCAGATAATAGAGACATCACTTTTATTGAACAAATGCAATCATTAGTGGTAACCTCTTCAACCGACTCAATCATTATGACCAGACCAGATCCCGACTTAGCGTATTCTCCCGCGAATGACTTTCCAATTGATCTACCCGAATATAGCTCCGGCATCACCGGTCTCTATGTTGAGGGTGATAGCAGCACAAGTGATGTAAGGAATAGAACGCTAATAGGAACTGGAGTTGCTTCTGCTGATTGCTCAACTGAGTACGCAGGTGATGAGGTGATCTTCCTCCTAGTAATGAATAGCGCGACATTTGATGAAATTGAGCAAGAGGCTAGACGATGCGGAGCTACCGAAGTTATTCATCTCGATGGTGGTGGTTCAAGTGCATTTTGCACGAATGATCCTAACTACAATTTCGCGACAACAACTCCTGTTCCGGTAAATGTTGGACTGTACCGCGCTGAGTTATTTTCAATTATTGAGGAAGATGGCGAGACCATCATTCAACCAGAACCAGGTGGAGGCGCGAACGACCCCGAACCACCAATCGCACCAATCTAAGGTGTACTATACTAACAATGACCATGGAAAAGATTCGTACCATCATCAGATGGTTTAAAGCACTACCAATCCAATTCAAACTCTTCGTATTTGTTGTGGTACTCTTGGCGATCTCAGGTATTTTGCGCCTGATTACCCCAGAAGTAACGCCAGAATCTATATTACTCCCAATTACGTCGGGGGTGGTGGGGCCAAAATCACTAGAGTCTGTGACTATATCTGGCGACCTCCCTCAACTTTCAGAGGAAGTTCCACTCTATCAGGGTGCAAACGCCACCGTTTCACCTGTTGAATTTGCTACATTTCTTGCTTCACAATTTGGTTTACCCAAATCGAGAGAACTTCCCAACCGATGGGTGGATTCTGAGAGCGGCATTTCTATAGACTACAGGGATTACAGTAAACAAATTTTATATCTCCAGTACTTTGAAGAAACAGATGAAAATGCAACGCCCAACCGTGAGCAAGCCATCTCAGTTGCAGAAACCTTCATCAAAGACACGCTTGGGATTGAAAATGTTTCCCCTCAAATTGCTAATGTGCAGTTTCATGGTGAAGAATCTGTTGTTACTCAAGCAAACGCCACCCATGTTGTCGTGCCATTTGTTTTTGCCATAGATGGAATTCAAACGTACTACGAGGGAGCAAGGGACACATACGCACTGGTCTACATAGATGCAGAATCTAGAGTAGTCAAGGCAGAATTTTTCACCCCACCGCCAAATCCGACGCAGTATGCAGTTGCAGATCCTCTCAATAAAAATACCCTCGAGCGATCAATTAAATCTGGAAATGGAGAAATAATCGGTTCAACAAGTGTACAGCGTTTCACCATTACTGACTTACAAAATCTCGATATACAACTTATTGAACTGGAGTACCGATACTCGGTTCGAGATAATCGATTTTACCCGTACTTTCGCATGATTGGAGACGGCGAAACAGCCGACGGCACGATCGCGCGGGTGACTCTCATTCACCCAGCAGTGGAACTCCAGTAGAATCTTGGGTATCATAGACCTATGCGCGAGCACCCAATTCCCACAGATATCACCAACTATCGTTTTCATATAATCGGAACGATGACGCTCAAGCAGTTTGGTGAGGTTGCGCTCGGAGTAATTGTCGCGTTTTTGCTGTACATGACCAATTTGCCTGTGGTAGTTAAATGGCCATTGATCATTTTTTCAGTCGGACTTGGGGGGGCTGCTGCCTTCATCCCTATTGCCGAGCGTCCGCTCGATCACTGGATCGTGACATTCTATAAAGCACTTTACAAACCCACTCAATTTTTCTGGAAACGAACAGAGCGAATTCCAGAACCTTTCCTATTTAAACCACGTGATAATGAAAAACCTCAAGAAGAAGAGCTTGATTTAACACCCTACAAGCGTCAGAGAATTAAAGAATATCTTCACTCTGTTCCCTCTGAAACACCCTATAGTCCTTCGTTTACAGAAGATGAAACTGCCAGAATGCAAAGTATTCTTGACTCATTTTCAACAACGCCCGTAACTTCCACATCGTCAACGCCAATTCGTGAAAACGCCGTCAAACCAACGCTTTCGGTAAGGGTGCGGGACATTCGAGCACCAGAATCTAACGATCTTACTACACCAATTCTTTCCCAAGCAGCACCGACTACTGCCATTCTTCCTCAAGCAACTGAAGAATCTCCCATAAGCCCAGCAGCACTTTTTGAAACATCAGAATTACTACCCGATCAAGAACAAAGCGCGAGCAAACGCTTGATTGACCAAACACCTCAAGTATCCACACCGTCAGAACTCAACCAAACCCATCAAGATCACACTATTATTCATTCAACACAAGATACTAAAACTAATACACCAACTGTCGAAATAGCCGCTGATGAGATAATTCAAGTTGCGGCACCCTCGCGCACCTCAAGTCAATCAAGGCATATTCCTGAAAGTACCACCAACGACGACGATCTCTCCTTATTTCCAGATCTTCCAACAGAACCAAACAAAATTGTTGGTATAGTGGTCACTCAAAACAATGAACTTATCCCCGAAGCAATTATTGAAGTAAAAAATGACCGTGGAGAAGTGCAGCGGGCTGTAAAAACTAATGCCTTGGGTCAATTTTTCATCACAACTCCTCTCATGGATGGTGATTACACGATAACAATTGAAAAAGAAGACTTTGTATTTGAGCCGTATCAAATTCAACTCAGTGGCCAAGTCGTTCGCCCGATCAAAATACAGAGCTTGTAAACAAACCTCTGTCTGAAGTACAGTACACATAGGATATGCCAGACACCACAATTCAATCTACCACTCAGCAATTTCTTGATATTTACGACATAACCAATAATTTGTTGATTATGAAAAATGGCACAACATCGGTCGTAATTACCGTTGATGCTATGAATTTTGGTCTCCTTGCTGAAGAAGAACAGGATGGAATCATGTATGCCTATGCTGGTTTACTAAATTCTCTCAACTACCCTATTCAAATTGTCATTAAGTCACAAACCAAGGACGTAACAGGATACTTACACCTCCTTCAAGAACAAGAAGAAAAAACCACAAACAGAACAATTCAAAAAAGAATTCGTGAATATCGTGAATTTGTTGCCAATCTTATTCATGATCGAAATGTGCTTGATAAGAAATTTTATGTTGTTATTCCTGCAACTTCTCTCGAGCTAGGGTTGCTTTCTGCACAATCTGTACTACCTGGGTCAAGTGAGTTTGACATAACTAAATATGAAAAAACGATGATTATTGAGAAAGCGCTCAATATCTTAGAGCCTAAGCGAGATCATCTCATTTCACAATTCTCTCGAATTGGATTATTCTCAAAGCAACTTACCACACAAGAACTAATTCAGTTATTCTATGTAAGTTACAACCCTGAAGCAATTGAGGGACAACAACTTGCAGACACTAAAAATTACACAACACCGCTCGTGACGACCGGTGCAAAAAGGGCATTTATGAACGACCAACCCTCCGTCCAACCACAAACTACTCCTAACACTCCTCAAGAGAGTACGCCTCTAGATACTACATCTCAGAGTCCCGCGCAGAATCAGGTGTCAAATACTCAGCAACCAGAAACCACCGCACCAATGTCTACTACGCAACCAGCGACTCCAGAGCAACTCACTCAGGATCCAAGTGCGTTTACTCAGCCTACTTCACCAGTAGTAAATACAGTGGAATCTCCTCAACCACAACCTACATCACCACCAGAACCAATTGCGATTGAGACACCACCACCGATTACTTCACCAACACCAGTCGCTCCACCCGCACCACCAACTTCTTCAACGATGCCAACTACGACACCACCCTCCGCGGATTCATTATCGCAATCTATGATGTCAACACCGCCAACTCCATCAGCAGAACCAGTTGCCACAACACAAGAACCAACCATTGCTCAAGAAGAAATTAATAAAACTCTTGGACAACTCAACTCCATGGATGCGGCAAACAATATGACACCCCCAGCTCAAGGTGGGGACTCTGTGGACAATGCCGGTGCTCAACCAGGCGACAAGGACGCACTACCAGAAATATAAACGATGAAAAACTTCCTGCAATCACTACCGTTTCCGTTTGGTAAAAAGAAAAAACCAGACGAGCCAGTTACAGACCAAGCTGCACTTGCGCAAAAGCAACAAGAGGAACAGCTTGAGAAACTGAAAGCGTTTTCGCGTGGTCTTGTAACTATTCAGGATATTATTGCGCCTGAAGCGATTGAGGTTGATTTTACGTTTCAAAAAATTAATTCAACATACTCACGCACTCTGTTTGTAGCTGGGTATCCTCGAAGTGTGCCAGCAAACTGGTTGTCACCATTGATTAATTTTCCACATAAGTTAAACATTTCACTTTTTGTGTACCCAATGGACTCGGGAGAGATTCTTGATAATCTCAAGAGAAAAATTACTGAAATGGAGGCAGAAATACAATCTGATCTTCGTGCAGGGAAAATCAGCAACATTAATACCGAGGTACAACTCGAAGATGCGCGATTTATTCGAGAAGAACTCGCAAAGGGCTCTGAGCGATTCTTCCAATTTGGGCTCTACACAACCATTCAAGCAGATAGTCTTGAAATGCTCGATAAAATTACCAAAAATATTCAGTCAACGCTCGGCTCACTCCTCATTGTTTCCAAGAAAGCTACGCTACAAATGGATGATGGGTTTAAAACCACCCTCCCCATGGGCACAGACAAACTTCTCGTGACCAGAAACATGGATACCACCTCATTAGCAACGACGTTTCCATTCACTTCATCAGAGTTAACCATGGAAACCGGTATCATGTATGGCATTAATGAACATAATGATTCTCTTGTAATTTTCGACAGATTTAAGATGGAAAATGCCAACATGGTCATTTTTGCCAAGTCCGGTGCTGGAAAATCGTATACAGTGAAGCTCGAAATTCTCCGTCAACTCATGTTTGGTGTTGAAGTGTTAATTATGGACCCTGAACACGAATACGAAGAACTATGCAGCGCTGTTGGCGGTTCATATATCAACTTCACTTTTAGTTCTGATACCAAAATTAATCCATTTGATCTCTCAAACCTCTACGAAGAAGGTGAAAATGAACTTGGACAGAAAATCATCTCACTCCACGGTCTATTGAAGGTTATGCTGGGTGAAATGACCCCTCAACAAGACGCCATGCTTGACCGAGCGCTCGTTGCTGCATACAAAGCTAAAGGCATCACCCCCGATCCTGCAACCCAAACGAACGAACCACCACTCATGGAAGATGTCTACAAATCACTCATAGGTATGGAGGATAGTGACGCTAACGACATCGCTGCTCGGCTAGAAAAATACATCACTGGTTCATTTAGAGGTATTTTTGACCAAAAATCTAACATAAACATTACAAGTCAACTAACGGTCTTCTCTGTCAAAGAAATGGAAGAAGAGATGCGCCCGATTGCAATGTATATTATTTTAGATTTCATCTGGACTCGAGTGAAGAAAGATCTTAAAAAACGCCTCTTAATCGTTGATGAAGCCTGGTACTTCATGAAACATAAAGATAGCGCTTCATTCCTACACTCCATGGTTAAGCGCGCAAGGAAATACTACCTCGGAATTACAACAATCACTCAGGATGTGGAAGACTTCTTGCATAATGACTACGGAAAAGCGATCGTAACTAACGCGTCCATTATGTTTTTGATGAAGCAATCAACCGCATCCATCCCCATCTTAGCCGAAACGTTCTACCTATCTCAAGGTGAGCGACAACTTTTGGTGACTGCAGATATTGGAGAAGGTATTTTCTTCGCAGGTCAAAATCACGTCGCCCTCAGAGTAGTTTCTAGCGATGACGAACATGCAATTATTACCACCAATCCAGAAGAGCTTGTACATAGAAAACGGATGAGAGCTGCTCAGGCACTCGCAAAAGTACAAGCTGCTACTCAAGAATCTTCAGACCAGAGCCAATCTCCCCAAACTTCACAAGCTACCCGAGGCGTACTCGCTGGTAGTGCCCCCAACACACAGGCTGCCCCCGCGTCTCCAGGTGCAAAGCCTATACAAACTGGATTCACCTCACAAAATGACAGCAATAAAACAGCCACTCCACCAGCTAGCGGTAGCGCAGAAGCTCAAGCACAATACAAAGATCCAACCCAAATGTATAGCATTGATGATTATCAGCCTCCTCAATAATTTACAGTGAATTTGAGCGTAGAGGCGATTCATCAACTACTCGACCAACAAGCTGATATACCAATTCTTTTACCCACTTGTCAACTGTGGAAAACTTTGTGTATAACATGAATACTTTCCTGTCCGCCCCGTCAGTAGTTGTGAGTTCGCGTCAAAACTCATGAGAGTAGTATCTTTTATTAAAAGTACATATGCAGGTTTTGAGTGATCAAGAGGTGAAAAAGGCATGGCAGCAGGCGTGTGCTATTTTACAACTACAACTTTCTCCCGCTGTTTTTAATACTTGGATTATTGCAAATCCTCTCACCCAACTAGCATATGTCGATGCAGAAAATGCTCGCGCAACTATCACGAGCCCAACAGCCTTCCACTCAACAAACCTCAAAAAAAATCTCCATTTACAAATAAAACAAGCGGTTGACCGAGTCGCACAACGTAGCACACAAATTGAATACAGAGTCGGATCTCCAAAAAGCACCACCAGCACCACACCAAGTCAATCTTCACGCTCGTTTACATCTGTTCAAGATACGTTAACACCTCAGGGTTTTACTCCAAATCACGATTCTTTCACTCCCCCAATTGATTTCAAACCTTCCAATCATGCTCCCCAATCACCAAGGGCAGAAGATTTATTCTCTCCAGAAACCATGCAATCAGCTGCTACCGATCGCATCGAAGCAAAAGCTCGTGGAATTGGATTAAGAACTGACTACACTTTCGAAACCTTTGCGGTCTCTACCACTAATGAAATGGCCCACGCCGCTGCAACAGCCGTCTCAAATAGGCCAGGCCTCTCATACAATCCTCTCTTCCTCTATGGGGGCGTAGGAGTAGGTAAAACCCACCTCATGCAAGCAATTGGTAACAACATCCTTGCGGGAAATCCCAACACGAAATTACTCTACTGTACGGGCGAAGAATTTACGAATGAAATTGTAAATGCTATTCGCACCAAACAAGCAAATATTTTTAAAAACAAATACAGAGGTGTTCAAGTCCTCCTCCTTGATGATGTACAGTTTCTAGCAGGAAAAAATGCCGTTCAAGAGGAATTTTTTCATACATTTAATGCACTTACTAAGCAACAAAGTCAGATTGTCCTTACTTCAGATCGTCCACCCCATGAAATTATGCTCCTAGAAGATAGACTGAGATCAAGATTTGAAGCAGGTCTTATGATTGACATCCAACAACCGTCTTTTGAGTTGCGAACCGCAATTTTACTAGTGAAAGCAAGCGCAGCTCAGGTGCCAATTCCTATTGAATTAGCGAAAACTATAGCTTCAAAAGTAGAAAGTGCTCGAAAAATAGAAGGAATAATTACTAGTATCCGCTCAGAAGTTGAATTAAAAAATAGAGAAATCGACGCACAGCTCGTTGATGACATCCTCAAGGTGGAGATAGAAAACAGACGGCCGACAATTTCCGCCTCCCCCGCCGATGTCATCAAAACAGTCGCCAACCACTATAAGCTCAAACAAACATCAATTAAAGGAAAAAAAAGAGTCAAAGAACTTGTTATAGCACGACATATCGCTATGTTTTTACTAAAAGAAGAGTTATCTCTCTCACTCGTTGAAATTGGTAAATGGTTTTCTGGAAGAGATCATACCTCAGTCCTCCACGCGGTAAATAAAATCAAAAAAAGTGTTTCGAGTGACGACAGAATTAGACAAGATGTCTCTGCGCTAAGAACAACATTAGCTGCTTCTTCCCCGAGTGTATAGAATTAATGAAAAAAGTTTACTACAAAAAACCAAAAAAACCCGTTTTTATTCACAATTGTGGAAAAGTCCGTGGATTACCATGTGAATTGATTGGTGATATCTGGGGATTACTTCAGCTCATTGTGAAGAACAGCAAAATGTTTCCACCATGTATGCACAGATCTACACAACAGTTCTTCACAATGATCCTTGACCAATTTTCACACTTATTCAACAGTAAAAACACTCTAAAAATCTCAAGTAATAGTCCGTTTTATTCACATAGTTAGTGTGACCTACTATTAAAACTACTATATTTCTATATTATGTAATTAGTTAATAGAAGCCGTATGAAAATCTCACTTTTACAAGAAAACTTCAATCAAGCACTTACCTACCTTCAAAAGGCAATTCCTTCAAAGCCTCAGTTACCAATTTTATCTTCTGTATTAATTACCGTTCAAGATCTTGAATGCACGATTGCAGCAACTGATTTATATTTTGGGGTTAAAACAACACTTCAAGCCGACAGCACTGAGTCTGGAACAATTGTTGTCCCAGGGAAAGAATTGAGAGAAATCATTTCTTCTCTCCCCGCAGGACCTGTATCGCTTATATACAAAGACGGTACCGTTACGGTCAAAAATGAAACCACCACCGCCACACTTCAATGTCATTCGAGTGATGACTATCCTCCTTTTCCTCAGATTGAAGTTGATTCGGAGGAGGTTTCTGCAGAAACTTTAGAGAAAATTGATACATTCGTGAGTTTTAGTGCATCAACTGATCAGGCGAGGCCAGTTCTAACATCAATTCTTTTGCAAGCCAATGAAAAACGGGTAACTGCCGTAAGTACTGATGGATTCAGATTGTCAAAATTAGATCTGGAGAACACTTCATTGAGTCAAGCGGATACTGTTTTAATTCCCGCACAATCTTTAAGTGAGGTATATCGAATCATTAAGCAAGTTGGTGCAAAAACAATCAAATGGGCAGTTTCGAGCGAGCTCAAACAGGTTCTCTTTACTATTGACGACACTGAGGTGTACGTAAGAATGATTGAAGGAGAATTTCCTCCGTATGAAAAAATAATTCCCACTACATTTGAGACTGAGGTTGTATTTAATACTCAAGAATTGGTTGACAATCTTAAAAGATCACTGATTTTTGCTCGAGATGCATCAAATATTGTTAGATTTACATTTAAAGATCAAAAAGTTATTCTCTCTGCAACATCCCCTTCTATCGGGAAATTTGAGGGCGAACTCCCCGTAGCTACAATTATAGGAAAAGAAAATGAAATTGCATTCAATGCGCGGTATGTACTTGATTATCTATCGGTAGTTCTAAGTGATGAAGTTACGTTAAAAATGTTAGAAAGTCTTAAGCCCGCCCTTTTTTCTTCATCAGAAGTTCCTGGTCACCAATATGTGGTGATGCCGTTTAAGATTCACGGTTAAAATTCAGACACTTTCTCCTCTGTGGGTTCGTGATATAATGCCTACCTTATGCCACAAAGAACATGGAAACCAAAAAAGAGAAAACGTGCTCGAACGCATGGTTTTTTGAACAGAAATAACTCTGTAACCGGAAAAAAATTGCTTAAGCGAAGACGATCAAAAGGGAGAAAAAGCCTTGCGGTCAGTCCAAAGCACAAGCGATAATTATGTTTCCAAAACAGGTTAAGTTGTCACTAAAGAATCAAACAGATCTTTTTTTAACAGCAAAAAAGAAGCATACTTCGATTTTTACAATACTGCATCAATTGAGTGAAAATCCTGGGGTAGCAGTTATTGTTAGTAAAAAAATTTCTACAAAAGCAGTCGACAGGAATCTCGTCAAGAGACGTGTTTTTGCCGCAATTACTTCAAGGGCTGATGAAATACTCGAAAAAAAGTACGCATTAGTGATACGCTGTAAGCCAGCGATAGCAACAACTCCTTATTTAGAAATTAAGCAGCAACTAAATACGAAACTTAATGAAATATTCTCTCCTCATTAACACATATCAAGTAATTCGAAGCATTCGATATCAGATTCTTCACTCTGTATTTGGTGTTGTGAGTCATTGTAAGCACACCCCAACTTGTGGAACGGTATTTATTTATACAACTCAAAAACAGGGGGTTTTGCAGGGTATGAAGGCTGGCATGATTCAACTCGTGCGGTGTATGTAGTTTTAGGAAAAATATGGAAGCAATTACAGGCGCAATTTTATTGGTTTTGGGATATTTGTATTCTGTTACCGGTAGTTTAGGATTTGCTATATTGGTGTTTACTGCGATAGTTCGCACTATTTTACTTCCCCTTACTATTCCCGCACTTAAAGTTAGTTCGAAAATGAAGGAGATTCAACCTGAATTAAAGGGTTTGAAAAAAAAGTTTAAAGACGATAAAGAGGGTTTGCAAAAAGCTCAACTCGAGCTCTATAAAAAATATAATGTCAATCCGCTTGGTGGTTGCTTACCACAACTCATTCAGCTTGGTGTGGTAATCGTTTTATATCAAGCTTTAATAGCGTTTCTTCATGACCCACTCGTTGATGGAATATTAGTTGATACTAGCTTTTATTGGCTTGATTTAGCAAAGCCAGATCCTCGTTATATTCTTCCATTTTTAGCGGCGGGATCACAATTGATTCTTTCTCTAATGATCGCACCAGGTGCCGAAACAAGTGATATTGTTCCAAATAAATCAAAATCCAAGAAAATTCAAAAGGCGAATGAAAAAGAAGAGGATGTCGCAGAAATGGCATCATCCATGCAGCAGCAAATGCTTTATATCATGCCAGTTATGACCGGTATCATTGCGGTGCAGTTTCCTTCTGGTTTAGCCCTCTACTGGGTGGCAACAACGATTTTTAGCATTGGTCAGCAGTATTATCTTTCTGGCCCAGGCGGCCTTGTAACATATTATCAGCGCGCAGTAGCATTTATACAAAAAAAATAAGGAGTAAGTATGACAGTTGATACGTTTATTTCACAACTTTGTGAGCATTGTGGGTTATCGGTAGATGATGTCTCGATCGAGATCAATGAGACTGATGATAAAATCATTGCCCAAATCCAGTTACCAGAAGAAGAATCTGGTTTATTCATCGGGTATCACGGGGAAACACTAGATGCGTTACAGCGAATTGTACGATTGGTATTCTTTAGAACCCATCCAGATAAAAAAATTATCGTCAATATTAACGAATATCGAGAAGATCGAGAGGAAAAGCTGCGCGAAATGGTGAAAAGTATTGGTGAGCGAGTTTTGGAATCTGGTCAATCATACACATTTAATTCATTTTTACCCGCAAATGAGAGATATATTATTCACTCAACACTCTCTGAAGATGAATCCTTAGAGGGTTTGGAAAGTATCTCAGAGGGAGATAGAAAAGATCGTCGACTAACAATTCGAGTAAAATCGGAATAAATATGGGAATTCGTATTTTTACTGATGGTGGTTCTCGGGGAAATCCTGGACCTGCGGCAATAGGTGGAGTTATTTTCCTTGATCAATCAATTGTGCATGAATTCTCAGAATATATCGGTGTTGGGACAAATAATGAAGCGGAATATCAGGCTATAAAATCCGCACTTCAGTGGCTTAACTCCAATAATCAGGAGGACGCGGATAAAATTGAGTGCTATTTAGACTCAAAATTAGTTGTAGAACAACTTTCTCGAAACTGGAAAATCAAAGAACCTCGAATGAAGGTATTAGCTGATGATTGTTGGAAGATTGTTGATTTGATTTCACTTCCTGTAACATTCCATCATATTCCTAGGGAACAAAATTCTGAGGCAGATGCCTTGGTCAACCAAGCATTGGATGTCGCTCTGAAGTAGTCTCGAACTCTGTCCCCTTCCACAGACGTGATTTTTTCCCTAAAATAACAGTGTGACGAAACAACTCATTACCGAACTAACTCAGGACGAACCACTCGTGGTCGTGATCGGTGAAAATAGTGGTTTGAGAGACCAACTCCTTGTAGACATTCAGGGGGCACATGTTCAATCACAGACACTATTGCCTGAATTCATCCCCAAAAACCATTCAATGCTCTTGAGTGCATATAAAATCGTTTGGATACTCAGCCCAACAACATCGGTGAGCGAAATTGAGCAAATTGGATCCTTACTAAAACTTGCACAAGAGCGACTAGTTGTAGTAATGCCGATTCTTCATCCTTTTGTGGTGGAAAATTCAGTTGGTTTTGAAGAATTTCATAAAGAGACGCAGCTTCAAGAGCAACAGATTCGAGCGTGCAATAAAGTTTTATCAGATTCGTTTTTTATTTTTGGACTTGAATTACTGGGGAGTAGAGTTGGTCGATCCGTCATACCTCACTTAGTTGGGGTACTATCGACACGCCAGCTGGTGTTCAACCCAAAATTACAAATAGGGGTGCTTTCTGAAGAAATATTTTCAAGGCAAATTGTCACCCACATGTTTCGGCCTGGCGCAAAACAGAGTATTTTAGTTGGCGCATTTGAGGCTAATACAACTACATCTCTTGATGAAATTGCGAATCATTATCAGTCTTATCATCAAAAACCAGTTAGGATCGAAGTATTAGCAACAACGCAAGAAAAAATTATCCCTTTCACGGTAAAAAAAATATCTGTTGCTACTAGCTCAGAGGCACTTTCTAGTTTTACCCGATCACTCCCCTCCCCTCAGGACGAAAAAAATACACCCGTTGTGCTTGCAAAATCAGATGAAAAGACAGAGGGTGTCTCATCATCAACGCCCTCAGTACCTAATGTGACTATCGCGACTCCAGTCATTACTTCACCCAATTCCCCCACACTTCCTCAAGTAAAATCAGATAGTCTAAAAGTTCCATCACAAGAATCACATAGTCTTGAAGAAATTTTAAATACAAAAAGACCTACATCAAGACCATTTCAGGCAAAAAGTAACAAAATAGAATTGTCTCAAGAGGATAAAACAATCCAGCGCTCCCCAGCACAAACCTCCAATTCAACCATCTCAAAAGAAGATTTAACGCGTGAAGTGCAGCAAATTTTTGGTGCTCAACGCGTGGAGAAGAAAACATCAAGAATACAATCGGTGGCTAAAAAGGAAGGTAAACAAGTTAAAAAATCCAAACGCCGAACAGTTTTGTTTTATGGCGGAGTGTTCGTGTTTGGTGTGGGGTTGGGTATATTGGCACTTATCGGCTTATTTTTCGGATCGCAGTGGCACTTGAAAAACACGCTTATTTCAGTGATTGAAGCTCAGGGGCAGCAGCGTGAAGCTACTTCAGATGAGTGGGTTAGTGTTGAGCGCGCAACCAAAATCGTTGCGTTTCAGACAGAAAGTTATGGAGTACTTTTTGATAGTGAGCTTCTTAGTAATTCAACAACGCTTCTTACGTTCTCAAATAATTTGTTTGCGACTCGCGATTTACACACGAGAGTTGAATCTAACGCAAAACAGGCATTTCTGGGTGTGTTTGGTGGAACCACAAGCAATACTGGGTTGCTTGCCGAAAACATAGCCACTGAGGCTCGCAAAACCTATGAAAACATCTCCCAAATCCAAGCCACATTGGAACAAATTGAGTTAACGAGTTCTACAGAAACACAACTTGCAGCGATTGAAGAATTTGAGAAACAAATTGTTTCACTAAGAAAGTCGCTTGCAGTTCAGCAGCAGTTTTTACCAATAGTGGGTTGGCTATCAGGGGAACAAGGGAAAAAAACGTACGCAGTACTCCTCCAAAATAACCAAGAACTCCGCCCTACCGGAGGATTTATTCAAGCAGTTGCCTTACTTACGTTTCAGGACGGCACACTGATAAATTCTCAAGTATTTAGTGCAAATGACATTGATTCTCGAGTAGCTGGCCTACTCACTCCACCTAACGATCTCACTACTCACCTCGGTGAAAAGCGGTGGTTTTTTCGCGATAGTAATTGGGATCCTGATTTTCCAACAACTGCAGCGACCGTGGCATGGTTTATTGACGAGGCGCTGAATGTAGAAATAGATGGGGTTGTCGGACTAAATAACAATTCTCTTGCGAGCTTAATTCGTGCGATAGGCCCTATTGATATTCCTGAATACAACGAGGTGCTAACGCACCAAAACTTAGGTGAACTCATGGAATTCCATTCTGAGGTGGTATTGGTTAACCAAGATCGAGTTGAAGATTATTCAACAATTGTTTTAAAACGAGTCATACAGCAATTAACCTCACTTCCAGAAAATAAAGCTTTACCAACTATGAATGCTCTCTTCTCTGCCCTAGAACAACACGAATTGCTCTTTACGCTCGTTAGTGATGAATATGATTCGACGCTAGAAACACTCGGGTGGAATGGTTCTCTTAAACATCCAGAGTGTCCTCCACAATTAGGAAATGAAAATTGTTTGGTCGACATGATCGCTCAAATTGATACCAATATTGGGGTAAATAAAGCCAATTATTATGTTGAGAGAACAATTGTTCATGATGTATTTATTACCAAAGACGTTGCACAACATTCTCGAGAAATAGTAATTGAGAATACTGCAGACTCTAGCGCGTGGCCTAAGGGCCCATATCAGGCTTATATCCGCTTCTATGCGTCCAGCAATGCACAACTAGATTCATTGACAATAAATGGCATTTCTGTGGCCGACGAGGTTATAACTCAGCGAGATGAACATGGGTTCAGACTCATAGGAACCACAATTGAGGTTCCGATTCAGTCTGAGATTATCCTCTCCCTCAAGTATCATGTGCCGATTACGCTTGAGGATGCGTCATCATTTGCTTATGCACTCTTTGAGCAAAAACAACCTGGTTGGCAAAAATCAGCGGTGGTGACTCGGATTTCACATGATCCAAGTATTACACCGGTCTTAATCGCTCCTCAGGCATCAGTCTCTGGAGATCAAATTATATTTGATACATCGGATAATACGCATATTTTTGTTGGTGCACAATTCGCTCAATAGTACTCTTAAAATAAGTGTACTTCCCTCCCCCTTCTCAATTGAAACGTTAATGGTATAATTTCCGTTCTACACACATGGGGTAAACCCTCCAGTGTAGTCCGTAAAATAATGATGAGCAATAAGTAAGAGTCACTTATTGATAACTCACAAAACTGTGTTATAAACCGAATCTTACATCATGAAAAGCACCGATAAATCAAGCCACTTCCACGTAGTTGAGAAAAACAACCCTAACAATAACGCACTCCGTGCTCAAGGGTTAATTCCAGGAAATATTTTTGGCCTAAAAAAACCCTCTATATCCGTCCAATTTGATTTGAAGGCATTTAATAAAATGTATGAGAGTGCTGGAGACAGTAGTCTTGTATATGTTGCCGTCGAGGGAACGAAAGACTCCTATCCGGTGCTGATTGACGAAGTTCAGTATCATCCAGTTACAGAAGCTCCTTTACATGTCACATTTCGTCGAGTGAACTTGGCAGAGAAGATTACTGCAGAAGTCTCAATCGAGTTTGAGGGAGAAATCGACATCCCACAAGCCACCCTCGTCATTGTGCGAGACTCAATTGAAGTAGAGGCACTTCCAGCTGACCTTCCAGAATCATTTAAGATTGATGTATCAACATTAACTGAAGTAGGGCAGAGCATTGTTGTTTCAGCACTAAGCTTTGATAAGAGTAAGGTTACACTGATGCTTGGTGAAGACCAGGATCCAGAAGAAACTCCACTTGTTATCGTTCAGGAAGTTAAAGAAGAGGTTGTTGAAGAATCTGATGATGAGCTCTCGACAGAAGATGGTGAAGGCGCTACAGGACAGACTGATAGTGAGACACCAGCTGAAGAAGGTCAAGAGTCCTCTGAAGAATCATCAAAATCTGACGATTAAATTCTTTCAAAAAAATTTTTATAATCAAGAAAAACTACTCTGAAAAGATCGGGTGGTTTGGGTCGAGCTCTCGAGCAGCATTCCAGTAAGGTGTCGCACTGCTTTTTTCTCCAAGTGCGTCGTAGAGGAGTGCAATATTTATGAGAACGTCTCTATTATGAGGTTGATATTCTTCGATGAGCAGTAATGACTCTAATTCTTGCTGTGCCTGAGCTTTAGTTAGGCTTGTTTTCTCAAGATCGATTGTATATTCAATATTATTAGTTATCTCTTCTTCTAGAGAAACTTGAGGTTGAGTATAGATCTGCGCTAGCCAAGAGAGTGCTACTACCGCAATTACGAGTAAAATGGCGAGTGTTACTCGATACTTCCACATTTTTTGAATTCCATAATCAAATGCAAAAACACTACTGTACCAGGCGAGACTAATCGCAAGTCGAGTAGAAAAGAGTAGTGACTGTAGGGCGTGCATGGCGCCATTATCCTCAGTAATCGAGGGTGTGTAAAGGCGGGTTATAAAAAAATGTGTGTTTAAGCGAAATCGGTAGTTTTTGGCCAATCACTTGTGATTAAAAGTGGTTCAGTGACGATGTCATTTTTATAGAATTCTTGCCAAATTGCCTCGGTGACAAATGGCATATAAGGGTGGAATAACTTGAGGAAAGTTACCATTCCTTGTTCTAGATTTTCTTGAGATAAGCCGTCGTTTTTGGCGTCTTCTATACAAACATCGCAGAACCAGTGCCAAAACTGAGAATAGAGCATATCTGCAGAGTAACCGATGTTCAATTTATCGAGTTGAAGGGTGATATTCTCAACATTCTCCCTAAGTTGTTTTTTGAAATGTTTTTCTTGGCCTTTTTGATAGGTGATTTTGCCGGAGGCAATAGGTTCTGTCTTGAGGCGCTCCTTATTCATGAGTGTAAATCTCGCCGCATTCCACAATTTATTGGTTAAATGCTTCATTCCTTTAAAATCGCGATTCCCAACTGATTTATCTTGTCCAGCAGTAGATCGGATGACGAGGGCCATTCGTAATGCATCAGTACCAAATTCCTTAGTTACTTCGAGTGGATCAATTGAGTTTCCTTTTGACTTGCTCATTTTTTGACCTTTTTCGTCTCGGACTAGGCCGTGTAAGTAGACGTGCGCGAAGGGTGTTTCGCCAGCTTTATAGAGCCCAAGAAGCATCATTCTCATTACCCAAAATGGGAGAATGTCGTACCCAGTTTCCATGACTGAGGTGGGGTAGAATCGCTTGAAATCGCCTTTTTTGTTCGTCTTTAGGGTCACAAACGGCCATTGAGCGGAGGAGAACCAAGTATCAAATGTGTCTGTTTCTGGAATCCAGTTTTTGGTTGTTTTTGACGCTGATTTTGCTGGCTTTTCACGTGAAAGAATATATGGCACGTCTGGTTCTGCGGTGATTTGTTGCAAACCGTCGATGATTTCTTCGAGCTTGTGTTCTTTGAGAAGTTCAGAAAGTATGCCATTTATATACTGCTTCTTTTTTGACAAAAATCCGGCAGTAATTTTATCTTCATTTCCATCAATTTCATACCAAACGGGAATTGTAATACCCCATACAATTTGTCTTGAAATATTCCAGTCTCTCAAGTTGTTGAGCCAGTGATTGAGAACGGTGGTGTATCCCGCGCCCAGAATAACGGTCTTCTGATCTTCTACGACTTTGAGTGCTTGTTCTACTAAATTATTTTTTGTATGACGAACTGATAAGAAAAACTGAGGTAAGGGAAGTGGTTCAATTATGCGTCCACAGCGGTAGCAGGTGTCTACTGGAGTGTTGTACTTGGTTTCGATTTTTTCTATTAGATTTTTTTCTTCTAAATCTTTAACGACTTGTTCCCGAGCTTGAAGAACGGTAAAACCTGCGTATTTGCCCCCTATATCCATTATTTTACCTTGTCGATTGATGCCTTGGATGATAGGAAGATCATGTTTTTTGGCCACTATAAAGTCATTAAAATCATGTGCTGGGGTGAGTTTCACAATACCGGTACCAAATTCAGGTTCCACGAATTCATCGGCAATTATCTCCATTTCTGCACCCGTGAGAGGATTGAGGGCTTTTTTGCCGATCAGCTTTTTGGTTTTTTTGTCTTTGGGGTGAACAGCAATGTGAGTGTCTAGAAAAATTGGCTCGGGTCTCGTGGTGGCAATTGTTATGAACGTTTTGGGATCACTGGCGAGTGGGTATTTTACATAGTACAGCTTAACGTTCTGATCAACTTTATCTACTTCAAGCTCTGAATAGCTGGTGCCGCATTTTGTACAGTAGTTGACGAGTTGGACATCGCGATAGATGAGTCCATCGTTGTGCAGCTCTGTAAAAGTCTCTAAAACTTCATCAACAATTTCTGGATCAAGGGTGAATTTGAAGCGACTCCAGTCGGCACTAGCTCCGAGTTTCTTAATTTGATCAACGGCTATGCCGGAATTTTCTTGAACATACTCCCAAATCAATTTATATAAACTATTACTGTCATAGTCAAAGCGACTCTTTTTATCTTTTCTTAATTTCTTTTCAAAGACAAATTGAGTTTCAATACCTGCATGATCGGTGCCGGGAATCCAAACAGTGTCATCACCAAGCATGCGATGATACCGAATTAAAATATCCTCTAGACTGACAAACGTTGCGTGACCGACGTGGAGTGGGTCATTGGCATTAGGTGGAGGCATGATGATGCTGAATGATTTTGAGCGGACAGTTCGTAATTTCTTGACAGTGTCAGGGTTAAACGCGTCGTGTTTTTCCCAGAGTTTGTAGATTTTTTCTTCGTGATTGGTGTGGTTGTAGTTGGATTCCATGGTTGGGTGATTATAGCACTTACCTCTGCATCTTATACCCTTTGTATTTGTGATTCTTGTTTACGTTTATAGTAATATTTGTAAGGTATAATGATTTGTAGATAAAATCCTAGAGATGCATACCTCTGTCAA
>JBGTEY010000004.1:0-1542 GCA_041747555.1 Patescibacteria group bacterium
ACTCCTTGATTCGATCATGGATGACGAGTAAATTGAGACTAGTAAATGTGATTTGAATTTCCTCTCTATTCAGCTAGATTTGTGTGTGATGCCCCTTTCTTTGATAGTATCTAAATATTTTTGTGTGCGAATCTCTTGTGCAACTTTGAGTTTAAACACCGCCAATGTGGATTCAGCCTTAATGTCATCCCAAATCTGCTCCTGTGCATCCGAGCCATGCCACTGGAGATAGCCTTTGTGGGAAAAAAGGGCTGGTTTGTGATTCTTCTTGTACGGTCTGAATGCTTGCAAATCCTCGTCGGCACGATTATTGGCATCACGGATGCTTTGACGGAGCCTGACTAATCTTTCAGGTAGCTTGTCAGGATCATACAGGGGCAAGTCTTCATGCAACAGAAGTATCTCCTCAGTTGTCATGCTCCCATCATTTTCAAGCGGTACCACACCTTCTAAAATGAGATATAAAGAGCATTCTTTGCTTTGCTCTTCTTCCATTTAACTTTTGGTTCCTGAAAATCGCCTTGCTGCAGGGCATGTTCATGTTCCTCGATGGCTGCATTGGCCAACTCTGGTTCAAAAAACTATCACCTTCCTGTAGGATCTTAAAGTGTAAAGCTACAGCGTAACATTCTTCACCATCGAGTTTGAAACAGAAACAAAGCTGATCTTTTCGAGTCACTTTTCGAGTCTCTTTTCCAGCTAAAACGCACGTAGTTCTGTGCCCCTTCTCCGCTGCTCTTCTGGGGTGAATGAACTTTGTAAGAAGAGAACATTTGGCTCCAATTCCAGGAAATAATTTCCTATTTTTGGCTTTCTTTTTCACCATTGTCGATAGCTTCGAAGTTGTATCAGATGAGTTGTGTTGCAAGAGGAGGTGCTAAACCACGGGGTTCCACGTAGTGGAAAGGTAGCACAAACATTAGAGGTGCGTGTCATTGAAGTTGAGTGCCGCATTCAAATTTCGCTGATAATTAGATGATTCTCTGAGGAATTCGCTGATAATCGGGAAAACCCGCTGATAAGTTATCAGCATTTGGTATATCGCTGATAATCATATCTAAGGCATAACTCAAAATTCCAAACTGATATTTTGAGCGTTAAACCATGTCCCTTGGTAAACTTGATAAAAAATGTTGGATTTGGAACTTGAGTCCCGCAGAAAAAGACTACCTTAGTTTTTACCCACTCGTCGCACGGCAAACTCTTGTAATAATAATAATATTATACTGTATCATACTCTTTTATACGAAGTAAAAGCGTAATGTATGTATGTCTGTCTGTCTGTCTGTGTGTCACACTTTTATAAAGGTTCGGGTTTCCACTTTAGGACCACGCAACACTAATAATTTCGCACCTACTAATAGAGTACTACTACCGGTATTAGAACGATAACACTTTAACACCACAAAATTCGAATCATAATTCAAATTTTAAAATAGTTTTTCGCAACCCCCCAAAACTTCGAGAAAAGACGCACTGCGCGATATACTACAGTACGATAACTACTACAGTACTACTCAGAACGTACGTAGTGTAAACTGC
>JBGTEY010000005.1:0-8033 GCA_041747555.1 Patescibacteria group bacterium
AAGTCGAGCGCACTCCAACGCCGTCCTGGATGGCAGATCGACTCGTTCAAATTGACCAAAATGTACACGACAGTGTCGTCGACATCACTAATTACATTACCCACGATCTCGGTCACCCCTGCCACGCATTTGATTATGACAAAATTATGGAACTGGGTGGAGAAATAATAATCACTCAAGCGAAACCAGGCTTACCATTCACCACACTCGATGGAGAAGCCTACGAAACAACTGGTAGAGAAATCGTCTTCGTCAATCCAGAAGGCACAATCATCGACCTTCCGGGAATCAAAGGCACCGCAAACAGTTCAATTTCAGAAGAAACCAGTAGAGTTTTGTTGTGGATCGAGTCAATAGAACCAAGACTCGTTCGAACCGCATCCATGACCCATGCAATTCGCACGGTTGCCGCACAACTCAATGAAAAAAATGTCGACCCAAACTTAGGTGATGACGTCTTAGCAAAAGGTGTCGAACTCTACACTGAATTGTGCTCAGCAACAGTTGCCAGCGAAGTCTTTGACGAGTTTCCTGGACAAGAAAAAACGGCTAGTGTCACTATTTCAGCGATAAAAATAGAACAATACCTCGGTATCTCACTAAAAACAGCTGAAATTACTACAATTTTAGAAACACTTGGCTGCACCGTCGATGTCAGAAAAGAACCGTTAACGTTCACCGTTCACCCACCAACGTTTCGACCAGATCTAACAATCCCAGCAGACATTATCGAAGAAATCGCCAGAATCTACGGATACCACAATATCCCGAGCACACTCATGGATACCCCAATCCCAACCACGCAGCCAGAGGACACCAATTTCACACTCGAACATACCACCAAACAATTTTTGGCCGCACGTGGATTCCAAGAACTGTACACCTACTCACTCGTCAGTGAAGAAATCGCTGCAGAATCAGGATATGCGCCAGAGGATCATTTAAAATTACAAAATCCTCTAACCGATGATCGAGTCTATCTGAGGAGATCACTCATTCCATCTCTCTCAGAAATAATCACTCAAAATTCACGAGAAAAATTATCTGTTTTCGAACTCGCCAACACCTACCAACCGACTGAGACAAAACTACCTACAGAAGAGTTGCAACTAACAATTGTCTCGAACGAGCCATATAGACAGGCAAAAGGTGCGCTCGAAGCATTGTTAGAAAAGCTATATATACCTTCCTGGAGTATCGAACCATCTGATTCACACCCAAGCCTTAAACAATCTGGTGAAATACACGTCAAACTACCAGATTCTAAAAAGGCCATCACGCTTGGATCAATTGGCATACTTAAGAATGGTTGGTTTGCAGCCGAACTAGCCTGGAAACAAATACTCAAAGTCTCACAAGGTCATCCAGCGTACGAACCCATTCCAAAAACCGCACCGATTTTCGAGGACTTCACGTTTGTCATACCTGATCGAACGCATGTGGGAGACATTCTGGCTACAGCGCACAAAGCTGATACACTCATAACAAATGCTCTGTTGCTCGATCAATACCGAGATTCAATCACTATTCGAGTTACCTATCATGATCCGCTGAAATCTCTTTCTTCAGAAAGCGTCGAACCAACCAGAAAAAAACTCGTCAAAACAATTGAGGAATCTTACAACGCAACGCTTAAGGGAACCGTGTGACGGCGCGAGCCAAAACGAATCGCTACTCACTATTTCTTGAATTTTTACTTGGTTTTTTCATTTTTTTTATTCCGAGCAATTTATTTTACGCATTTAGAATTCCTGAGGCATACGTCCATGGGCTACTCGTGGACTATTTGTTGCCGAAAATCTACGCAGTCGATGGTATTGGGTTGATTCTAATCGGGACAATCGTGTGGAAATTGTACAAGGAACAATTATGGAAAATGACGGCTGAGTCCTTCAAAAATTGGTTGATATCGTCAAAGTTGCGTACGATCTTGCTTTTAGTACTCATCGCTCGTCAATTTTTTTCTCCGGTACCTGTGGCCTCACTGTGGTTTGTGAGCAGTTTGCTAACGCCGTTGATAGCGCTGTGGTTCACAGTAACATTTAACAAACAGATTCGTCCAAGTATGGTGAAAGCAAGCATCGCGCTTACAATTCTATTCCAAGCTGGAGTGGCTACCTACCAATGGTTGACCGAGCAATCGGTCGCAGGATATTTATTTTTTGGCGAACCAAATTTATCGCGCAGTATTGGATTAGCAAAAACAACACTCGGTGGAGTAGAGCGGGTGTTACCGTATGGGACCACTGCTCATCCTAATGTTTTGGCTGGGGTGTTGGTGTTACTGTGGTGGATGTTCGTCAGATTCAGCAAACGAGTGGACGCCTGGACTATCGGACTAGGTGCAGTAGTACTTGGAGTGGGACTGATCACCCAATCAGTATCCGCATTACTAATGCTGACGCTGATAGTAGGGTATTTAGCGTCAAAAAAGATCCAAAAAGCGATACAAACGCATCCAACAAAAGTGTCAGCCTTGCTGATAGTAGGGATACTTGTGATTGCGCCAATAGTAATTGGTTGGGGGGCTCGACAATTACCTGAAACAGAATCATTTACTCGCAGAGCCACCCTCAATAGGGCGGCCGTGAGTCTCACTATTCAAAATCCATTGTTTGGCACTGGTCTCAATGCATTTACAACCCAAGTTGAAAAAACCATGGAACGTAAAGAGATCGTGCGATTTATTCAGCCGGTGCATAATGTGGGATGGTTGTGGATGGCGGAGGCGGGGGTAGTTGGAGTATTGCTAGCGATAGTGATGTATCGGGGGGCGCCTAAAAAGACTCGAGGAACGCTCACAATCTTTCTGGTTCTAGCATTCCCTGTTTTGGTGCTCGATCATTATTTGATGACCCTAATGGCGGGAAGAGTAATCATGTTAATGTTTATCCAAAATGAAACTTGAATTGATCAAATCACTAGCAAAAAAATTTCGAAGAAAGATTGAATCTTATCCTAATAAAGATGATCTTTTTATCACTTTGCAGAATTTTCCCAAAGGATCATGTGGTGACGCATCTTTATTGCTAAATCATTCATTGCAAGAACGTGGCATAACTGACTTCACATATTATTCTGGTGTCAACCAATCGGGTCAGTCGCATGCCTGGTTAAAGCATGGAGAATGGATTCTCGATATTACAGCAGATCAATTTGGCAAGTATCCCGAAGTATGGCTAACAAAAAGTGATGAGTGGCATAGTCAATTTAATACTTTAATTCAAGAAGGAAGTTCAATTCAGAAATACATCGGATCTTATCCAAAAGAGGATTTGCTCGCAACATATGAAAAAATTTGGGGTGAAAAGTAGGTCTTCATTCTACCTTCCGCAGTACCTCTGCTGTACCTGGCTCAAACAACTCAGTTCGCCACGGACTATCAACCAAAGAAACCACCATCCCCAACAGTGCCACTGCAGTAATAACACCACCAATACTCACCCAAATTAGCGCGCTAGAGCGAGCGATTGCGTTCGCCATCGCCTGTCGTTTGCCATAAAGCCGCCTACCAAGTGGAATCGTAAGAACTAAAGTAGAAAGCGGGATCGTAAACATGGCCGTCTGTGCCCAGAATGAACACGAGCTTTTAAAACAATTGCCAAAGGTCACTCCAAATCCAATCAAGGCTCCTATCGCGAGTCCAAGGAGGATTGGCAGGGCAATTACCAGCTTAGGAAGTATGAATTGCTGTCCGCGATGCACTGCGTTCACAAACGGAGTCAACAATATGAGCAATCCGATTATCCCAACCACAGCACTGACTGTCAGCGCTTTTTGTGTTGCTTGATCAGTATAGGTATCAATTTTTTGATATTCGTGCTCGAGGAGTGCCTCGTATTGATCGCATTCCCTTGTGGTTTCACAGCGTTCTTTAGCGCTTTTTAGGGTTTGAATATGAGACATGAGTCCAGTATACCCAGAAGCTTACAGCTCTGGAATAAGCGGACTTGGGGATGGTGTAGGACTCGGTGTTGGCGATGGAGTAGGGCTTGGAGTTGGCTCGGGCTCATCCCAATCAACACCACCCGTTCCAATTTTGACGACAGCACTTTCCTTGGTTTCGCCATTTCTTGAATACGCTTTTGCTTTCAGGTCATATCTGCCTGCTGGAAGTGAAATGGTGCCTTTATATTCTCGGTTATTGATGGTTTCCCTGAGCTGATCGTTCACAAAGAGCTCGAGTTTTTCTATACCATCTGCTGAGTCAGAATTAATGCGGACTTCTACGTTTTCTTCATCCAGTGATCGTTGGTGATTGGGAGCCTCAATTTTGACAAATATTTCTTCTTGTTCTCCGCAGTATTCGGTGGGGGGTTTGTAACGAGAATCGTCTTGAACTGAAATCCACGCATCAATAGATGCTTGCCAGCGATTTTTGCCATCTTGGCTAATTGGATCATCTTCTTTGAGCACGATATACTCTCGTTCATCATATTCACCAGCGGTAACCCGCGCTGGTGGAGCTAGTTTTTCCTCACCACGGCAGAGCTTGAGCTTGGTATGAATAGGATCTGGCAAACTTGGTACCGTTCCTCGAGTTGCATACTCTGTCACAGCCGGAAACTCATCGTGTTCTGGATACCCAGATATGGAATCGAGTGTCACTTGTTCTACGCTATCGGGCGGTGTCCAGGCTGGAGCAGAGTACCCTGATTCGAGTGCAGATTGAATAATACGGCGCCAAATTGGGGTAGCACCAGACACACCAGAAGCGACTTGTTTCATCGCGGAGTTGTCATTATTACCCACCCATGCACCGACGATTACTTCCTGACTCCAACCGATTGCCCAGTTGTCGCGCTGATCATTGGTAGTACCTGTTTTGACCGCTACGCCATTTCCTAAATTCAACAGTGAATTAGTGCCAAAAGCGATCGTGCGCGCGTTGTTGTCAGATAAAATATGGTTGATGAGGAATGCACCTGATTCAGAAACTACTTTCTCGCCCTCTACAGGTCGATGTTCGAAGATAACTTTACCGTCTTTATCTTCAATCTTAAGAATAGCAACGGGCTCAACTTTACTGCCGCCATTAGCAAATGAGCTATAGGCAGAAACCGTGTCAATTAAATGAACCTCTGCACCACCAAGAGTAACTGCGAGCCCGAAACGCCTAAAGTTTTCTGGAGTTGGTTCAAGCGTTACAAACCCCATCTGGTGTGCTTGTTGCAAAAATGAATCGAGCCCGACAGTTGCGAGTGCCTTAACAGCCGGAACGTTTAGGGAGCTTCCTAAGCTATTCCGAACACTGACTGGTCCTCGAAATTTACCGTCGTAATTATTTGGTTCATATGGATCACTACTGTCGTCGGGAGCAAACGTCGTTGGCACATCAAGTAAGACGCTCGCTGGAGTGTACCCCTGTTCAAGCAATGTTAGGTATGTAACAGGCTTGATTGATGAGCCTGGCTGACGCAAGCCATCTACAGCTACGTTAAATTGCCCGCCAATTTCCGAATTCGAATAGTCTTTACTTCCAACCATGACGAGAATCTCACCAGTTCGTGGATCCATAACCATTGCAGAGCCATTGGTGATGTTAAGACTCTCCGCTACCTTATCTATCTCTTCAGTCACAATTGATTGTGCACTATCTTGCAGCTCTTTATCCAGGGATGTAGTTACTCTGAATCCTCCCGTTTCCACCAACTCTTCACCATACATTTCGCCTAGGATGTCTCGAACATAGAATACAAAATGTGGTGCGTTAATCGTTATCGCAGATCGTTCAAATACCACAGTGTCGAGTTGACCGACTGCGTCCTCATACCCTAGGTCAGTCAGATAACCATCTTCATGCATTCTGCGCAACACACCATGTGCACGCACTCTCCAGAGCGGTACACCGTCCTCATCAGTACCACCAGTATATGGTGAGTAAGCTGTCGGTCGCTGAGGCAAACCAGCGAGGATTGCTGATTCAACGAGGCTTAGCTCAGATACTGGCTTATTAAAGTATATTTCAGATGCAGTGCCAATACCCCAGGCAGTTCCACCATACGGGGCTTCGTTCAAATACATTTCTAAAATTTCATCCTTGGTAAACGTACGCTCAATTTGTAGTGACAACACAAATTCTTTGAATTTTCGCTCGATACTGCGCTCATTAGTGAGAAGTGCATTTTTGACGAGCTGTTGAGTGAGGGTTGAACCGCCGACCACTCGTCCTCTAAATATGAAATTATACGGAATTCTGACAATTGTCAGCGCGTCGAAGCCTTGGTGTTTGTAAAAATCCTTATCTTCTGTGGCTATTGTTGCTTGTTTGAGGTGCTCTGGTACATTTGCAATATCAATTGGTGTTCTACGCTCATCATCAAACAGATCATAGAGTAACTCGCCGTTTCGGTCGACAATTTTGGTGCTGAATCCATCGCGACGGACTACCTCGCCGGGTTTGGGCAACTCACGTGAAAACCACGCGAATGCACTAAAGAAGACCACAATCATTATTACCGAGCCAAGTAAGGCGCCGATTGCTCCGAGTCGCAGTAGTTTTAAATACCACAATTCTTTCTCTGCTGATTTGAGTCGAGATGAAGCTCGTTTTGATGTAATTTTTCGTTTTGCCATGGTGAGAAAAGTAGTAACTTTGACGCATGCTCCAAACTGCTCACAGTATGCTTTTGCCCGCGCTGCAACCTCATTCCATCTGGCAATACAGACCTCAATCACGTCAGCGCTTTTTTGCCGTATGCTATCCATCGTTCAATTATATACTACTTATCTTATCGATCGAGTGGATCAGTGCTGTGCTCCTTATTCCTTGGAATGTTGGAATGTTCAAAATAGTGTAGACAACCAAACCACTTTTGTTATACTGATTAGGTCATGAGCATACGAAACAACACCAGCTTCTATTTTTGGTTTACCAAGCAAAAGGAGTTGGTTGCGTAGGTTTTGATACAGAGACAAAGTACTACACCCAGCTCCAACAGCTGGGTTTTTTTATGGTAAAAATTATGAAAATACTAGGAATTGGTCAAACTACACTCGATAAGTCTTACATTTTGGATGACTTTCCGATTGAGGATAGCAAAGTTGAGTCTCGGCAGGTGCAAACTTCTGTTGGTGGACCCGTTGCCGCTGGTTTATTACTCTGCAAAAATCTTGGACACGAGTGCCAACTTGTGACGAAACTTGGAAGTGACCAAGCAGGTGCAGAAATTACAGCGTACTTGCACAAAAAAAATATTCGGGTCGCATCACAAAGTATCCCCGAAACACCTGTGCACACATATTTGGTGAACAATCAGACAGGTACTCGAACAGGGATCAAGTCACTTTCAATAAAAACCACTGATTTATCTATCAAAAATCTTGATGTCCAGTCTGCTGACGTGATTTTACTTGATAGACATCATCTTTCAGTTTGCACTCTGATTAAAAAAGCAGTACATAAAAATACAGTGGTGATTATGGATCCATCTACCGATATTTCCTTGGAGGTGCTTTCGCAGCTAAGAAACACCACACTACCTATCCTGCCAATTGAGAGTATTAAACGCCTGCATCCTCATACTTCACTTACTCGGGGAATAGAACTCTCCAGCACGATTCTTGGCTCGCAATTTGTTATAACGGCAGGCGGGTTGGGATCTCTCCTTTATCAGTCAGGCAAGATTTCGCTGTATGCCTCACTTCAAATCAAAGCCGTTGATGCACTTGGTGCCGGTGATGTGTATCGAGCAGCACTTGCGCTAGCACTTGCAGAAAAAAAATCACTTCCAGATGCAATTCGGTACTCAAATCTGGTGGCGGGATTACAGTGCAGCAAAGTCGGCAACGGCACGGCAATTCCGCAAAAGAAAGTCATTCAGCAGTATCAAAAATACGCCCAGTATCAACCAATATCAATGCAGATGATCGAGCATCAGTATGCAATACTTCGGCAATAAGCCAAGAAAGAATCTATGAAAAGAGAAGACGTCTTACAGAACAAACCGTTTATGATTGGTGGTCCATGTTCTATTGCCTCAGAAGAGCAAATCGTTCGAATCGCAAAAGGAGTGGAGGAGGCAGGGGCGCCC
>JBGTEY010000006.1:0-43974 GCA_041747555.1 Patescibacteria group bacterium
AAGAGCGGCTGCTTGAAACGCAGCCGCTCTCTCTCAATTCAATTCAATTGATCTATCGCTATTTTTAAGCAACGATTACATCATTCCGGGCATACCGCCACCCTGAGGCATTGGTTTTTCTGGCTCGGGGACGTCGGTAACGAGACATTCTGTAGTCAAGATCATAGATGCCACCGATGCTGCATTCTGCAAAGATGCGATCGCAACTTTTGCTGGTTCAATAACTCCAGCTTTCACCATGTCACCAAATTCATTGGTCACAGCGTTGAAGCCATAGGTCGAGCTATTTTTGGCAGCAACCGTTCTCACAACCCAACCGGCATCTTCACCAGAATTGGTTGCAAGCATTCTTAGTGGCTCCTCAGCAACTTTAATCACAAGGTCAATTCCAACCTGCTCATCGTGTGAGTCACCCTTCATCTTGGCCAAAACTTTTGCAGCTTGAAGCAAGCTCACTCCACCACCTGGGATAATTCCCTCTTCGATGGCAGCACGAGTTGCTTCTTTTGCATCTTTGACGCGCTCTTGAAGATTTTTCATTTCAATCTCTGTTGAGGCACCAACTTGGATAACAGCTACGCCACCAGTCAGCTTGGCTTTTCGCTCTTGAAGCTTTTCAATATCAAAATCTGAGGTAGATTTCTCGATCTCAGCATCAATTTGAGCAACGCGAGCATTGATCTCATCTTGCTTGCCTTTTCCACCCACAATTCTAGTGGTATCCTTTGAACTTCTTACCGAGTCTGCTCGGCCAAGATCCTCAACAACCACATCTTTGAGTGCTCTACCAGTGTCTTTTGAAATCAAGTTTGCACCGGTTAAAATAGCAATATCCTGAAGCATTGATTTTCGTCGGTCACCAAATCCAGGAGCTTTTACCCCAAGTACATTGACCGTGCCGCGAAGCTTATTAACGACGAGGGTAGTCAAAGCCTCACCCTCAATGTCATCAGCAATCAAGACTAAATTCTTGCTAACATTCATAACTTTCTCAAGCATAGGCAAGAGATCTTGCTGAATACTGGAAATTTTAAAGTCTGTGATCAAAATGTACGGATCTTCAATTAAAGCTTCCATATTATCACTATCAGTCACAAAATAAGGCGATGCATAGCCCTTATCGAACTCCATACCTTCTTTGTGATCAATGGTGATATCCATGGTTTTACCTTCTTCGACTTCAACCACGCCATCTTTTCCGACTAATTTGAGCGCTTCAGCAATCTTTTTACCAATCACTTCATTTTGTGCTGAAATAGTCGCAACTTTTTCCCAGTCAGATTCTTCAACTGGTTTAGCGAGGCGTCGAATTTCTGCAACCATTGCAGTTACTGCTTTATCAATTCCGCGCTTCATCATCATTGGATTGGTACCTGCGGTTACGTATTTCATGCCGTGTACCGTCATTTTTTGCGCGAGTAAGGTTGCGGTAGTGGTTCCGTCTCCTGCGACATCGTTGGTTTTGGAAGCTGCTTCTTTAACGAGTTGAGCACCCATGTTCTCAAATTTATCTTCGAGTGTAATTTCCTTCGCGACAGACACACCGTCATGAATTACGTTTGGTGCACCCCATGATTTGTCGAGCGCAACGTTTCGACCCTTTGGACCCAAGGTTGTTGTGACTGCTCGAGCCAGCTTATTAATACCGATTACCATCTTTTGTCGGGCATCATCCCCGAAAAGTAGTTGTTTTGCCATATAATCCTTTCTATCGCGTCTATTTTGCAAGACGCATCATCTAAAATCTATTATTTTTTACTAATTACTGCGAGTACGTCATCAAACTTCAAAAATTGATACTCAATCTCATCAACTTTAAATTCATTACCACCCCATTTTTTATAAATAACCACGTCACCTTTTTTGACAGGGCACGCTACCTTCACTCCATCAATGTGTGTGTCTGCGCCGCAAGAAAGTACGGTACCATATTGAGGTTTTTCATCAACTGAATCCGGTAGTACCAGGCCAGAAGCGGTTTCTTTTTCTGCGGCTGCGGGCTCAACGAGCACGTATCCAGGGAGTGGGCTAACTTGTTTTATAGAAAATGTGTTGGTCATATGACTCCTTTTTCTTATATTTGTACCAAAAATATCACTAGCAGGAACTTTGAGGGCAAGTTTGAATAGCAATCAACAGAATTAACTGCTAGTAGCAGTTAGTGTAATCAACTGCTAATTATCTGTCAACAGGGAATCGTGGGGTGGATGCTCTTGAACGACAAGTTCGCTCTGGCGTCCATTACTGACAACTTTTACTTGAGAAAGTAGAAAACCTTCACACTCAAGTCCGCGATCTTTGAAGTACTTGTTAAGCTCATCTTTGATGATTACTTCCACCTGATTTCTGTTTTGTTTAATCTGGGGAACAGTTAAATCTGCAAAAATTCGAGCCATGCTGCTTCTTGAGAATGGACGAACAACCTTAGAAACCACATTTTCACCAATATTTTCCCAGAGCTCTGGTGCATTATTACGGTCAACTCTAAAAAGAATCGATCCTTCAACCTGAATGTCTTCACCATCCTTGGTATTAGTCATGATTGGCAAGTCACCGAGCGCTTCTTTATTCTTGGAAGTATCAAAATGCTCTCTAATGGAATACTCGAGAATTTGTGCGTTAAATAATTTGGCAACTTGCCAGAATGGAATTTTAAAATGAAGTCCAGGACCCCAAACTCGAGGTAAAACACCACGTCCACGGTCATAGACGCACGCCACGTGACCAGGAGGTACTGAGATAAAAAAGCCGCCAACGACTTCGTCTACAAGGAAAGATACTACTAATCGATCAAATTCCATAACACCTTATTGTACTAAATCTTGACCTCGCTGTCACCAGGGCGGTTTATTTTTGAGAAACTACGATTATTTCATCACTACTTGAAACTTCTTCGTCCTCAGCCTCTTGACCATATGATTTAAACTTGCGATACGCAATTTGAATGAGTTTGAAAAGTATGCTGAATGACAATGATGTTATGACAAATAACTTTTTCCCAGCGGGCAAACTCATGAATATTACAAATGCCACCACTGGAAGGACAAGTTGCAAGCGAACGACTTCTTTCTTGGAAACAGGGAATGGTGATGAGTAGAGTGAAATTACCTCAAGTAAAAAGATGAGGAGCGACTGAATCAAGTTAAGAATTAAACTCGTATGGGTCAAATCATACCGATTCAGAAACATTAAATTAAAAGGCAAATGAACATCTGGCATTTGACTATAAATCAAATGCAGATCCTCACCTCCAAGCCCTGTGGCAAAGATTTTCCAGAGCATGATAGCAATAGTCACTTGAATTGTTAAATTGAATAGTTCTGAAAAAAGTACCCTGCGATTAGTCTTGAGCACTTTTTTACGCTCTTTTTCTTTACGAATTGGATCATCACTATATATTTCTTCAATCTCTTTGACTTTTTCAGAAATTTCGCGACGTTCTTTTTCTGAACGCTCCCCAGCAATTGAGAGCGGCAGCAACAAAAATCGGATGAGAATGGTCAAAAATATGACAGCAATTCCCATATCTGGGTTCTCCATGACCAAACCTAGAAGCCAGTAGAAAAACACCAATATATTGAGGAACGGTTGATAGATAACAGTAATAAATAGGCTAATCATGAGAATCGCGTGTCTATCCTTGTAGGTGTGCCTCTGAATCGTCTGAAATGCCCTCAATCATTGTTAATGCGTCACGAAGGGTCATGACCAACTCTTGAGAAAGCGCAAGCGATTCCTCATCAAAGGAGACACTGTCGAGGATAAAATTCGATTCATCGACGTAAGAATCAAAAGCTTCATTGATAATCTCACCGTACTCCTCAAGCCAGGCAGCTCGATCTTTCTGAGGTTTCAGCAATATTGACTTCAATGACGTTGCAATTTGCTGCAGCTCTCTGGTCTTTAAAAAAAGGGAGAACTTTGTTGAGCTATTTGCATTGTCTGGCAATGAAAAAAATGGCTTAACGGGCATGCATATAGTATACCATGTCCTCACTTGATAAGGAGCGGTATAATACACACATGGATATACTTAAAATTTCAGATACAAGCCTGGAAACCATCATTAACACCACCTGCCAAGTACTGTCGGATGGAGGTTTGGTTATTTTTCCCACAGAAACTACATATGGCGCTGGAGTCGATGCGACTAATCAAGAAGCTGTTGATCTCCTTCTCGCATATAAGTCTCGTCGTGAAGGCAAACCGCTCTCAATCGCTGTACCCAACACAAAAAGTTCAGAACGCTACGTAGATCTCAATGATCAAGCACGGGCACTCCATGAGCAGTTCTTGCCTGGGCCAGTAACTGTCATCTCAAAATCAAAGCACAATTTAGCCTCAGGCATCGAGTCAGAGTTTGGCGCCATAGGAATTAGAATCCCTGACCACGCCCTCATGCTCGATATTCTCAAAGCCTTCGGAAAACCGATTACGGCTACCTCTGCAAACGCTTCAGGAAAGAAGCGCCCATATTCGATAGACGATATCCTCAGCAGACTCTCAGAAAAGCAAAAATCACTTATTTCGCTGGTTCTCGATGCTGGTGAACTACCACATAATGATCCTTCCACAGTAATTGATACCACGCTCTCCGCACCCATCACGCTCAGGCAAGGAACTGCACAACCCCTATCAGGCACTGCTGTTTCTATTGACACATACAACGAGCAAGAGACCAAACAACTCGCTGGCACTAGCATGCTCAAGCACTGGAACACCATCAGAGATCAAGGACTCCTCGTAACTCTGGACGGTCCCCTTGGTGCAGGAAAGACGATCTTCACCAAAGGTATCGCAGAATTCTTACAAATACCTGACACAATCACGTCGCCAACATACAACTACATGGAAGAGTATCCCTTTACCCGTCACCAAACGTCAGGGTACCTCCACCACCTCGATGTCTGGAAGATTGATACTGCTGAACAATTTGCACTACTCCAACCAGAAGAACTCATAACACCTAAAAATATTATTGTCATTGAATGGTTTTCTCAAATTGAGCCATTTTTAAATGATCATCCTGCATTGTCTTCGTTGCCTCGAGTCACCGTTTTAATTTCTGAACAACCAGATGTATCCAGAACTTTCACCATTCAAGAATTTAATCTGGATAACTCATGAAATACGGTCCGATTGTAGCTATCGACACCTCCTGTGATGAAACTTCTGTTGCGGTAACACTCGGCAGAATAATGCTTTCAAACGTCATAGCTTCACAAACAGAACTCCACAAACCCTACGGTGGTGTATTCCCAACAGTCGCTAAACAAGCCCACAAAGAAAATATTGGTCCTGCAATTTCAACCGCGCTCAAAAGAGCTAAGCTCACCATGAATGAAATTACTGCGATTGCAGTCACGCAAGGTCCGGGTCTCGCACCAGCTTTAGAGGTAGGAATATCCGCAGCAAAAGAGCTGTCAAAAAAATACAACCTCCCACTCATTCCCGTCAATCATTTAGAAGGCCATATTTTATCAATACTCGCACAATCAAAACTAATTAGTGCGAATATAAATAGTATGATAAATGAAACTAATATGCCTACATCGGACAATTTAATTGTCTCGCAAATTACAAGCAAAATCCCAATCCTCGCCATCATAATTTCAGGCGGAAACAGCCAATTTATTTCGATCACTGAGCCTGGTGAATACAAAATTCTCGGTAGCACACTCGATGACGCCGCAGGTGAATGTCTCGATAAAGTAGGCCGACTACTCAACCTCGGCTATCCTGCAGGTCTGGTTATGGAGAAATTCGCAAAACTGGGAGACCCGAAACGATTCGAGTTTCCATTGCCTATGACTCACACCAAAGATTTCAACTTGAGTTTCTCTGGTCTTAAAACAGCTGCCCGAAACAAACTCGAATATGAACTAGGTGGTAAAACCCTCACAAAGACCGAACTATACGATTTCTGTGCATCCTTTCAAAATGCGGTATTTGAGCATATTTCATATAAATTGAACAAGTTATTACAAACGCATGATTTTACTGAGGTTTGGCTTTGTGGAGGAGTGGCAGCCAACATGACGCTGCGAAAGATAATTAGAAAAACGATCAAAAATTCAACCACCTCACGACCCGAAACAGTCATCGTTCGTACCCCACCGAAAAAATCTTTATGTGGGGATAACGCGGTGATGATTGGTTTAGGAGGACAGTTAAAAAGAGAGTTAGGCTATGTACCTGCAAATAAAAACCAAGTAGAAAGAATTCCCAAACTTACTTTAGGACTCTAAAGTTAATCCTGTGACTTCTAACTTGTTTGGTCGCTATTTTGCTCTACAAATGCCGCCCGCAGCTTATCAAAATCAACCTGGAGTTTCATAGTCCTCATCTCTAGTGATTGCTGCTCTTCATCAGTGAATTTATTTTTATTTTTATCACTTCCTACCCAGGTTACAACAGTTTTAAGACTATTAAGCGTATCTCTCATGGCATTTATATTCTTGGTTGTCAGTTCTTGGGATTCGAGCTGCGCAAACTCATTTTGAACACGAGCAATGTATTGATCAAAGTACTGATATGAACCAACCTCAGCTCCGTTTTCTGGAGCTGAACCCGCTACCCTAATTTCAGGCATAACCACATTAGATTGCGCAGTTCGTTCGCGGCGATCTTGGAGCGCTTTCCTTTTCTTTGCAAGCCAGGGGAAAAACAATTTACTTTTTTCTGCTGCATAGGCAAATGCTGTTAAAGCAGCACTGCCCCAATCAATCTTACTGGCTTCACCCTCCAGGAAGCTATCGTCATCAACATCCTCAGGACTTACATCAGGAAGGTCCTCTACATCTAAGCCTTCATCATCAGGTAGCTCGTCACTTTCTGGAGGATATGCCAATAGTATTTGTCTATTGCTCAACACATTCCTCAGCTCATTGTGGTATATCGGTAATCGTATTTGTAGGTCTATAATTTTCTGAGATATTTCTTGTAATTTCAATTTTGCTTCTTTACCCTCATTGGGTGTTGCAGCAGCATCAATTTCTTGAATATATTTATCTGCAAGTGCTAGAAATAGAGGCGCTATTGCTTTATGGAGGTGTCTCGCTCCTGGAGGAATGGGTTCAGTGTAGCGTGATAGCATTTCAGCAAGGTCATTTTCCAACTCATCAACTTCTAATGCTGAAAAACTGAAAAAATCGACAGGTTCAAAACCAATCGTCGTTGGACCATCATCATGTAACGCTCTCTTGAGTGGATTCCCAATAATGTTCACTAGCCACAAAGGAATTCTTCCTGGCTTTGATTCTTTAGCCCGCTCAGCCTCGGTGTCTGCCGCAGCATCTTCAGGCTCTGCTAGATTCTCAATATCGGGTACTGCTGCGGTACTTGGTGGCTCACCCGCATCAGGACCTTTTGAGGGGTCGGTCGGATCTTCTCCACCTGCTTCACCTGTTGGATCTTGTGAAGTATCTACACCACTGCTTGTTGGATAGTTTCCACGATCAATTCCATCTAGAATATTAAATGTAGGGAGGATGTGTTGGTTTGAAAATCGCGTAAACTCCTTAAGAACTGCCAGACCGTCGCCGCCAGAAGCATCAATGTCATCAGTAAATGCATCAACCTCTTTGTTTGACACTGCAGTCTTTATCTCATTCAAAGTAGCAAGTGCAGCTATGAATTCTGGTCTATTTTTGATTTCGTTCCGCATGGCTGCAATTTCAGTAATCGGCATACCAGCAGGAAACTCTGCAGCAACTGCTGTTGCATATGTCTGCAGCTTGCTCAACGCTTGAATTTGTTCAGCTGAAAGCGCTTCTGTGGGAGTTAATCCTTCTGGTGGCGGAGCGGTTGGTTCTGTTTCACCGGGGGCCGGTTCTGGAGGCTCTGGATCTTTTTCCACTTTACCTGTTGTTGCAGACTCTGCAGGTGGTTGCACAGTAGTAGATGTTGGTTTAAATTCCGGAGTTAAAGCTAGAAACTTGCCCGCAAACGGTGCCAATACGTCGCGCCTAAATTGTTTTACTTTTTGACTAAGCTCAGGATCATCTGCGTTCTCAGTGTTGGCCATAATAAAATGAGTTAGACTTTTTAGGACTTTCTGTGTGGCAATCCACTTGGCTTTGTCTTTGAGCTCATCCATTTGACTTGCTTGCTTGGTAACCCAAGCTTCAGCTCTTGCAAGCTTTTCAGCTACGCTCAGTTCGGTTGATGGGGTTTTTTCTGGAACGGGCAGTGCGCCATCAGGCTCAGTGGGTTCTTCGCCCTTCTTATCACCTACATCATACAGTGATCCATCCGCTACTGAGGCCAAAAAACTCTCTGCATGAGAAATACGTGCTTGAATGTCATCTCTTGAATCCTGCAATTGCTCCCCATTAGCAGCTAGGACATTTTTCATTGTATCTACTGCAGCTCTTAATGGTTCGACAAATCCAGCACCTACAGTTTGCCTGCCGCTCATGACGTCGGTAGTTCTGCTCGCAGTAACGCGCTCCTTCATTGCATCTATTGCTACTTGCATCTGCTCGCTCTTCTCAACAATATTATCTGGAGTTATCCCCGCCTGTTGAGTTTTTTCAGGTGCTTGTGCTGCGCTTGCACTCTCTTGATCTGCAGCTTGCGCTGTATCAGCAGGGACGTCGGCGGGTTGGTCAGCTTTAGCAGCACTATCTTCTACAGCATCAGTTTCATCAGGTGGATCAGATTGAAACACTGGAGGTCTCTCCATCCTTAGCATAGCTTGCTTGGATTGCTTGTCCCTGTACTCTCGCAGCATTTCCTGAGCTGTACGAATACGTACCAATTCTTCACCTGGTTTTCCCTCAGCCTTAGCAATTTTGCTCAGCGCAGGTTCTGTCGTGGCTGTGGTTGCAGCCTTTGATTCTTGATCACCGTCACCACCACTAGCTTCTTCTCTATCGAGACGAGCAAAGTATTCACCCATGTTTTCACCACTTAGATTCATATATTCTCCATTCTGACGCAAACCACTCACCATTGCAAGCAGAGTCGGCTACTGTACTTCATCAAGAATACTCCATCTATATCGGACACGCCCCAGACTCACATTTGAGATGCTCGTAATCAATATCCTCCATGAGATTTTCATCTTTTTCAATCTCATTAAGCACGCGCATAAATTCAGAAGTCGTTACCGGTTGCTCTGGTTGGTACTCATATGCTGTAGCATCCTGCTGTGGCATAACCGAGCAGCATTTGATCAGTCCTTGATACTTGCGAACCATTTCTGAGTAGCCTTTGAAGGTCACTTTTTTGGGGTTGTACTTGAGTGTGTATGAAACTTGATTACCCGTATCCTCGAGTGGCGTTTCACCATCTTCTGCTACACCCACGATCCAGTATTTTTCGAGAAGCATCAGCCATTTGTACTGCTCTTCTGGCGTGGCCTCGCTAGCGGTGACCAATTTACCGTTCATCCCTATTCTGCAAATAAGTGGCTGAGTAGGGAATCCAACTGCGGTTGAACCCTGATAACTCTTGAGCTCTTTGATTGGATAGCCTTTCTTCTCATAGCGCTTTACCATTGGATCGTCGCTTCGATACTGCACCCATCTGAGATACTCACGCATGCTGGGAAGGTGAGCTCCCTCTGTCAGAGCAAAGAGTTTGGAAATCGTGCCAGAAGGTTTAATCGTAGTATTCGTGTGTGGCACGTTTACTTTGAGCATTTTTGAGTAGGACTCTGCTTCTTCGACGACTGCTCGCTTGAATCGACTCAGCGTCAACCAAAATTCTTTCGATTTCTCCTCGTCAATCAAATCTCTAAATGCAAACCCAAAGGTATTCCAGGCGAACTCGTGTATACCGGTCATGCCAACACCAATTCTATTAGTGCGTTTAACCTCTCTATTGTAAAGACAATCCATGGTATTAACCCTAATTAACGCCCGTGCCATCGCTCTAAATGCTTCTTCGGCATCGTCAAGTGTAGGACAAAAATACGGCACGACATCGCCGATTACACAGTATCCACCCAGCATATTGAGTGAAATTTCCCCACAAGGATTGGGGATCTGCGAGTAGACTTTGGCACCAGCATTTTTGGCAATGTGTGAGAGCATTTTCTCTGTTCTAGTCATGGGTTTATACTTGTCGCTCTCCGCGTACTTACCATCCTGATAGCCTTCAAATCCGTCGTCATTCTGCACCAATCGATGCTGATTAATAAAACCTGGCTCACCGGTTCCATCATTGTATGAGGCTTCTAAAATTGTCTCTAATACTTTGCGAGCGTGATTTGTCCGTTGTTTCCAGAACATTTCATCAACAGCCACAGAATTATTGGCACTCCAGAGGAAACCACCTCGTTTAATCTCTATAAAATCAAAAATTCCTGGATCTGACCAAGTCTTAGTAGCAATTCGAGCACTTCGTCGCGCTCCACCCACCAGCACGCATTCCGCCAAGTAATGATCGACGAAAATGGCTTGCTTCCAGGGTGCCATACCCGCACCTTTGACCGTGGTTAATTTCTCAATTGCATTCATCAATGGTTTTGGACCAGAAGATGGACGATCCTGCATACCTCTAATTGGCTGACCCTTTGGTCGCACCTGTGAAAAGTCCAAAATCAACAACTCGTCTTTAAACTTCTTTTCATATGCCATCACCTCAACCATTTCTACCGCTTGTGCCCAACCTTCTCTGCTATCGGGTACATGAAACCAATGAATCCCATCACCTTTGCCATATTTATGCTCAGCATCACGGACACTTTCATCAAATCCCCAGACAAAATCAGCATGTTCATCAGAAATAACACATCGTACATTGGGCATGTTGTCCCAATTCACGATACACATGTCGTCGTCATAGGCGCGTCCAACACCTGAACCATTCATTAGTAGATAAAATAAGACGTAAGAAAATGACGCGGTACTGCAGTTAGTAAACACCTCCATGTTGCGCGTTGGTTGGGATGCATCGCCATGCTGAAGATGACGACCGGACATGAGCATCGAACCATTACTAATATGTTTTTTGAGAATTTCAAATTCTTCATCGCGGTGTTTCTTGCGTTTGCCAGAAATAAGCGCTGTGTTTCCTACCGCAACCCTGTCTGCAACTTCGCTCCAGGTTTCCCAGCGTTCTCTGCCTGTCTTCTCATCCTCGATTCTCCTCAAGTATGTCCGTCTTGCAACTGCTCGTCCCATTCCTTGGTCAAGTTTGCGTTGGATGAACTTCATCTTTTTTTTGGGGAGTGTGGACTGAGATGGTGCCATGATTGTTCCTTATGAATTAGTACTTTTTACACTATCAACTTGGCTTAAATCCTTTGATTTTTGCAAGTTTTTAATTTCTGATACAAAATCGTCAAGACTTTCAAAATCTCGATATACACTTGCAAACAGTAGGTATGAAAGCGAGTCAATCGACTTGAGCCGATTGATCACCATATTTCCAATTTCCCAGCTCTTTACTTCACTTGATTTTTTCAACCGGAGCTTGCGCTCTACGTCATCGAGCAATTCCTCAATATCGCTCATTGAAACGGGCCGTTTCCAGGTTGCTTTAACCACGCCGCGCTTGAGTTTTTCACGAGAAAAATCTTCTTTTTCTCCGTCTTTTTTGATGACCTTGAGATCAATTCCTTCAACTCGCTCGTACGTCGTGAATCGCTTCTCGCAACTTAAACAACAGCGACGTCGGCGAATTGATCGCTGGTCTTCTGCGTCGCGAGAATCTATGACGCTTATTTCGACTTTACTGCAGTATGGGCATTTCATAAAGGTTTTGAGTACAAAAACACGAATCAACTAAGTGATGTATGCATCACAATACTAAACCACTACATATTGTGGTTACCCGTTTAGACGGATATAAAGAATCTCACAGAGAATGGGTAGCTGTCAACCTCCACAAACGTGATCAAATTATTTTTCAAGAGAAGGAAGCAGTGCGCGTGATTCTTCGACGAGTTGCTGGACAACAGCAGCATCAGATGCGGGTAATTTTGAACTAAGCTCTTCAGAAAGCTTGGATTGGTGTTTTACTGCGGCGATAACGTATATCCGCTCTTCATCACTCAACGGCTGCTGAAGCACATCGTGAGCGGCAGAAAGGACATATTTTTGCGACTTAGTGAGTGCAGTGACCGCTCGTTCGGTATCTTGTTTTTCTAAAAGCCGCTCTGCAACTTCGTATCGATCAATGCTGTACTGCACCTTGAGATACACCGATTCCTTTTCATCTGCCAACTCCAGCACAACACGATCCGCCACCATCACAGCAGGATAAAACAAATGGTCAGGTAATATCTCTTTACCAAAGTAAATTTGCCTTGTAGAACTTCTTTCTTCTCCATGAGATGAAACCTGACTCGCCGACATCAATGAAATAAAGAAAATACTCACCCCAAAAACGAGTGAAATTGCCGCCGCAGTCCGCGATAGATTTTTATGCATTATTTTCCCTTGTTTTAATATCAAAATGCGTGAAAGACGAGTACCATTCCCCAGATAGTGTGAGAAAGTACCAGCGCATAGGCGTTCTTTCGTCCGATGAACAGATATCCCTGCCCGATTGCGAATAAAAGTAACAGTAACGCTTGCGACAGTATATCAGGTCCTTCAAATCTCAGGATTGCGTTGGGCATATGGAATGCCAAAAATATTAATCCAGAAATAAACACTAACAGCGCAGTTGACCATTTTGAAAATTTTTCTTCTAAAATTGTGACAACAAAACTAAAAAATAACAGCGTTTCCCAGAAGGCTGTTAACATCGCAAGTAAGAACTCTCTCCAAAAAATTGGCGATTCAAACAATAACACTGCCTCAACTACAGCACCCCTCTGAAGGAGCGATAAAATGGAAACTGTAAAGCCAAAAATTCCACCAACGGCAATTCCGAGTAATAACCCAGATTGTAATTTGTATGGTGCGAATGATTCAGCAATTGATTTATTTTTGGTAATCGTGATGTAAATCCACACCGGCAAACCAAAAAATAGTGCTTTCCCAATAGTCTCATCAAACCACACTGGGAATTGAAATAAACTCCGATACAGAATCCAGAGCACAAAGACAAGGATGAGGAGCGGGAAAAAAATGACGTTTGAATCTATATTAGTCTTTGTTGATGGCATTCAGGACGGTCTCGAGTGCTTTTTGTTGATTAACGGAATAAGTATCAATAACAACATCGTATAGTTCTTGACGCCAAAAATCAATTGGGTCATTGGCAGAAAGTGTGCCCGGTTTTACAACCCATTCATTCCATTCTTCAGAATACATTCGTTGCCATTTTTCTAAATTAGAAACGTAGCGATCGTACATGCTTTTTTTGGCAACCTCGGCTGCAACGGCATCTCTATTAACAATCCGGTCAATTCGAACGGCATCATCGCTACAAATCATCAAAACTTTCAAAACTTTGGGCACTTGTTGCGCCATGAATCCGGATAACCAAGATTCAAGTATCCAGTGATTTTCATTGGTGAGCTTTTCTCGCATACCCATATCAACTTCACGATCAAATTCGTCTCCATAGTCTGTTGCTGCGTGATGATGAGACGCATTTTTGTCAAAATATCCGTGCTCTATTGCATATGCTCTCATAAATTCACCGCCACTAAAACCTTTCCAGCCGTCAAATTTAAGACTGTCTTCTGCCTTTAATTTTTGCAAAAGGGTGGTTGAACCGCATCCTGGGAGTCCAGAAATAGTAATGTTGGTAAAATGAGAATGTGCTGTAGTGCTCATAAAAATCTCCAATTATTTGATATCGATAGTATACGATTCTATAACAAACTGGCAACAGTTACAGGCTGAACTTACACGCAACGGCTGACTCAATTGAATGTGCAACTTGATCAATTCGTTGCTTTGCCTGCTCAAGTGTCAATTTATTTTCTGAAAGTGGAAAAAAGTGAAAGACGCGATTTCTGCATTCTAGCCATGTTTCCCAGAGGTCACGAGCAACTTCCTCGCCGCATAACTGCACTAAATCGTCGTACAACCAATCTTCATCGCGCTGCTCTCGATAGACATCGGGATTGAGTGCTCGTCCAATCCTAAATCGCTTACCTTCGTACGTCTTCTTATCAATCAACTCTAGATCATAAAAATAGAGCTTTAAAAAGCCCTCATACGCCTTGGCTATGGGAAACACTATAAATGAGTAATCTACCAGTAAGCCAGGATTCTCTTGCTCACGTTTGTAGAGTTGATACGCAACATCGATCAACATTCGGTGTCGTTCGTGGAGGTACTCAATGGTGCTGCTTCTGAGCGCATCGTTCATTTGATACACTATAGCAGAGAATTCGGCAGGCATTGATTGCGCTCATGACTGCTATAATAGGAATATTGTTTTTACGTCGACACATGTAGTACGCCAAAAAATGTCAAAAAAATCTTCTGCCAGCTCAGCCTCTTCCCTCAAAAATTCACTTGAATCTCAAATCTTAGGCGCCAAGAAAAATATTAAAAAAGTCGTCGCCCCAAAAGCATCAAAAAAAAGACCTTGGTGGCTTCGGCTACTCATTTTTCCATTCTTTGTCATCTACTGGTTAATTAAAAATCCTGTCACTCGATATGGGTTGTTGCTGTTATTTGCATTTGGATTGCTGGGATTTGGATTTTTACTCCAAGAATTACCATCTCCAAGACGACTGACTTCTGGTGATAATTTTGCAGTCAGCACTCAAATTTTTGATAGAAATGGTGTATTACTCTATGAAATTTTTGCCGATGAAAATAGAACTCCCATTGAACTCGAGACATTGCCCCCCTATGTCGCGCAAGCAACTATCGCTATAGAAGACAAGCATTTTTACTCGCATCATGGATTTGATTTTGTAGGAATTAGTCGAGCTGCATTGAGCAATCTAGGCGGCGGTAGACTCGAAGGTGGTTCAACAATTACGCAACAGCTCGTCAAAAATGCCCTCCTCACCAGAGAGCGCTCATATCAGCGTAAAATCAAGGAAGCAATCCTCTCCATCATCACCGAAATCATTTACAGCAAAGAAGAAATTCTTGAAATGTACCTCAATTACATTCCCTATGGAGGAACAGCGGTAGGTATAGAAGCTGCATCACAACAATATTTTGGAAAATCCTCCAGTCAACTCACTGTCTCAGAAGCAGCATTGCTAGCCGGGCTGCCGCAGGCACCGTCACTCTACTCTCCATTTGGATCAAACCCAGAGCTTGCCAAAAGGCGTCAAAATGATGTGCTGAGAAGAATGACCGAGGATGGCTATCTAACCGAAGAAGAAGCTGTCGCCGCGCATGACACAATCCTCAGTTACGCACTCTCCAGAACGGACATTAAAGCTCCCCATTTTGTATTTTATGTCCGCGACCTTCTCTATGACGAATATGGTGTTGAAACCGTTGAACGAGGAGGGTTGCGGGTAACCACAACGCTGGACCTTGAACTCCATAACGTGGCGCAAGCGTCACTTTCTGCAGAAGTTAATGATCTCGAAAAATACAGAGTTTCAAACGGTGCCGCCATGATCATCAAACCAAATACTGGTGAAATTCTTAGCATGATTGGGTCGCGCGATTACTTTAATGCAACTGCTGAGGGTCAGGTGAACGTCACCATCGCCCAAAGACAACCAGGAAGTTCGATCAAGCCAATCATGTACGCTACTGCCATGCAAGAGAAAAAATTAAACCCAGGGAGTGTTTTGATTGATTCACCAACGTGCTTTACCAATCCTGGCCAACAACCGTACTGTCCAAAAAATTATGATGGTTCATTTAAAGGTCCTGTCACACTCCGCAAGTCACTCGGAAACTCCCTTAATATTCCTGCTGTCAAAGCTTTGAGAACCATTGGTGTATCTACTTTTATTGATCAAGCCACAGCCATGGGTATCACGTCTTGGAAGGACCCAAGTAATTATGGACTGTCACTCACGCTTGGCGGTGGTGAGGTGCGAATGATTGATTTGGTACAGGCATTTAGTGTGCTCGCAAATCAGGGTGTAAAAACTCCGCTGACGCCAATTCTGCATATAGAAGATTTTAGAGGTAAAGAACTGATGGTTGTTGATATTGAGGAAAGAAAACAGCACCTTGCAGAACTGACAGCGAACACCCGCGACAAAAGTGAGGGCGATTTAACACGCGTCATGGATCGCGCCCCTGCCTATCTCACATCACATATCATGCAAGATAACAACGCTCGAGTTGAGGCATTTGGGTCTCGCTCTGAGCTTGTGATTCCTAATCAAATCGTAAGTGCCAAGACAGGCACAACCAACGACTTGCGCGATAACTGGACTGTCGGTTTTACCCCAGAATATCTAGTGATGACTTGGGTGGGCAATAACGACAACCAAGCGATGAATGGTGCAGTGGTATCGGGCGTAACTGGGGCTGCCCCAATTTTTAATGACATCATGAGCTACATCCTTGGTGATAGCGAGTCAGTTTGGCAAGAAAAACCACCCGATGTGGTATCTGCTAATGTCTGCGAAACCGGATTCCCATCTCGAGACGGTCAGTCATGCCTCATGCAAAACAATGATATGTACTGGGAGTTGAGTGAACCATCAATTGCTGAATTTTCAAGAAAAGAAACATGGATTGATCCCAGCACTGGTGTTCCTCCAGCGTATGGTGAGCAGATAGAAGGCCTAGTGCTCGAAGAACGAACGCTCGTCCGCGATCCCGTCACTGATGTTTACTGTCTCGACTGTAATCGCGCCGTCACCGAAGAAGGACGTGTCATTTATGAACAACGAACTGTGACTCACGACTATCAGGTGAAAGAAAATTAATAGGTACGCTGCCCAAGCGGTCCCACATGCAACGCATTTTTACTAAAGAAAAGCGAAGGGTTGTTCATCAACCACACACCCCTTCTCCTAAAACAAATAAAAATACACATCGCCATTCCAAAGTAGTAGTTGTGATCGCAAGTATCGTAGCTGGTATTATCGTTGCAACATCTTTAATCTGGTGGTTCTGGGAAGAACCCCTGCTTTCTCCAATCAATTCACTTACTACGTTCCGCTTCTTAGGCACGTCAGAAATTGTATCTGATTCAGAAAAAATTGTGTACGGATTTTTACCATACTGGAATGTCAAACAAGTTGCGATTCATCCAGAACTAACACACCTCGCCTATTTTGCACTGACCATTGGCCCAGATGGTAATCTAATCACCCGCATGGATGATGCCGCAGAACCTGGATACAACCGCTTGGGATCAGAAGAATTTTTAGAACTCAGCAATGTTATGAGGGCTCGCGGAGGCTCAACCGAACTTGTCCTGTCCCAATTTAACGCAGATGACATTTACAGCTTTCTCTCGTCAGAAACTGCTCAAAATCAACTTCTCCTGTCACTCGACAGTATTCTGCTTGCATATCCAGTGAGTGGTATCAATATTGATATTGAGTTGAGTGGAAGTACAACGCCTGCGCTCAGAGCGAACTTAACGCAATTTATGAAAAAATTGCGGACTCACCTCAACACAAAGTATAGCCACGTGCAGCTTTCAATCGATATGTATGCAGGAGCGGCATCAAGTCCACAAATTTGGGAGGTGGCAGAGATTGCTCCCCATGTGGATTATATTGTTGTTATGGCATACGACTTTCATCAGCGATCATCACCACTTGCTGGCCCAGTTGCTCCCCTCTTTGGTGGTCAAGAGCTTTGGGACAGTGATATCAATCAGCATTTAGAAGCATTTAGTGAAGTCGTTCCCCCAGAAAAATTATTACTCGGAATTCCATTCTATGGTTACGAGTGGCAAACAACTTCACGTGACTCACAGTCACACACCTTTCCTGACACGGGCTCAACCGCAAGTATTCGAAGAGTAAACGAATTGCTCGCTCGCAAAGAAGAATTAGAAGTCCAGGAGCACTGGAATGAAGCCGCGCTTTCACCCTATCTTTCCTACAAAGTGGACGATGAACTCTATGTTATTTACTATGAAAATAGCCGGTCAATTTCTTATAAACTTGATTATGTAAATCAACTTGATCTTGGCGGCATTGCGATTTGGGCCTTGGGATATGAGGGAGATTCGCGAGAATTGTGGGATGTTATCAACAAAAAAATGCAGCTTTCACCAACAGAGCCATAACCAATGTGTAGCCTGGAATTCTGCTCCACAACCGCTGTTTCCATTCACGATAAACCATGATATCATCGCGCTAGAATTACTTTCCAGATTGTACTGAATGACGACGAAACAGTCACATCACCGTACCAAACAGGTCCGTAGGGTTTGTTATGGGTGTGCGAAACAACTATTACTTCGATCTGCACTGAAGCTGCGAACAAAACCAGTGAGAAAGGTAGTTGCGCAACCAGCGCTGCACCCAACGTTTTTTTCTAAGGTTGGCGAGGCGGTCCTGTTCTTCCACCATCACTTTATAGTTTCTTTTTTTCATACTGGAAAACGGTATTCGTTCCACGCACTGAGCGCGTTGATGTTGAGCATTGGTATTTTTGCATCAACATTTTGGCTACATGAAAACATATTTAAAGACTTGCCATCACCGCAAGATTTAACGAGCTCACCGCCACATGTTTCAACCAAAATATTAGACAGAAATGGTAAAGTTTTATTTCGAATATACGAAGATGAGAATCGGACCATCATTCCACTTTCTCAAATTCCGCTCCATATGATACTTGCGACAATTGCAATTGAAGACCAAGATTTTTATGAGCACCATGGTTTTTCAGTCAGAGGCATATCGCGAGCCATTATTTCAAATTTAGAAGGAAAGCAAATCCAAGGAGGCTCAACAATTACGCAGCAACTAGTAAAAAATCGCCTCCTCACTTCCGAAAAAACATTTACCAGAAAAATTCGTGAGTTAATTCTTTCAATTCTCGTTGAAGGCGCGTATACCAAAAATGAAATTCTGGAAATGTATCTCAACACCGTTGCGTATGGCGGCGCCACATATGGTATCGAAGAAGCCTCCCAAAAATACTTCAGTAAGCATGCTCGCTACCTTACGATTGCAGAAGCTGCCATGCTCGCCGGCCTCCCCGCTGCACCTTCTGATTTCACACCTTTTGGATCATCACCTGAGCTTGCATATGCACGTCAAGAAGAAGTATTACGAAGAATGGTAGAAGATGGATCGCTATCTGAAAGACAAGCTCAGCAGGCTCGAAGTGAACACCTTCAGTTTAATAAAAATCAAATAGATATATCTGCTCCTCATTTTGTGATGTATGTCAAAAAAATGCTGATAGAAAGTTTCGGTGAGGATGTGTTAAATCAAGGTGGACTTGAAGTGCGCACAACACTAGACTCTACACTTCAGAATTTTGCCCAAGAAACGATTAGTGCCGAGGTAGCGGCGTTGCAAGGCCTCAACATTTCCAACGGTGCAGCACTCATCACCAACCCCCAAACAGGCGAGGTATTGGCAATGGTTGGGAGTGTCAATTACTTTGATTTTGAAAATGACGGTCAAGTAAACGTCACCCAGCGCCCCAGACAACCAGGGAGCTCAATCAAGCCGCTCACATACGCACTTGCGCTCTCAAATGGCTTTACTGCAGCGAGCATCATTGAGGACACGCCAATTACCTACCACATTGAGGGTTCTAAACCATACAGTCCATCAAATTATGATGGGAAATTTCATGGAAAAGTATCTGTTAGAGAAGCACTCGCATCGTCATACAACATTCCAGCCGTAAAAGTAGTGTCTGAAGTAGGAGTAGACAACCTCATAAACGTTGGTAAACAACTGGGAATCACCACCTGGAATGACACGAATCGCTTTGGCCTCTCACTAACACTTGGTGGTGGCGAAATCCTTATGACTGAAATGGCTCAGGTGTATGGCTCATTTGCCGCAGAGGGTTCTTACGTGCCACTCAATCCAATAATGGAAGTTACCAATTACCGAGGTGAAACACTCTATAAGAATCGCTGCGCTCTCGAGGAAAAAGGCTGCAGAAAAGGCCAGGTTTTCTCTGAAGCGGTTGCCTATCTCATAACCAGTATTCTATCCGATGATGACGCGCGCGCGCCAGCATTTGGTCTCAACTCAACCTTGAGCATTCCAAACCAACAAGTGGCGGTAAAAACAGGGACTACCAACAACTTACGTGATAACTGGACCTTTGGATACACGACAGATCGATTAGTGGCAGTTTGGGTTGGGAACAATGACAACACACCTATGAGCTACGTCGCTTCTGGAATCACGGGTGCCTCGCCAATTTGGAACACACTCACCCGCGCAGTTTTATCTGATGAGAACCCTCACGCCTTTGTCCAGCCAGATACGGTCAATCAAGTTGCGGTCTGTCCAAGATATCGAACAACATTTTGCCCAGAATGTCAGGGGGTGGAAACCGAACTTTTTGAAGTCGGAACAGAACCAGATGCACTTTGCGGGCGAGTAGCAGCAGGCCAAAACCCAGCTACGTGGACAGAATATGGAGGATATACGACACCAGCGCCGTGAGAATTAATAGAATTGGAGCGATAAGACGCTCAATTAATTCGCGTCTTTTTTTTGCGTCCTTTTCTTGTTTCTTTAGCTCACGCTCTCGTTGACGCTCAATTTTTTTGGCTTCAATTTCTTCTGTTCGTTTGCGGTACACTTCTGGATCGATGGGGCCTTTGGATTGCATAGCATTCTTTGTTTAGCTTTGACGCATGACAGTGACTTTTTGTTCAATCAAATCAACAACTTGCAAAATACTTAAATCACTCGTATCGACAACCAATGCATCGTCAACTATCTTGAGTGGATCGGCATGTCGCTCAGTGTCTTGCTTGTCTCTTTTAATCAGATCTTCAAGTACTTCCTCAAAGCTAATATCTTCACCTCGGGTTTGCAACTGAAGACTCCTACGTTTGGCTCTCACCGTTTGACTCGCAGTTAAAAATATTTTTAGATCAGCATCAGGGAGTACGCGATACGTAATGTCACGCCCTTCCATGACAACGTCTTTATTTTCTGCAATTATTTGTTGCTTTTCTACTAAGGTTTTTCGCACACCGGCAAGCTTTGAAACTTCGGATGCGCCCGCACTGATCTCTTCGGTTCGAATCGCCCATGACACATCTTCGCCATTTAGGATAACAGTTATCAAACGACCGTCCTTCTCATGCTCTTCTGGATTTTTCATGTCTAATTGAGAAGCAGTAATTAACTCAATTATTTTTTGCTCTTCCGTAAAAGGCACTTCGTTTTTCTTTGCTAAAAATGCAGCGACTCGATACATTGCACCAGTATCGACATACAAGAAACCAAGTCGCTCAGCTACAAGCCGAGAAACGGTACCTTTTCCAGCCGAAACTGGACCATCAATAGCAATTCGAAAATATTTTTCCATTATAAAAAATGCCACACCTACTCATTGCAGGGCGATACACAGTATAGCAGGTTATTATGAACGCTTGCTGCGCTTTTTCTTGGAGGAAATAGACTTTGTGCTTTTTTTACCTGCACTTGATGTTTTTGGTGATCCATACCATTCATTGGTATCAGAAGTAAGCAACCCACCAAGTCCGACAACAATTAGCATCAAAGGCCAAAGGTTCCAAAACTCTCGAGGAAGCATTCCAAGATTGGATGCAAGAAAGACAAGTCCCATAACTACTAGTGCGGCTGGCCAAAAAACTCGTTTGGGCATGATTGTAACTCCTTTCGGGTAGTAACTCTGCTAATTACTATTAAAGATGATTTTTAAACAATTGTCGAGAGCTATTTGTAAGATTGGTGGCGCTGAAGGTCAATATCGCTGCTTCATCTGTCGCTCCACATCGCGCTGCTGATCGCGACGCTTGAGAACTTCTCGTTTTTGAAATTTCTTGAGTGGTTTGCCCACACCAAGTTTGAGCTTTATTCTGTTGTGCAGTAATACGAACGACATGGGGACAAGCACAACATTTTTTTGATCAATAGTAGCGAGCAACTTATCAATTTCTTTGCGACGCATCAACAATTTCCTGGTGCGTTTGGGTTCGTAGGTAGGATCTGTGGCAAATTTATAAAGGTTGATCTGTGCGTTGATCAAAAACAACTCACCCTGAAGTGGCTTTATGTAACTCCCTATCAAACTACCGTGCTTGAGTCGTAAACTTTTTACTTCGGCACCAGTCAATTCAATGCCAGCAATATGTGTGTCGCTAATATCATACTCATGTCTCGCTCGTTTATTTGAAATTATGACCATGGCACCATTCTACAACGGAATTTCAAAGACAATGGAACCACTGACCGCAAATGACTTTCCCATTGGCTCATCAACAAATAGACTTGTTGCTGATGCCAGTGATGGGCTTTTTACTTCTCGCAAAAAAGATCCATCTTTACCCAGAATTACCATCCTGCTTTTATCAGGCTCTAGCACGTATAAGTTTTGGTGCTGGTCGCTCGTCACAAGTGATAGTGGTGTTGATAATGCTTCTGAAATCCCCAGTATGGCAAATTCTTGCTCTTCGCCTGATACAAATCGCTTAATTTCTCCCATTTCTGTCGCTATCCACACCCCATCGTCAATCGCAATACTTCGAATACTTGCAAAATCTAACCCTAGGCTAGATCGAAACCAGCCAATTGGCTCAGAGTATTCACCGTCGTTCTCTGCATATCGATATAAATGCCGTTTCTCTGGATTGAGCACATACAGAAATCGCTCGTAGGCGTTGAGCAGCGTGCCAGCGGAACTTGAATCACCTGACTGAATGAGCTGCTCTATTTCGTTCTCTTCTGACATTGAAACAGCTTGCACGCCATCTGCGAGAAGCAACGCTCTCCCATCAGACACAATCGCATCTCGAATCGCAGGTAGATCACTGGCTTCAATGAATCGCACCTGCTTGCTCTCTAGTTCGAGCAATACAATATTTTTTGATTGAGTATCTACAAACACTGCCAATCCATCATCGCTATCTGCTAGAGACGCTATAAAATCTGACCTGACCAGTCGCAAGTCATAAAAAACATCGAGTGCAGCTAATTCTTCCCTACCTGAAATATCTTCGAGCAATGCCTCTGCTTGTGCCAACTCTGCCTCAATAGCAGCAATCATAATTGCATCATCTTGATGTTCTTGCCTGAGTGCTTGCAATTGCAGAATATTTGCAGCAATGATATCTCTTGACTCAAGAGGGCTTTCTGCGACTCGTAGACTCGCTTCTGTGTTTTGCTGAGAAATTGGGGTGATGAGCGATTGCGCAGCATCAACTCGTTGCTGGCGTGTGCGCAACGTTATGAAAATAGTTGCGATTAATACGCCAAATATAGCAAGTATTCCAATGACAAATATGAGTCGTTTGTTTGAAGATCGTAGCTTTGAAAGAGTTGGCCCGCGAAAGGTTTTGAAAGAGCTGCTTTTTGTGGATGATGTGACGGGCGAAACCATTGAGGGTGCAACTGAGGTTGACGCCGGTGCTGTAAAAGTTTCAGCGATTGCTGAGCTCGTTGTGTTAGGTTCCAACGCGTCATCTTTTGTGTCGGTGACTACTGAATGCTCCTCATCCAATGCTTGGTCAGAATCAGTTTTTGATGTCGATCTCTGCTTAATTCTGGTCATAAGAGCAGCAACTAATTGTGAAAGTAGCTGAAACAATCCAGAAAATAATTTGAATATCGTAGTGAATATCCATGACACAGCAATAACAAGTGCCCCCATAACTACGCTAAAAATCATTTTGAAAATAGATGTATTTTTTGCTTGTGTAACCATAGCATCTTCAAGCAGGTCAGAAAGTTCCTCATCGGTCTCTTCATGATTGTCGGTAGAGTTTGACGGCCTGTCATCAGAATCAGCATGTACATCGGCGCTTGAAAGAGATCCTGACTCCATATCGTAACCATCATCTGGCACAATCACTGCCCTTTCAACCAACTCAGAAATAAATGCTAGAGAAGAAAGTGATGAATCTTGCTGCCCATGGATACCTGGCACTACAGAAGTAATAATGGTGTCGACTTCGTATCCTTGGGTAAACTTTTGTTCAACTTCACTTAAGAATGTAGACGTTTGGTTGGTGGCAAGCACAAAAATATCATCATCAGTAATTGAACCCTGCACGATGCGTATTGATTTATTTGACTTAGCCACTTGACCGAATCGATCGCCACGCTTAAGCATGACGCTTCCTTGGTAAGCGGCAAAGGCTCCTTTTGCTGGACCCTTAAATACACCTCCTGCAAAAGATATGGTGCATCCATTATTTTGGCTCTCTTCTACCAAACTAGTAACCAAATCATGAAAATCAGTAACACTTTGGACATGTGCGTCATTAATATACTCAGTCAGCGCACGTCCAACATTTCCCGCTTGTCTACCAGACACGGCAAACGCGGCTACAAGTTGTGTGCCAGGAGGGTTTGTGCTATTTATGACGTGTGACCAGCCATCAAACTGTGGTAAACCAACGACTGGCGTAACCTTACGTGTTGGCATAGGTGCATTGTAGCATGAAGTGATTTGGTACGTTGCTCTCCGTTGCGATTTGTGACTGATTGGTGTGGTTTATAGGAGGAATGCGAAATAGACGGCCACCAGAAGTGCTAAGAGCAGGTGTATCTGCCCCAAAATAGTCACGGTAGGTGAAAAAGTAGTATGTACCGTTTTTTTCATTAACTGGATTTGACGAATAATGACCACCGAAAAAATAAGATAGAAAAGCATGCCAACAATGAGCATTGCTTTCACCAGAAGATGAATTCCGTCTCCCACATCTCCAATGGTAAATTCTTGAGGGCTAAGGGTGGTAAAAAGTTGCAGTACAATCATAGTCGGTTACGAAACTCGTCCTTCTATTTGCTCACGTTCTTCTTCTAAAATTAATTCATTCAGCAATGTCGTAACTTTGGATGGTTGAGGCACATCTTCGAAAGAAAATTCTTGTTTAGTGGCGGCGGTTTGCACTACGATGGTTCCAAAGTTGAAAATTGATGACATTACACCACTCGCGACGGTCGTAATATCCTCTATATTCTCTATTTTGGCAGTAGAAACGTCTTTATGAAGGAGCGAGGTAAATTCAACGTCAATAATTCGTTCATCGGTAATGATGTATACATGAAAAAACCACTTCAAAAATGATTTGAGTGAAAAACCAACTATCGCCAGATACCACCCCAACCCAATCGCGAATTGATACGAGGGTGACAGAAAACCAAACATGTCAATGGCGGTAACCAGCCAAGGCGTGAGTGCCAACCCAAATGCGATTGCAACCCACCTGAGTTGAGTAATCGGGTGACGACGTAGCAACAGTATAATATGCTCATCATTGGCTTGTATATCTATCGAAATATCAACAGGTTTTGGTGAAAAAGAAGTAAGTAGCTTTGTGCAAGGTTTCTCCCCTCGCATCACCGATGAGTAGTCATCTACATAGCGGTGTCCATGACGACCCGGCCGTTTGTGCTGGGGTGTTTCATTATTTTGGTCTTGTAGATCAGAGCTATCAAAAATTTTCGGCATCTTTAGATGAATTATACCAGTTTCAGGGGAAATATGCTTAATTATCCGCAACTTACCGCTTTAAAACAGACATAAATACGTTTTGATCAAGCGAGACTCTCCCAATTTGCTTCATTTTCTTTTTACCTTTGGCTTGTTTGGAGAGGAGTTTTTTTCTTCTGGTTACGTCGCCGCCATAAAGCTTAGCCGTAACATCTTTTCTATATGCCTTGAGTGTTTCTCGGGCAATTACTTTTCCACCAATTGCGGCCTGAATTGGCACCTCAAACATTTGTCTTGGTAATACTTCCTTGAGTTTCTTAACCATCGCCCGCCCCTTTTCATCTGCGCCGTCTGTTACCGTGATAAAACTTAGTGGCTCTACTTCTTCATTGTTGAGCAAAATGGTAACTTTTACCGCACTCACAGGTTTATAGTCTGTAACAGAGTATTCTAACGAAGCAAAACCAGAAGTTATCGATTTAAGCACGTCGTGAAAGTCGGTAATTAGTTCAGAAAGTGGCACGCTGCAAAATAATTGAGTCCGCTCCCCAACATATGCGCTCCGCTCATACTCACCACGCCGCTCTCTAATAATATCCAAAATTGAGCTCATGTATTGAATCGGTGTAATAATCCGAACCGAGGCAATTGGCTCAGTAACGCCGCGAATAACGGTAGGATCGGGCATTTGTGCGGGACTTGAAATCTCAAGTACCTCTCCCGTCTGCACCGTCACGTGATATGTAACCGATGGCGCAGTGGCGATAATTGACACATTCCACTCACGCTGGAGTCGCTCGAGCACAATTTCTGCATGCAAAATTCCCAAGAAACCCATTCTCAAGCCACTTCCAAGTGCTGCGGAGTGTGTTCCAGAGTGCGTGAGCGCAGCATCTTTGAGGACTAGTTTTTCTACAGCTTCCTGCAAAATGGTAAAATCTGCTGAATCGGTCGGGTAAACATCCATAAACACCATTGGCTGTGGTTCTTTGAATCCATCTAATCGCTCAACGACTTTCATATGCTTCGCCTGAGTAATCGTGTCACCAACCTTGAGGGAGCGAACGTCTTTCAGTCCAGATGCAATGTATCCAACTTCTCCCACACTCAACGACTTCTTCTCTTCCATCACGGGATTAAAGACACCAACTGACAGCGGTAAAAAACTTTCTTGCGAGGCACACAGAGCCAATTTTTCTCTAGTCAATATTCCATCTACAATCCTCACTAGTGCAATTGCTCCCTGATGCACGTCAAAATGTGAGGTGATGAGGAGCGCGCGGAGCGGAGCTTCTATTTCTCCCTTGGGCGGGGGAACTTTGTCGATAATGGCATGAAGAACCGCTTCGACATTGAGGCCAGTTTTGGCAGAAACGTGGATGATGTCTGTTTCTTCGCAGTTGCAAAGTTCCATAATTTCCAGTACCACTCGATCAGTTTCTGCAGAAGGTAGGTCAATTTTATTAATTACAGGAATAACGGTCAGCCCAAGAGCGCGAGCTTGTTCATAGTTTGAAAGCGTCTGTGCTTGAATACCCTGCGTTGCGTCTACAACTAGCAATGCACCCTCACCAGCAGCTAGTGACCTACTCACCTCATATCCGAAATCTACATGACCTGGCGTGTCTATCAAATTAAGAATGTATTCTTTTCCATCCTTTGTGTAGTTCATCCTCACCGGTGCGAGCTTGATGGTAATTCCCCGCTCTTGCTCAATAGGATTGCTATCCATCATTCGCTCACGAAACTGAAGATCTGTTACAGAACGAGTCACTTTGAGAAAACAATCAGTGAGCGTAGTTTTGCCGTGATCAATATGGGCAATAATTGAAAAATTTCGAATAGCTTGTACGGCCTGACCAGTTGTGGTCATAGTGATATCCTTGACGACTTTAGAGAGTTAAAGCGCACACTCAAATCGAGTCTACATTGTGAATAGCGTACCATAGGCACGGTGCAACTTACTTAGTGAGAAGTTTAGAAAGTGAACTCTTCATTCGGGCAGCTTTATTGCGATGAACAAGGTTCTGCTTGACGGCTCGATCAATGCTCGAGAAAGACTCATTGAGGACGTCTGCACTCGGGGTGACTTGCATTTTTCTGACGGTGCTGCGCATCTTTGCGCGCACGACTGAATTAACAGCTGCTTTTCGTTTGCTGGCTCGGAGTGCTTTTTTGGCGTTCTGTAGTATTGGCATAGAACGTTGATTATACCAGGGACTCGAGAAATTTCAAATACAGACATGGGTGAGGCTTTTAGGATACTATACCGAGACAATATCAGGTGTACTATAGAGTCATATGTTTTCTTGGAACTCGCTATCATTACCCAAATTTATATCAGGAAATGCCCGCTGGCTCGACAAACAACAGACCAGCATCATGTCTGCTGCGGTGGTAATAACGGTCGCAAACATCTTGTCATCGCTCGCTGGGTTGGTACGAGAACGCCTTCTGATTTCTTCGTTTTTTGATACAGTCCTATCTCAACAATCATATGAGGCGTTTTTGGTTGCGTTCCAAATACCAGATATGATGTTCCAACTCCTTATTCTGGGGGCTGTCTCAGCTGCATTCATTCCTGTTTTTACGAAGGTAAGAAAAGGCGAAGGCGAAGAGGTTGCATTTAATATGACCTCCACCGTGATGACCATTTTGCTACTGATATTTTTACTGGTAGGCGCTGTAGTTGCAGTTTTTGCACAACCGCTCACAGAGCTCAGAACAGGTGCAGCATTTACTCCTACTCAAATTAAAGTTGCTGCAGATCTAACAAGAATTATGATCATCGCTCAATTTTTCTTTGCTATATCAAATTTTTTCACAGGGGTGTTGCAGTCATATCATCGATTTATTATCCCCGCAATTGCTCCCGTTTTTTACAATATTGGGATCGTAGCGGGTGTGTATTTTTTGTCTCCGATGTTTGGCATTTATTCCGCAGGTATTGGAGTCGTTATCGGTGCTCTGATTCACATGCTGCTTCAGTTGCCAGCGGTGTATCGACTTGGATTTCGGTTCGCCCCCTCTATCAATCTCTCGCAGATCGGGGTGAAAAAAATCTTCTCACTCATGCCACCTCGAGTACTGACGTATAGTTTGACAGAAATTCAGAGCTTGAGCTTAACATTTTTTGCCACCTCGCTCGGAAATTTAAGCTTTTTTACAATTAAATTAGGGCTCAAACTCATGACCTTGCCGATTCGATTGTTCGGGGTCTCAATTGGTCAGGCGTCACTTCCATTCCTATCTGCTGAATCTGATGAAAAAGATCGGGAGCGGTTTAAGGTTCTCTTATTACAATCTATCAATCAAATTACCTTTCTTTCCTTACCTGCATCGGTTTTGCTCCTTATTTTACGCGTGCCGATTATTAGACTTGTGTTCGGTGCCCGCAATCTGCCCTGGGAGACGACGCTCGCAGTTGGCCGAGTTGTGGCAATCATCGCTGTTTCGATCGCTGCCCAAGCTATGGTCCAGCTCCTGATTCGTGCATTTCACGCACTCAAAGACACAAAAACGCCATTCATGATTACCCTTGCGGTTGTAGTATTTTACCTTGTTGGATCAGCATTTATTGTATTTTATACAGATATGGGAATACTCGGATTAGCGCTTATAACTACCTTATCTGCACTCCTTGAGCAATTCGCATATCTCACCTTGCTCAATAAGAAAATTGATAATTTATTCACGAGTGAATTCTGGGTTCCACAGATCAAAATGGTAACTGCAGGATTTTTGATGGCTGTTTTTCTCTACTTGCCATTTCGAGTACTTGATGAGGTTGTCTTTAATACAACTCGCACTATTGAACTCCTGGCGTTGACCATAACGACATCCACCATAGGCATGCTTGTCTATATTTACTTTGCCGCACTTCTTGATATACATGAGCTTAAAATGATCACCAAAGTGCTCCGGCACATCGATTACCGACGAAAAAATCTCGCCAAAACGCAAGAAGTGGTTGTCGAAACAAGCGCCGAAGACCATACTATGTAGACATACCACCAATGGTATATAGTGAGTACTATGAAGAAAAAGTCTGCCCAGATTAAGATCAATTTGGTGCCCAAAGATCCGTTCTTTGACACCATAATTGGCCGGATTCTCCGTTGGGCACTCTCTGCTGGCAGATATATTGTCATTTTCACCGAGCTAGTGGTGATTGTTAGTTTTGTGAGCCGCTTTACCCTGGACCGACAAGTGACAGACCTCAATCAATCGATACTACAAAAAGAAGCAATCATTGATTCATACGGCCCACTTGAGGAAAATTTTCGTGCTGCCCAATCTAAAATTGCGCACTACGAGCAGATTGAGCAAGAAGCAAACATCACCGAAGTATTCTCAAATTTAAGTGAAGTAATTCCTGAGGGTGTTCTGCTCGAAGATTTAGTTATCAACCAGTCCTCAATCGTTGCCTCTGGGAGATCTCTTTCTCAAGCATCGTTTAACCTCCTGGTGAACAACTTACAGCTCTCGCCAGATTTTCAAAATGTCAGTGTCGATAAAATTGAATCAACGAACCAAAAAGACCCAGGATTTGAGTTTCAAGTGCAAGCCACCACCCAAGTTGTAGACAGGGTACGGCAGGTTCAGCAAACTGATACAGAATCTCCAGATGTTTTAGATAGAACGGGCGGAATCTAACAATGCAAAAAAAACGTCAAGAAATTACCAGCACACTCTATCATTTTTATCAAAATCCAATTGCTAAAGTATCAATCGAGCTGTTCCTAAGTATTGGCCTGGTTGTCTTCCTAGGAGTTTTTGCAATCCAACCGACATTAGTTACGATGTCAGATTTAGCCAAAGAAATTGAAGAGAAACAAGAGCTAGAGGGTGATCTCACCAGAAAAATTGCATCACTCGCCACTGCACAAACCGAGTATTTAACACTCGAAGAACGACTAGGTGTACTTGATGAAGCAATTCCTCAGACTCCAAAGCTTATCCATTCAATAAAAATCATCGAGCGCGCAGCGAGTGATAATGGTGTAGTTTTAAGCAATATCTCACTTGATGAAGTGCCGTCTGAAACTTCACCCGATGAACAGCTGGCATTTTCCCAACTTGCCCACCAACAGGCAACGCTGAGAATCGGTGTCGCGGGAGACTATCCTTCCATTCGAGACTTTGTTGAGGCGATCATGAATAGTCGTCGTACTTTCGTGGTCGACTCTGTGTCATTCTCAGTTGAGGAAAACAGAGGAAGTAGGCAGCTTAAGGCGAGCGTTCGCGTCAATATTCCATATTATGGAAGGTCAAATGCACGGTAAAAGCGTAATTGCAAACGAATTTTCAAAATTAAAGCAAAATCAAAAATTGCTCGCTATTCTAATCCTGTTTTTTGTTTGTACGATTGCTTGGACGGTTGCAAGCTTGTTTAGCTCACAAACAACCTCAAATATATCTCCCAAATTACTGAAAATCTCAAAACCACTTAATCCTGTTCTGGATGTGGAAGTATTGTCCAAACTTGAACAAAAAAGACTGTACACCGAAGAAGATTTGGTCGATTTTCCAATCTATAAAATTATAATTACCGATAGTGGACGTGGAGAGCGTATCGTCAACATTAACACTACCATTGATCAACTTGAAGAACTTGAAAATGCGGATCTAAATCTATCACAACCTGAGGCGAGTCCAACCGCCACTTCTAGCGCCACACCCATTCCCGATGAAGAAATCCTTGATCAAGAAGAGGAGCCAAGTCCAACGCCCTCTCCAGTCACTCAATCTGAAGACACTGCCGCAACTGAAATTGGTCCGGAGTAGTCAATGCATTCTTCACTTTACTTCGTGTCTTTTTCGCGTTGCGCACTCAGTCAAGATTCACTACAGTAGATTGCAGACACTTTGACCGGTGTTTTAGGTGTATTGCGAGAAAAACATGGACATACAAAAAAAATTAACTCAAAAACGCATTCCAACGCTACTTGGATTAGGTGTCTTAATTATTGGCTTAGTTGCGGGAACGCTCCTTTTTAGTCAAGGGACAGGTGTCTTTTCTCCCAGAGCCACTCCGCAAACCACTCCCAAAAGCATTGCTGTTACCAATGTTACCGATACTAGTTTTACCGTTTCGTTTCTTACTGATGAAGCAACGGTAGGATTTGTGAAGTACGGAACGACCGCCGATGAAGTGGATTCCCAAGCCAGCGACGATCGAGATCAACTTTCTGGAACAGTCTCAAGCTACAACATGCATCACATCACGATTAGAGGGCTCGAACAAAATCAAGATTATCATTATATTCTTGGTACGGGATCAGGAACGACATTTGACAATAATGGGCAACCATTTGTAGTGAGAACCGCTCAGCGTGGCGGCACACCACCAGCAGCCAAAACCATTTATGGAAGCGTAACTACGAGCGCTGGCGCGCCTGCAGATGGATCGGTTGTGTATGTAACCCTACCTTCAGGCATCAGAATGTCTTCTTTGGTAAAAAGCTCAGGCAGTTGGGCTATTCCCCTTTCGAGCGCGAGAACAGCGGATGGTGCGGGCTATGCGTCAGTTGCTGAATCAGATACGCTCACAATTGCCGTACAGGGTCCACAGCAAATGCAAACTGCAAATGTGACTACACAAGTTTCTCAAGCACAACCTGTAGCGCCAATTACGTTTGGACAAACTGGGAGTGTAGCAATAGACACTGGCGTCACTGCAACTCCTCAAGAAGATCCAGCTGATGAGGTGCTCGAAGAATCAGTAGTACCAGCGGCTAGCGACGAAGCCGTCACTTCAGAATCAGACGACATACAACCAAGTGGTGCAGGCGCCAGAGCAAGTGCTCTCAACGAACTACTTAACCAAGAACTTCCGCAAGAAGAAGTCATAACAGTCCTCGATTTAACAAACCCAGAAAAACAAACGGTCACAACCTCACGTCCAGTAATTAGAGGTACGGCTGCCCCATCAGCAGTTATCGATATCGTCGTAAACTCAGAAACACAAATCACACAACAAGTGACCGCAGGTGAAGATGGTGCATTTGAACTAGATTTAGAAGCACTCTCTGCAGATCTCGAACCAGGTGAGCACACGGTGACCTACAGCTACGTTGATTCTGCCACCGGACAAGTTGTTCAAGAAACAGTGAATTTTACGGTCAGTGATACCTCAAGTCTGCTCGCACAAGCCAACACCAGCCAAGAAACCGGGCCATTCAGCACAGAGAGTCCATTCCCAGTCACCAGCACCAGCCCGTCACCTTCACCATCAGCGAGTCCGTCACCGAGTATCAGTCCGAGCCCATCACCAACTGCCTCAGCATCGGCAATGGCAACTGAGTCAGGTGAAGCAAAAGGAGGTGCCACTAGATCGGCACTACCTTCTACAGACAGTGCCATCCCCGTTTCAGGATCAGTAAACACAACCTTTGCTCTTATCTTTGGTGGATTATTCTTTATTCTGTCGGGTGGATGGAGTTACTGGATTTCAACGCAGGTTGATCGGGTGAGAAGATAATTTTAATTTCAAATTTTTTTCGAAATATTTTACTGTAGAACAAAAATTCATTTCTTGTTTTCTATTTTTTTAGGCACAAAAAAAGCGCTCTATTCTGGCCTCGACCTATCGTCCCACGCAGTTGCCCATGCAGTATTGTCAGCGCTGAGGCGTTTCAAGACTCTGTTCGGGATGGAAAGAGTTGGGACCACCTCGCTCTAGAGACCAGAATATAACGCTCTTTTTTTATTCAGCTCTTTTTATAGTATAAAAAGAATATTCACTTGTTAAGAACACGAGCTTTTTGCTCACATTCGCTAAAAGGTGAAGATAATTTGCCATGACATAGTCGACTTCAGTACGTTACATTCATCAAAAACCAACTACAAAAATGTTCAGTCGAACAATTAGTACCACTAGGCTCAGCTTGTCACCAAGCTTACACCGGTGGCCTATCAACGTGGTAATCTCCCACGAGTCTGATAGAGATACTTAATCTTGAATACGGCTTCCCGCTTAGATGCTTTCAGCGGTTATCCAGAAGGAATGTAGCTACCCTGCACTGCGCTTGACAGCAACAACAGGAACACTAGGGATTCCCTCACCCGGGTCCTCTCGTACTACGGGCAAAATTTCTCAAGTATCTAACGCTGACGGCGGATAGAGGCCGACCTGTCTCACGACGGTCTGAACCCAGCTCGCGTACCGCTTTAATAGGCGAACAGACTAACCCTTGGGACCTTCTTCAGCCCCAGGATGCGATGAGCCGACATCGAGGTAGCAAACCGCTCCGACGCTAGGGACGCTTAGGAGCGATGACTCTGTTATCCCCGAGGTAACTTTTATCCGATAAGCCCGGTGTCTTCCACAAAACACACGAGGATCACTATAACCTGCTTTCGCACCTGCTCGGCTTGTATGCCTCACAGTCAAGCACCCTTATGCTATTGCACGTCCAGCCTGATTTCTATCCAGGCTAAGGGTACCATTGCGCGCTTGCGTTACTCTTTAGCAAGCAACCTCCCCAGTTAAACTACCCACCAGACAGTGTCCGCTCTTACGTTTGCAGTAAGATTACGTGAGATACTATATAGAAAACGGGCGGTATTTCACCGATGAGCACAACACGAAGAAGTGCTCTCCCGCCTATACTAAACAATCTTATATATAGCATCAGTGCCAAGTTGTAGTAAAGCTCTACGGGGTCTTTTTGTCCTGCCGTCAGTAGGCCGCATCTTCACAGCCAGTTCAATTTCGCCGAGTAGTAGTTCAAGACAGTGTGGGACTTGTTAAACCTTTCGTGCGGGTCGCCAATTAAGCGACAAGGAACTTCGCTACCATAGAACAGTTATAGTTACTGCTGCCGTTCACCGGGGCTTCCATTGAAAGCATACCCTGATAAATCAGAGTACACCCTCGCAGTTAACCTTCCGGCACTGGGCAGGCTTCAGCCCGTATACTTCCTCTTACGAGTTTGCACGGACCTGTGTTTTTGGTAAACAGTCAATCCCACGACATTCACTGCGTCTCTCAATGTGTAAACACACCAAGAGAAGGGCATCTCTCGAAATTACGCCCAGCTGTTTTGCCGAGTTCCTTAAACTACTTTCTCTCGCTCTCCTTGGTCTACTCGACCTGACCACCTGTGTCGGTTATCGGTACGATTTGATACGTATCTCCCTGCGAAGCTTTTCCAGGATGATGAAATCACCCAAAACTCTTTTCCAAAAGGATCAGAGCCCCATAACACCTCAGATAAACGCTCGAGCGGATTTGCCTACTCGAACTGCTTTAGTGCTTAGTGATGACATTCACTGCCATCATTGGGTTATCCGTCACCGTCCCTCCCCAGGTCAAGTGATACGTACCAAGGACAGGAATATTAACCTGTAATCCATCGGCTACCCCTACATTCCATAGGGCTCACCTTAGGGTCGCCTAACCCGCACACGACGAACGTGGGTGCGGAAACCTTGGTCATTCGGAGTCGGGGATTCTCACCCCAATTTCGCTACTCATGCCGGCATTCTCACTTCTGATCGCTCCAGCACCTCCTCACGGGGCACCTTCAACGCACACAGAACGCTCCCTTACCGCTCCACTAGAGACGAATCTCTAATGAAACCCCAAGCTTCGGTTACAAATTTAGCCCCGTTACATTTTAGGCGCACATGTCCTACGGCTAGTGAGCTGTTACGCTTTCTTTAAAGGATGGCTGCTTCTAAGCCGACCTCCTAGGTGTCTTAGGACACGAACTTCCTTTTCCACTTAATTTGTATTTGGGACCTTAGCTATGGGTCTGGTTTGTTTTCCTTTTGCTCCTGGAACTTAGCTCCCAGGTGCTGAGTGCCACGAAACACATGTAGGGTATTCGGAGTTTGACTAGATGCTGACGATAAATCACCAGGCACCCGATCAGTGCTCTACCCCCCTACAGCTTAACGTGACCCTATACCTAAATATATTTCAGGGAGAACCAGCTATCTCCGGGTTCGATTAGCATATTACCTCTTACCACAACTCATCCGAGCATCTTGCAGCATACACCGGTGCGGGCCTCCACTTCGATATTATCGAAGCTTCACCCTGGTCATGGTAAGCTCACCCGGTTTCGGGTCATTCAGCAACTACTTTGTCGCCCTATTCAGGCTCGCTTTCACTACGGCTCCAGCACGACGTGCTTTAACCTAACGCAGTTACCAAATACTCGCCGGCTCATTCTTCAATAGGCACGAGATTACCCAATAAATGGGCTTTCTCTGATTGTTAGCAGATAGTTTCAGGTTCTATTTCACGGGGTCTTCCACCCTTCTTTTCACCTTTCCCTCACGGTACTCGTTCACTATCGGTCTTGATTGGTATTTAGCCTTGGAGTGTGGTCACCCCAGATTCAGAAGAGAGTTTGCCGTCTCTCAACCTACTCAGGATACTTCTACGGTCTATCTTTGTTTCGAATACACGACTTTCACGTTCTTTGGTCACTTATTCCACAGTGTTCTTCTACAAAGAAAAGATCCGATGTTGAAGTCCTACAACCCCTGATAAAAATCAGGTTTGGGCTCTTCCCTGTTCGCTCGTCGCTTACTAAGGGAATCTCATTCGATTTCTTTTCCTGCGCTTACTTAGATATTTCAGTTCAGCGCGTGTCCGCCAAGATCCCATCAAAAGATGGGATAAGGCCATCCCGATTTCTCGGGACAAGGTTTCCCTATTCGGATACCGCCGGATCATAACTTGTTCCCAGTTACCCGGCGACTTTCGCGGGGTCAGCGTCCTTCTTCGGCCAATCAAGCCAAGGCATCCACTATCTGCTTTAATTCACATTTTTGTAGCATTATTTTTTTAGCGAATAAAAAAATATTAAAATTTTTAAATTTTCTGGTCTGTGATGTATGACAACCTACTTTGGTCGATACATCATGACAATTATCTTCACTTTTTAACGAACGATGAGCGTTAATAGCTCAGTGTTAGCTCTTAGTCGCACCCGGTGAGAGTGGACCAAGAACTAATACCAAGCCATCAAGGCAGCAGGCAAGTACGATGTGGACCCTAAGGGGCTCGAACCCTTGACCTCCACATTGCAAATGTGGCGCTCTAGCCAACTGAGCTAAGGGCCCATTCGGTCCTGCTTTGTTTTATTTAGTTGTATGAGATTTTCCGGAATGCAAGTATGTCACTTTACTTCGCGGTGGGCGGAGGGATTGTGTCAGTGTTTCACGACGACAATATCACTTCCCGAACAGAATTTGTATTGTACTATGCTTCTCTAATGTGTGCAAGGGATATTTAGCGTCAAAATAGAGCTACCATCTCACTCAGCGCAAATAGTGAAAAACTGTTGCTCAATGGCAGAAGTACTATATAATTCACCTTTTGCGATACGCACTTAATATATACAAATTTTCTAATTATAAAAAGGTCATACTATGAAAATCTCACACAAGATTAATAATGCGATGGCTATTTTTGGAGGATTTGTCGCAACTTCTCTAGCATTTGCCCCGACTGCATTTGGTGCCGGAGTTGATGCAGGTGGTGGTCACGGTGCCTTTGGTGAGCTCTTCTTGCTCATTGCACTACTATTACTCTTTGCAAAAATTGGTGGCGTTATCGAAAAGCTAGGGCAACCCTCCGTACTAGGAGAGCTTCTAGCTGGTATCGCGCTTTCATTCGCAGCTTATTTTGGAATCGGAATATTTGACGAAATGCGCCACAATGAAACGCTCGCATTTTTAGCAGAAATCGGCGCTGTAATTTTACTGTTTCAAATTGGCCTAGAGTCAAATTTGAAATCATTGGCAACTGTAGGCGCAAGTGCGTTTAAAGTTGCAATAATTGGAGTTATCGCACCTCTAATCCTTGGTACGTATGTAATTGGACCGTTATTTTTTGCAGATGCCCCATTTATTAGTCATTTATTCATTGGCGCAGCTATGGTTGCAACAAGTGTGGGTGTAACTGCATCAGTATTTAAGGCACTGGGCACACTTAAGAGTCGCTCCAGCCAGACCGTACTTGGTGCTGCTGTGATTGATGACGTACTTGGATTGCTGGTTCTGGCGATAGTCTCTGCAATGGCAAGTGGTCAGGAGCTGACCGCCATGAGTATTTCCGTCATGGCGCTGAAAGCTGGAGGTTTCCTAGTTTTGGCAATCGTACTTGGAAGATTGTTTGCCCCACATATTTCAAAACTCCTCTCAAAAATCCACACTGGCACAGGCATGAAGCTATCTTTGGCTTTTATTTTTGCCCTACTTTACGCCTATGCGGCCACACTCGTTGGTCTTGCTCCAATTATCGGTGCTTTCGCAGCTGGACTTATTTTGGATGATGTTCACTTTAATTTCTTTGACTCACCACTAATTGTCAAAAAATTAGAAGCACTTGCTTCTAAAAACAACGGTTTGGAAAGCATTATTAGTCACCACCGCCACACACACGTAGAAGATATGGTGTCTAGTTTGGCACTTATTTTTGTACCGCTCTTTTTTGCATACACCGGTCTGCAAATTCAAGTAGAGTCACTACTAAATCCTCAAGTATATTTGATCGGAATCATTGCCAGCGTTATTGCTATTGGCAGTAAGATGGTTTCAGGTTTTGGTGCAAGTGGCAACACAAGCGAAAAACTCCTTATCGGAATGTCTATGGTTCCTCGTGGCGAAGTCGGGCTGATTTTTGCTGCGACAGGAAAAGCACTCGGCGCAATCAGCGATGATATTTTCTCGGTGATAATTGTCGTGGTAATTTTAACCACCGTCGTTGCACCAGCAGGAATTGCTCATCTTACGAAGAAGATATAGTTTTAGCTTTAGAATATATAGTGTCTGACTTTACCAGTGTCTACATTTTGGACGTGGAGTCCGCCCACTGAGGCAAAAATTTGAGCGTAGTGCGACTGGAAAAAATCAGTGTTGATATAGGTGTCGAGTTGCTCGGCATATGCAGTATCTTGCACAAAAATCAGCGCATGTTTTAAGCTCTCGAAATTATGATCAGCGTGAGGTTCGTCTGGGTGATTGATATGCTTTGCGTGATGAGAAACCGCATAGGACATATCAGAAAATAGAACTTTTAAATCCTCAAATGTAGCAGCGTAAGTATTAAAGTCATTGTTCTCGCCGAGACCAATAATGTACGGAGCAAGTACACCATCGGCAATACCCGCAAGCCTTGGGCCAAATTTACCAACCGTCATTGCTGGGTCTTGATAGTCTTTTTCAAAATTATGGAAACCGGGCATTTCTGCGGTTTCTTCTTCGAGACCTTCGCCATTTAACGTTGTGAGCGTTTTTTTGTTATGGTTATATACTGCAGAGTAAACTGGAACTTCAGAAGAATTAAGCTCGGCCAAAATTTCAGTAATTCCCGCAACTGTTTTCTGGGCATTTGCAACAATATCTGCTTCCAAATTTGCTGCTGAGTGAACCAGCATAGCGGGCAAATTCATTTCTTCATCGAGCGCTTCTGGTACTTCATGTCGAGGGATTCCAGCATATTTCTGATACACTGAATCAGGCATTTCACCTCTCACAGCTCGAGCACCGCAGGTGTGCTTGGGAACTGGCTCACCTGATATTGTTGCACTCACTTCTTCATTACCACCATGCTGACTGGCATAGATTTCAACATTGGACAGCGAACCTCGTTTCTCGGTCAAATAGAGAATCAATGAAGCAAGTCCATCGCGTGACGGGACTCCACCACCAATAACCGGGAGGAGGATATAAAAATCACCATTGTCTTGTAGACCGACTGGCACATCAACACGAGAGTCGTCGCAACCAATAACGACTTTGACTGTTGTAGCTTGCGTAAGTTCAGCTTCGTATTTGGTAAGTCGATTTTTATAGTCACTCCATTCAATAGCCAGAATTTCATCGAGTGTTTTGCTTCTTGGTTCTTGATTTAGTTTATTTCCCATAGATCCCTTTTTCATAATAAAAATATAAAAACTATTAACTTCAAGTCTCAAGAAAATTACTCAAGACAACGCTATTGTATTCCCAATAAAAAAACTGTCAATTGAAAAATCACAACAACCGCGGCGCGAACACCACGCAACATTTAGGAAAATTATAAATACCCGAGACTGGTAAGCTTATCTCTATTTGCAGCAGCAACTTCTTCTCCAAAAGCATCGCTCTCTTGAACGATTACCTCTAGTTTCTTGCCACCACCGAGTGTTTCGTAAAATGCAATCTGGGGATCGAGAACTTTTTTGACAAGTGCATCGTCTGCCTGAGCCACCCAGTCAGCACTGATTTGGAATTGTCCTAGGTTGTAGACATCCTCACCTCCGCCAATGGTAAAACAAATTTTATTTGCTACGTGGATGCCTTTGGGACGAACCATATGCGCTTTAATTTCGCCGCCCAATTCTTTTGGGTCGGTGAAGGGAATCATTTTAATATAGGTAAGATCGAGCTTGTCTGCCAAAGCCTCAACGTGTTGCTGAGCACTGGCATTGGTCTGTTCCCAGGTGGAAACATCAAGTTGTTTTTTGGTCCAGTCGTTTTCTTCACAGGCTGCAATACACATTGGCTCACCGACAATTTTCTTGAGAATTGCCACCGCTTCATCAAATCCTTCAAGCTTAAAACCACTACCCACGAATGAAAATCGTGTGCCTTGATTTACTTGAACCCCTTCGTCACCACAGGTTATTACGTATGCCATATGAAAGTCCTTGTGTCGTTCGTGTCGGCAGTAAATTACCGACTTCTACGGTGCTATTATAGCACATTCCAGGCCAAAAAGTTGTGGCAGATCAATATTTTTTACTTATTTAGCTGGTTCGACTTCGTCGTCGGTGTCCTCTTCATCTTCGAGGTCATCGTCATCTGCATCATCATCCATATCGTCGTCATCGACCATATTTTGGATAGCGTCTAAGTATGCCTGCATATCTGCTTCGACTTTTTCCCAGTCACCATTTGCCTCACGAATTGCATTAAATAATAGATCCATATCAATCAATAATTGGTCATCGGTGACGATCATTCGTTGTTTTGCCATAGGTCTCCTTTTGGTACTTTGTAGTAGTCGGTAGCTCGCCAAATCTAAGCGGTGCTTAGTGCTCTGCTGAGTTTACTTGTAACCAACTGGTAATTCAGTCAGGACAAGACTCAAACTCATTCGACGCTGCTCTGGATCAACACTCTCAACATGGACGGTGATTTCATCGCCTTTTTTGAGCTCGTGATGAGGCTCAAGTTTGCTTGAGTGAATAAGTCCATCAATTCCAGCTTCAACATTCACAAACACACCAAATGACTCAACTCGTGAAACGGTTCCACTCAAGGTGGTTCCTGATTCATAACGTTTGTCGATCTCTTCCCATGGATCGTTGGTGAGTTGTTTGATTGAAAGGTTAAGCTTGCCAGTTTTCTCGTCTACTCCAAGAACGCGTACTTTAAGTCGATCGCCAACTTGGTGATATTCTTTGGGGTGTGAAACTTTTTCCCATGAAATTTCTGAGATGTGAACGAGACCTTCAACATGTCCTGGAGTTTCGCTCTCTGGGATTGGAACTTCAACAGTTACAAACAGTCCAAAATGCATGACGCCAGAAACAACACCTTCATAGATTTCGCCAATATTGACTTCATCAAGTGCTTGTTCTTTTTGGGCAATTTCTTGCTCTTCTGAAACGTGTCGCTCAGAGAAAATTAATCGATTTTTCTCACGATCAACTTCAATGACACGGACTTTAAAACCATCGCCACGAAGCGTTCCATAACTTCCAACTAATTCTTTACCAAATTGACTGGAAGGAACAAAGCCGCGAGTGCCGTTTACCAAGACGACCATGCCGCCTTTATTAACTTCAAGGCCTTTTGCCTCAAGAACAGATTGTTTTTCGTATGCTTCTTCGAAGTATTCCCAACGAGCGTCGTTTGCTGCCTTTTTGAGTGACAACAAGACTTGCCCTTGAGCATTTTCTTCTGTTTGAACGGTTGCTTCAATTTCTTGACCAACTTCTAGTTCGTCAATATATTCTTTTGCAACTTCAAATTCTTTGTCGGTGACGAGGCCCTCGGTTTTGGCACCGATGTCGAGTAAGAGCATTTTCTTGCCCTTAGCGGTGATTTTTCCGGTGACTGTTTCGCCCCGTTTTGGGACCACGATGATGTGGTCGCTTTTTTCTAAAAGATCCGCCATTGTCTGGCGGGGTTTTTGTACTGTAGTAGCCATAAATACTATTTCCCCTTTCTTACGAAGTGTATGGGAGTATACCATATCTATGGTTTTTTTACCTCAAGGGAATGTGGCTGACAAACATCCATCTTTGTGCCTATACTATATATATGAAGCTACGAACTATCACTGCAAAAGATATCACTGGTAAACGCGTCTTGATGAGAGTTGATTATAATGTGCCGCTTGAACGCAAAAATGGTTCGGTGACGATTGTTGATGATCGTAGAATACAACTCAGTTTAGAGACGGTGAAATTTCTGCTTAAACATGGTGCAGCTGTTACGCTCATCTCACATTTAGGCCGGCCAAAGGGTGAGTCTGATCCCAAACTATCTCTCAAGCCTATCGCCGAGTATATTCAAAAAAAGTTCTCTATACCGGTGAAGCTGGTTGAGGAATGGGACGAGTCATTACCTCAAGTCACTGAATCACAATCACCAGAAACAGTACATTTGCTCGAAAACATTCGATTTTATCCTGAGGAGAAAAAAAACGACGCAGATTTTGCAAAAAAACTTGCCAAACCATTTGATATCTATATAAATGACGCGTTTTCATCTGCGCACCGTGCGCATGCGTCTACCGTAGGTGTGACACAATATCTGCCGAGTTTTGCTGGATTTGCACTGACCAAGGAAGTTGATTCACTTTCTAAAATAGTAGAAAATCCTGTTCGACCACTTGCAATCGTGATTGGTGGCGCAAAAATTTCTGACAAAGTCTCAGCAGCTAAGAATCTTGCTAAAATTGCCGATTTTGTTCTGATCGGTGGCGCCGTTGCAAATAATTTCCTCAAGGCAGAGGGTATAGAAATTCACAAGTCGTTTGTAGAAGAAGTCTCTGGTGATCTGGCAAAACAAGGTGTAGATTACGTACAATTCGCAGAAAAGCTCATGGAGCAGTACAAAACTGAGCGCATTCTTAAAGATGGTTATATTCCACTCCCAAAAATTCTTCATCCCATAGATGTACTTGCAGCGAAATCGCTTGATACACGCAGCAAAAAACAAGTATCAGTTATTGATTTATCACACGACATGGCTGACACTCCCAACGACTTAGATCTCCAGTATCTCGATATTGGGCCGAAAACGGTCCGTCTTTATAGTGAGCTCCTTAAACACGCCAAAACCGTCTTCTGGAATGGGCCAATGGGTGTATGGGAGAATACATTATTCCGCAGAGGCACCAAAAATGTCGCAAAAACGATCGCTGGCTCAGGAGCAACAACTGTCTTGGGCGGTGGCGACACAATTGCGGCAGTCGATCACTTTGGTTTAGAAAAGAAATTTACCTATATTTCTGCAGCGGGTGGTGCTTCGCTTGATTTTCTTGGTGGTACAGAGCTGCCCGGACTCATTCCTTTGCAGGGGTAAACTTACTAATCCGTTCAATATAGTTTTACTTTTGTGGATTTTTCTCAAGTAATTCTCAGTAATTCAGAATAGGTCGTGGCATAGGCTATTTTCCTACTTGAAATGAGCAATAAAAATCGCGTATTATGTAAGAACTATATTGTGCTCGTAGCGGCTACCAGACTAATGCTCAAAGCAACAAATAAAAAAATTTCTTTAATTCTCGGGACTGTTGTCCTATTACTTTTACTCCTTGGTTTGACTGCTGGGTATTTTGTGTCGCAACAACAGCAGGATATTCGGCAGCAGGCATTTAGTTGCAGCAATTTATATACAAAAGCAGAGTGTACTTTTGGTGGGGCATGCACCTGGACTCCTAGCAGTACTGGCTTTGATTGTTCTCAATTAAGTCCAGGCTCAATTTCTTGTGACAATAACGGAACATATTTCAACTGCTCAACTACTCCATTTAAATGTGAGGGCACTTTTATCATGCCAGGTTCATCAGCGCAATACAGTTGTGGAACCGTCACAACAGCTGAGGCTTGCATTCAATATCAACAATATGGTTGCTCATATACGTCTGCAAAATGTTCGGGAGTGGGTGAAAGTAGGAGTGGCGTCTGCAGCGGTAGTGCAAGCAACTTATGCGCTGTAAATGGAGAAGTTATTAATCAAGGTTGTGCTGCTAATAACTGCGCAGCTGGTACAGAACGCATATGTACCTGCAACCGACCAGATCCTAACGTATATGGTACTTACAGTTGCACTTGCTCACCCAATGCCGCAGTCTGCGGAGGTGGCGGCTCTGACCCAGGCACCGATCCTGGTGATGGTGGCGGCTCCGGTGGTGGCGGTGGTTCCGGTGGAGGTGGTGGCTCTGGTAGTGGAGGTGGTGGTGGCTCTGATGACGGTGGTGGCGTGCCCACAAACCCCTCAGCTACCTACAGCGCAGTCTGTACTCCAGGACAGCCATATAGCGCTGATGGATCAGCACTCTCATATGACTTTACCTTTACCAATGTTGCTCCTTCTCTCGGCTTCGAGCGAGCAATCGTCTTCTTAAGCATTGGCGGTAGTGAAT
>JBGTEY010000007.1:0-93305 GCA_041747555.1 Patescibacteria group bacterium
AAGACGAACAAGAAAATTCACTGATTGTTCAGGCAAATTTAAGCGTCTCAATGGTAAAACGTCTCTTGAAATTACTAAAAAACCAGGGATTGATGTACCAATCTTTTTCTAAAAAAAGGTGACCTTTTTTGAACGGTCTCCAACACTCTCTGCAGGTACAGAAGGCTACGTCCTCGACGCAGACCTAGACACTGATGGAAGCGGTGGTGGAACGCTCACCATAGATGCTGAATATAATGGATTAACAACTTCTGCTGGAGGTACGCTATCTGCAACGTTCACGGAGTTTGCAAGTGCTGATGGTCCTGCCGGCGATGATGTGGTAACATTGATCCCCAGAGCGGCTATCTCAGGCTTAACTGAAGCAGCATCAGACTACACTGATACGCTGACCGTGGTAGCAGCTGGTAACTTTTAGAGATCATGCATGATAAATTTCCGGAAAGCAGGCTTATCCAAGCTAGCAATACTTTTGCTCTTGGTCGCCTTCATCCACCAATCTGTTGCTAGCGTCTCTGCCCAACGACTACAGCAAGATACAGAAACTGAAGCTGCAACAACTTCTGCAGACTTAGATATTCCGGTCCCAGTAGCTCCTCCTCCTAACGCCACGCTAAATCTAACCCTTTCTCCTGCGGTTTTAAACATTGAGACAGACCCTGGGATCCCATTCACAACCGAAATTAAATTACTCAATAATGGCTCAAATACAGAATGGGTTGAGTTTGAGATTGTTACTTTTGAGGCTGATGCAACTGGATCACGACCAAGGATCAGAGAGTTCCAGCAACAAGAGGTGCATGGAGACTGGCTGCAGCCTGAACAATCAGTTTTATCACTCGAGCCGGGTGCATGGAAAACTGTTCCAATCACGTTCACACCTCCTCAGGATGCTGGCCTTGGATACTACTATGCGGTGATAGTTCGTCGCCCTGTAGATCCAGAAATAGATGAAACGACCGTCATCACTGGCGCACCTGCAATTTTGGTGCTGGCCAGAGTTGATGTTCCAACAATCAAGCAAGAATTACAACTCCTTGAGTTTTCAACAGATCAAAAAGTATATGAATTTTTACCATCGACCTTCAGAGTTCGTGTCGAAAACACCGGCAATATTCACCTTGCGCCGCTCGGTAATATTTTTATCGACCAAGGAGACGAAAAAGACATCGGCATCCTCTCAATCAATAGAGAAAATGGCTTAGTGCTCCCTAGTTCAGATAGAGAGTATGTCGTAGAGTGGCATGAAGGATTCCCTCGATATAAAACTCGTGATGACAGTGGCCAGCTTCTTGATAAAAAAGATCTGTGGTGGGATTTTTCAACAGCGGATACGTTTCGATTTGGAAAGTACACCGCAAATTTACTGTTAGTGTATGACAATGGCACCAGAGATATACCAATCGAATCCTCTGTTAGTTTTTGGGTCATTCCATGGAGATTTTTACTCGTCGCGCTAGCAGTCGTTGCCTTACTTGGCTTTGGGGTATGGTCGATAGTGAGATCAGTGGCAGCGAAAGCAAGTCGACGGTAAACAAGTTAGAAATTCTTGAGCATGAAACAATTTTTTCGTACTGTGTTGACAGTTCTTTTCTTGGTTGTAGTCTTGCGTCCTCCTGAAATTGCCGCGAAAGGAATTACCGTCACGCCCTCATTTCAAGAAATTGAGATAGAGCAGGGCGTTCCAGAGGCAAGCGCTAGCTTCACACTCAGGAACGATCATGAAACGGCTGTTGAATTTGAATTATTTGCATACGACTTTCAACAGCGCGATCATTTTGGGTCGTTAGCACTCCTAGATGGGTTTGAAACTGCATACGCCCATACGCTCGCATCTTTTTTGCGATTTACTGAGGATAGGCTCGTATTGCCTCCTGGTGAAAGTAAAGACATTATCGTAACCATCCAAAACCGTGATAGCTTGAGCCCTGGCGGTCACTACGCTGCAGTTATTATTCGTCAAGTTCAACATGAGGATGAAATAAGAGAAGTGTTGCCTGCACTTTCGACGCTGTTGTTGATTCGTAAAAAAGGAGCAGAGCAATTTCACCTCAGTATAAATAGCGTGGATTGGAAGCGGTCAAGTGTGCGGTTTTTCATTCCGGATACAGTACCCGTGTTATTTCAAAATGATGGAAATACTCATGTTGTGCCACGAGGTAATTTAGAAATAAAAGACATTCGGGGTCGTGTTGTGTATCAGGGAACGATTAATCAGGATTCAGTATTTGTATTGCCAGGAACAGAGCGACGAATCCCGATACAAGTCAGGCAGTCTCGGTGGACTGCTCCGGTGATGGTTATGAGCATGACTATTAGGGGTACGAGTAGTCCAGGCGGCATTAAGTACCACCATGAGGATTCATTTTTGTATATTCATCCGGGCGCACTTGTGGCAATTATCGTATGTTCAGCACTCCTTGTGTACATGACAATCAAACGAAGAAAGAAGCGAACTTGATGAGATTTCGAACTGCCCTTATTTTTATTGTATTGGCTGGAGTGCTTGGTTCTCTCTACAGATGGTCTGTGACACCCTCAATTGGTACCACCAATGGCCAGATTAGCGATCGGGCGCGAGAATTTATCGAAAATCAGCCTATAGACGATCGCATTATTCAGCTCGATACGCTTGATCAAGATGAGGGACTCAGTGAAATCCGCTCTGGAGAGTCTGAGTGTTTTGACGTTACCTTTCCGGTGAGCGTGAGAAATATTAAAACTGACGCAAAAGACAGTGGTTGTATCATCAAGGCCACCAGCGATCGCCCCAAGGCACACTATACAATTTCCAGTGATAGTGCTGGATCTCTGCAAAAGAATACGGGTATATCGCTCAGAGAAAAAGATGAGCGATACGAGTCTAGAACCACTACACTTTTCCCTGAAAATTCATATAAATTTTTTGTATCGTCTACTGAAGTCAGCATGTTTCTAGTTCTTGATGAAGTACTCTATGCAGTCGTGTTGTACGATTCACCAAGAACCAGCGAGCAAACCGAGCAGATAGTCCTTGACTTGGCAGAGAGTATCCAGCCACAATAGAGGAAGAATGAAGCAACCACACACACTCCTCCTAGCACTCATGCTTTTCGTATTTCCCGCAAGCACGAATTACAATCTTCGGGACTTTACTTGGGGTGGTGGCGGGACAGAAAACAGCTCATCTTCTACTTATGATCTCGAAGGCACGATTGGTGAGCAGGGGAGTAATTCCTTGTCTTCAAACAATTATGAAACGTGGCCTGGACTTCTCTACACACAAATGGCAAATGTCCCGAGCGCACCAACGGTTACAGCATCAGGAAATGACTACAACAAGCTGAATATTATCATCGACAATGGAGGAAATCCAACCGATTCTGAGTTTGCAATCGCTATTTCCGATGATAATTTTTCAACTACAGAGTACGTACAGTCTGACAATACCGTTGGAGCAACTTTGGGTGCAGAAGATTGGCAAGCGTATGCTGACTGGGGTGGGGCAACGGGTGAATTTGTCACCGGTCTTGATGTAAATACCACTTACTATGTTAAAGTCAAAGCGCGACAGGGTGGATTTACCGAAACGCCATGGAGCGCAGTTGCCTCACAGACAACTGATCAGCTGACATTAACATTTGACATCGACGTTGATTCAACTGACACAGAGACCGCAATGCCCTATATTTTAGATTTTGGTTCGCTTGCTCCCTCGACAGTTTCTACCACTACGGACAAGGTTTGGATCGATGTATCCTCAAATGCAAGCGGAGGTGGGATTGTGTACGTCTACAGCACCAATGGTGGACTCTATAGCGATTCAACCGCTCACACAATCTCTGCAGTTTCAGGAAACCTCAGTAGCGCTACTGAAGGTTTTGGACTACAATCTAATAGTGTTGCAGAAACAAGTGGTGGACCGTTAGCAGCCGTTTCACCATTCGACGGAACAAGCGAAGTTGTTGGCACCGTTGGCTCAACACCATCTGAGATCTATAACAGCTCTTCGTCGCCAATTGTTGACGGCCGAGGGTCGTTTGTTGCCAAAGCAAAAGTGTCTGGAGTCACTCCAGCCGCGGGTGATTACGCTGACACCTTGACGGTCATTGCTGCTGGCATATTTTGATATATTTCAAACGGGTTTCCTTTGTGTTCTAACTTGATGTGATTCTTGGTACTCTAACAAGGTAATGTATTACCTAAAAAAGTTACCATTTTTACTCCTTGCCGCCATTATTTTTGTTGGATTGGCGCAGTTAAAATTTAGTGAGCTTTTTGATGCATCAGCTGCCGAAGGAATTAGACAAACAATTCATTTTCAAGGAAAAGTTGTAAACGATGATGGGACAAACGTTGCAGATGGCGCGTATAATTTTGAGTTTAAAATTTACACTGTTGCGACCGTAGGCACCGAAATTTGGACAGAGACGCGCACCGGTGGTAATCAGGTTACAGTGACTGACGGTGTGTTTCGTGTCGAGCTTGGTTCAGTGACAGCCCTACCTGGTTCGGTTGATTTTAATACTGATAATATTTATCTGAGTGTGAACTTTAATGGTGATGGCGAAATGTCGCCGAGAATTAGATTTACCGCAGTGCCGTATGCCTTTAATGCACTGACTGTTTCTGGATTGACGGTTACGAGCACTACCGGCACATTGACTATTCCTGACGCTACAACAATTGCTTTTTCTGGAGCCAATGATGTGACTTTTACTAGTTCAGGAGCTACAAGTGTGACGCTGCCAACAACTGGTACACTTTCAACCTTAGCGGGTGCTGAAACGCTCACAAATAAGATAATCGGAACAACTGGTCTAACTTTCACCGGTGCTGCAACTGATATAACCACAGGTGCCAATGAAGATTTGGTAATTACTGCCAATGGAACGGGAAATATTGGTCTGGGCACGGCTTCTCCCGGAACAGATGTTGATATCACTGGTGATGTCTGGATATCTGGCGGATTGAGTTTGTACAGTACGTCGGTGACTGATGGTACTGTTGAGGCAACTCGATTTTGTACCGGTGAGGGAGAATCAAATTGTGTAACAGATTTCAGTACCCTTGGAGGGGGAGTATTTTCCGATGGTGGGACATACGTGTACCCGACTGACGGCGAAGGACTCGGAAACAGTACTTCTGATGGCGCGAACAAAATTGCAAATCTGTTTCTGGGTGATGATGCGGGCATCACGTTTGGAGCAACCAATGATGCTTCGCTTTTATACGATGAGACAACCGACAATAGATTAGAATTAGTTGCATCTGGTTTCGACATCGATCTTTCTGGAGCATTTACCTTTGATTCCGCATCAACCGCAACTTTGGGAAGCACTCGATTCATTGTGCAGTCTGATGCGGCAGCGGGAAACACCACGACTGAGGCAATTTCACTAAAATCTACCGCAAACTTGGGATCATCAGACGAATTATTTCAGGTTGGCGACAGTGGTGGAGATTTTTTGACAATTCTGGGAAATGGATTTGTGGGAATTGGAACCGCTGATCCTGGCCAGGCGCTAGAAGTTTCTGGGAGTGTTGAAGCGAGCACCTCGGTTTTGAGTCCGGCATTTGACACCGCATCAGCGGGCACACTGAGTATAGGAAACAGCACTGCTACCTCAGTCTCGATTTGTAACAGCGCTGCCTGCGACACGATCACTATTGGAACCAATGGTGACGCTGATACTATTACCATAGGTGATGTCAGTGATAGCTTTACACTCGCAAGTAGCGGGCTCAATATTTCTTCAGCTGGTGCAATCCAAGGTGCAACCACCTTCTCGAGCTCCGGCGACTGGACATGGACTGCTACTACACCAACAATAACCATCAATTCAGCAGAAACATTCACCGTCACCGATGGGAGCGACGTATTTGCGGTAAATACGTCTGCTTCGTCAGTGTCATTTGCAAATGGTGGAAATGGATTTACATGGGATATTGATAGCGGTCCGCTCTACACAGGAACAGCTCGACCTGCCAGGAAGATTGTATTATCTCCTGAATATTCTGGTGCTACACTTACTACATTTTATGGAGCAGGTACCGAGTCAAGCTCAGTTGGTAGTATGACTGCAGATGTAGAAACGACTGCCGCTGATGGGTTGAGGACATTTTACGAGTGGACTAGTGCAGAAGGCTCAAGTCAGTCATATACTGTTGCTTTGAGAGTGCAGCTACCACCAGATTTCTCTGGCTGGGCTACCAGCAATGCACTACAGATTAGCTTTACCACAGAGTCTACAAGTACTGCCAGCAATGCTCTAAGTGCATACGTATATCTCAGCAGTGATAGCACCACTGCAGTCGCGAGTGACGTCACAAATGCGGCAGCCGTAGCAGAGACTTGGGAGACAATTACAATTGATGACAGTGTGCTCGATGACGGCGCGGCTCCAGAGTGGGATGCAGCTGGAGAGACGGCAATAATATATTTGCGGATGATTTCAAATAATAATAATTTTGTAAGAATAGGTGACGTTGAACTGAACTATTTGGCGAGTTACTAAAATAATGAAAGTCCAGAAAAAAACTCTAGCAAAACGATTCCTACATATTTTGATAGCAGTGATCGCCATTGGATTTTTCACCTATTTGCCTTCCATATTCGGAGCAGTGAGCGCTGCCATCGGTCAATTTTTCTGGAATAACGAGGCAATTTCAATCACCTTGCCAAAAGATACGTTTGGCGCAGCAGAGGAAGTAGTTGCCATTTTGGAGCATGCAGATTCTGAAGTACTACAATTGGCAGTGAAGGACTCTGACGGCATAGAGCACGAGGTTGATGTCAAAATGCGTCAGGCGGGTGAAAATGTAGTCCTTACAATCCTACCATCGAGTAATCTTAAGCCAGGAAAATATTCACTCGTCATAACAGATGACCAAGAGCATTCGGTTGAACAACAGTTTTGGTGGGGGGTACTTGTTATTAATACTAATCAGAGTATTTACCAACCAGATGATACGGTGTTGTTCTCTATCGGAGTTTTGGATAGTGCGGGCGACATGGTTTGCGACGCTGATGTGACGCTACATGTTACACATCAAGAAACGCAAGAAGTGGTCACCTTGAGCACCGCAGACGAATCAATTCGAGTAAGTGATGAATGTGATGTGTATGGTCTGACCACGCTCCCAGACTATTTTGCCACGATGGATGTCGCCAAGGTTGGAGAATATCGGCTTTCACTGTCGGCAACTACGCCGGAGGGCACGTACTCTATTGTTGACGCATTTCAGGTGCAACAGGACCCAGAGTTTATAGTGTATAGAGAAACAGCCACGCGTATTTACCCGGTGATTGAGTATCCAGTAGTGATTGAGGTGACTCCTAAAAGTGACTTTAAAGGTCAAATCATCGAAGCGGTCCCGAATAGTTTCTCAATTAAAGCAGATACTGACACGCCAACTCGTCAGGTGATTGATGCAGCTGATGATCGGAAAGAAATCATCTGGAATGTAGACTGGACAGCAGGTCAGACATACCTTTTGCAGTATGTCTATGACGCACCAGATGTCAGCCCAGAGCTCTACACCCTTGGGCCACTACGTATGGTGAATAGTGAGGAATTTCAAGTATTTCAGGAGCTGAGAACCTGGAGTATTGCGTCAGATGCCGTTGCATATGATGCAGTAACCACATCTTCAAGTGCATCATTTTCACATACTACAAGTGGTACAGATAGATTGCTTGTAGTTTTTTTACACATTTTTTCACAGACAGCAAATCCCACCGCAACAGTAACTTACAATGGGGTTGGTATGACACTGCAAGAAACGGCAGAAAATAATTTTTCAGTTAATCGGTATATTGTGGTGCATGCTTATACTCTTGTTAATCCAGCGAGTGGATCAAATACCGTTGCAATTACGTATGGCGGTACTTATGCCACAACCGGTGCATCTGCAGTCAGTTACACTGGTGTTGACCAATCAAGTCCAGTGGGCGCAACGACAAATACTACGGCAACTGGTAATCCAACAATAACGCTTGCTACTAACACTGCAAATTCTCTGGTTGTCGGCGCTTCATCAAACAGAGGTGGAGATGTGGCACCATTTACTCCAGGCACTGGCGTCACCGAGCGATTTGACTGGGCAACAGGCGCGAATGTGAATATCGATTTATCCCAATTTGGCGGTGACCGATCAACAACATCAACCGGTAATTACACAATTAACGCAACGGGCACAGGCAGTGACCCGCATTCTATGGTTGCCTTAGAGATTAAAGAAGTAGCTGCCTCCGGCATTACTATTTCTGGAAATGTATACAACCCGGGCACTACCACAGCTTACTCCGAATGCGATGGTAGTACGAACAACATTGCAGTTCGCGCTAGCTCCACTACCTACACCACGAGCTGCAACGCTTCTACAGGAGCTTGGTCTGTAGGGAGTGTAACGCAACCCAGTGCCGGGGACGGTCTTATCGTGTGGATAGATGGTGAGGCAACCGATGGCGCCCTTGCAATTAGATATGATGGTAGTGGCGATTCCACAGGACATATATTTTATCAAGGCGTGGTCAAGGTAGTGAGCGATGACGCGACTGCCATAGATACAACTGACATGGATGCATATGATAGCGGTCAAGATGCTGACATCCCCTACACGGTCACGTCGGGTAATCTGACTGTCGCAAGTGGTCACGCGCTGATGGTTACGGCGGGGACGACGTTTGATCCTGGTGGATCTGTAACAACAAACGCAACGGGCGGCAACTTCCATATTGATGATAATGCCGTCGCGTATCTTGATACCGCTACAAATACCATTGGCGCTGATGTCCTCGTCGATACAGGAGCAACGCTCTACATAAATGCCAATACCAACATTGACGGTGGCGATATTACTTTGACTGGCACAGGCACCGTGACTACGAATGCGGGCACACCAACTACCACGCTCTCTGGGGCAGGAACCATTGGTGGTGGTACGGGGACATTGACGTTCTACAACCTTACGCTTGATCAATCTGGAGCTACGATACTTGCATCAAGCTTGACAACATCTAATGCGCTCACAATTGGAGATGGGACAAATACCAGAGCTCTCAATGTAGAGACCAATGACAACGCCGTTGATGTGAATGGCAATTTTACCATTGCGGCAAATGGTACGTACACCGCCTCATCGACCACGAATCTAACAATTGCAGGAAACTATGTGAATGACGGTATTTTGGCAGAAGGAACGGGCACAATCGTACTTGATGGTGCTGGAGCCGCAAACCTCGATCCAGGATGTGGCACGCTATCAAGTTGTACTGGGCAAAATTTTTATAATCTAACAATTTCCAAAACATTGACCGCAACAGAGGTGAGTCTGGTCAGTTCTAATTTAAGGACAACAAATAATTTTTATATTTTGACAGGCACGTTTGTGCAAGGTGCACAAGATGTGCGGCTTGAGGGGACAAATCCCCTCAATGTGCCTATAAATGGGGTGTACTCAAACACATCTACCGGTAATATTACGCTCGGTGGCGGCATTTCAATTGGCGGATCTATCATTATGCAAGGAAATGGGCCCACTTGCGGCCTTGCTGATTCAATTGTCATATCATCGACGGATGGTACACAGCGTGCGTGGACTGGCTCTGGCACATTCACGATAAATGATGTCACGGTATCTGATATGGGTGGTACTGCCACCATCATCGCATATAGTAGTACAAATGCGGGCAATATGGGATCAAACTGGACTGTCCAGGTAGGTTGTGATGGTACACCTACGAACGATCAATTAATGAGGCATGGTGGTTGGTTTACCGGTGGCTCTGATCAACCATTTACCTTCTAGTAGGATGTTTCAAAATAATTATTTTTTACTGTGTTGACTGAACGAGTACGCTGCCCAGAGTCCAACATTCAGAAGGGCAATGAAGAGGAATGGAATCACCCTTCCTAGTCCGAGCTGCGGGATGAGATAGAGTTGGAGCGCCAGTAATAAAAGCACTAGAATCTCAAAAAAGAATCCAATTATGCTTTGTAATATATAGAGAACTCTTTGAAGGCCATGATCTTTGTGTGCAGAATTCTTAGTGAGTTCAAAATGAGGATTGCTGGCAGAATTCATAACAAATAATTGCGAAAGTGGGGCATACCCTACCGCTGAAACAAGTATTTCAATGGTCGATCTATCAACGTCAATGTTAAACAAGCCTTTTTTATTTGTGGATGCATGGGCAATAACCGCATCATCTTTTTTATCGATAGCGACGATGTTTGCTCTGGTGATTGGTTTGTCAGTGTCTCGATCCGTAACAAGGCCATGGAGTACCGATTTTCGACTGCTCGATTTTCCTAGAAGTCTGCGAATATGTAGATAGAGGTAATTTGGTAGTTGTAGAAGAGGTATGTGTGATTTTGCAGAAAATGCGATAACAGATGCAGTAGCAATGCTCACCTGAAGAATAATCGCGATCGTGGAGAAGCGTTCTCGAGAGCTTTGAAGCTGGCTACTTTCTAATCTAAGTTTATCAATTGTTGAAAGCGCTGAGTTGAGTTGGTTTTTTAGATAGGTTGTCACCATACCAGAGGTAGGTTCGAGCTGGATCGTGGGGTAGACTTGCGTTTCATTGGCGCCAATGATGAAGTCAGAATTGGTCGTTCGATACCCATCAGCAGAAACTTGAGCCCGGTACTTGCCATGAGGTAGCACTATATTGATTCTACCCCATTTATCAGCAAAAAGTGGATTTTCGGTCAGGAATGTTCCGCTTTTAATAATATCAAAGATTTGTGTCCGTTGATTAAAGACTTTGAACAGTACTTTGGCATTTTCAATTGGCTTTCCTGTACTTGCATTCAGTATTTGTAGTGAACCAGTGCTATGAATTCTGCCGATTAAGGTTTGGGTGATATTGCCGTAGACATCATTAACCTCTATATATGCGTCATACCATCCTGCAATGTCAGGCGCGAGGACTGAGCCTGAATATTTACCGGGACTGTATTCATGGAGCTGCCACCGGTTTGGATGTGTGTTTGAGTTCGAGTTTACTCCAAGCACGGTAGTGTTTCTCAACTCGATGAAGACGCTTTCAATGGCCTCATAATTTGTAAATGCAGCGGTAATATCTACCGTGCTGTTTCTGGGCATGACTATGATTGGAATTTGCCCAAGCCCGAGTCCAGTATCAGGAAACAATGGTATGCCCTGAATACTCAACATAGTTGAGCCAAAATCGAGTTCTGCGGGCGAGCTGATTTCTGCGGTAGTGAACGTATAGACACTTGAAAAAACAGAACCTTGATCAGTTAGAATTTCAAATTGATAAAAATATTGAGTATTGGGTAGGAGATTTGAAATCTGGAAAAGGTGCTCGGAGTCGAACGACCGCGATGAGATTCGTTCTTCGAGTCGATTCACCGCAGTGCCATATCGGATAAAAAGTGATGTATCCTGACTCGTTATGGCGCGCATCGTCACCACGGCATCTGAAAGAGACGTGATCTGATGACTTATGAGTGTGGGAGCCGTTTGCCCACTCCCTGGACTGGCAGTTGGTCCTGGAGTTGAGCCGAGCCCATCACAGAGGTCGTTGTGAGGGTTCTCGCTATTTCGACACCGCCCCACGTCCATTCGACAGTAATTTGAATTGCACTCACTATCCGAACTGCAAAGCTCATTACATGATTTTTTCTCTGGAGTGGCAGGATTCTCATCGGGGGAGTCATATTGGAATGTTTTGGTGACTTCAGAGTCAGCGGTGCTTGAGGGCGCAGTGATTCTTGCAGCGGTCGTCCAATTAACCGAACTTGTGCCTGTGTATCCACCTGTTTCTAGTGTAAATTGAACAGTTTGACCTACAGTATTAGCAGGGACATTTGAAATACTCCAAGTGATTGTGCGGTTTACCGTATCAATGACGGGAGTTGTGCCACCATATGCGGTGGATGCGGAGCCATTGACGTAGCTAACAACTTCAACAGAAGGTGTACCTTGACCAGAAATAGTGCCAAGACTCCATTCGGCCTGAACAGTGAGATTGGTTGAGTAGGCTAATTCTGAACCATAGGTAATTTCATAGACAACATCCTGATCTTGACTAAAGGTTGTCCCCGAGGTTAGAGCTGTAAGCTGTGCACTCAAGTCGTTCGTGTCAGCTGCTACAGTCGCAGTTACACCAATTTGATCAAACGAGACGACTGATACTTTTGGGGCAGCTGTATCTACAGTGCTTCCAAGTGATCTGGTGGCAAGGTACCATTGGTATCCCGTGCCACTTCCTGCAGCAGGATTAGTGGTGATTCCGCCCGTAATATAAAAACCATAGAGTGTTCCTGGGGCAATATTTCCACCCGGAAAACTAACTGTAGATCCACTGACGCCAGTGGCAGTAACTATGCCTGGATAGGCAGTTACTCCAGGCGGGAGAGATGCAGTTGAAACTGTGTAATTACTAGCAGTAGGGCTGATGTTCCAGGCTGAGCCGACTGTAACGTCGATACCATCCTCAACGGCAGTGCTAGTTGGGGTTACAAGTATTAAAATTGGTGTAGGAGTTTCACCTGATGCTTGTCTTTGAAGTCGTATAGCAGCACTAGTAAGGTCAGCTGCCATGATTGAACTTGCCAGACTAAAACTAGTGAGTAACAGTGCAAAAAAAACAACACAACCAAGCCAGATTTTTTCTGGGAATTTCATTACTCTATGATGACACAATACACACCCTCGCGTAAAGACACACCAGACATAAAAAAATCTTATAAAATGAGTATCTTTGGTGCTAGTAGATATGACACTCGACCTATGTATAATGGTGAATATGATGGCAAAAATTAAGAACGTAATAATGGGCGGCACAGGTGCTAGAGTACTCGTCGTAGTCATAGTATTACTATCACTTGCTACAGCAGGTTATTTTTACTGGCAGTATGAAAAAGAGCGGACCCAAAACCCATCGCATGAAATAGAAGAGGTGATCCAACAAGTGGGCCGTCACATGGTTTTACCAGAAGGCACACCTGTATTAGCAACTGTCACCGACAAAGAAGCGCTTTCAGAGCAAGCCTTTTTCCAGAAAGCCGAAAATGGTGATAAGGTACTTATTTACCCTGATTCACAGCGTGTAATACTTTATCGTCCGAGTTTAGGAAAAATAATCGATGTCACTTCTGTCCGCACTCAGCAGACAGATACTGAAAACGACACAGGCACATCTGTATCTGTAGAATCAATTTCAAGCGGGAGTGAAACTGTCTCTGAACCTCAGGCAGAGGGTGATGCAGTGCGAATTGCAATTTATAATGGAACGTTGAGGTCTGGACTCACCAGACAGGTTCAAGATTTAGTTGAGGCGAGTATTTTTGATGTTTCAATTGTACGACGAGAAAACGCAGCCAGGCAAGATTATACAGAAACACAAATTGTCAATCTTTCAGCCACAAATCAAGAGGCGCAATCATTAGCAGAATCACTCGGAGGAACACTGGGGAGTCTGCCAGAAGGTGAGTCACAACCCGAAGCTGATATTTTAATAATTGTTGGTAGCTCGTTTGGTTCAGGAGAATAAGGTATGACAAGCGCGAATAACACGCCTCAACATCGTGAATCTAAAACTGACGATTTTGTAACTGAAAAATCACAAGAACGCGATACATCAGGAAAACACCTGAAAGATTTGGAGCACGCGCTCAGCACTTTGACAATGAGTGTTGATGCGCTTAGGAGGGATGTTGACCGACTCAATTCCTTCAGATTTGCATTTGGCACGTCTGTTTTGAGGGGTGTCGGGTATGCACTTGGTGCAACAGTGGTGGTCAGTTTGGTTGCAGCTGGTTTAGTGAGAACGGTAGAGTCAGTGGACTTTGTTCCTGTTGTACAAACTTTTTTTGATTCAGACTTTTTTCAGCAACTCCTTCTTGAGCTGAACCAACTGTAATCTACCTTTAAGAATGCTGTGTGTACTGTCGCTGTATTGAGCATACGAACGCGTTGGCGTACAATGCTGTGGTAAGCATGGAGTACCCGCCACTACATCAATCGCCTATTCTGTATTTTCAGACATCGTCATTCAGAGCCGGAATTCAGTCACCCCCGCACTATCGATACTTCCATTCACCAGAATTACTTGAAAACCAGGAACAAGCAGCTAAAGAAGGTGAGCATTCAGAGGGTTTGTCAGTAGAGTGAGTATCCTCAAATTCGCTCGATAATCTCATCGAGTGATCCACCGAGCCATTTGGAGGAAATATTCATATTTTCGTCAAGAACTACGAAGGTATGTTGATTGACAATTTCATATTGCTGGACGAGTTCAGCTTCTGTGTCGTAATCAACTTTAAAAATTTTGACGTTCTCTGGAATTGAGTCCATTCTGGAAACAATGTCTTTTTCGGCAGCGCGGCATGTTGAGCACCATTCAGCGTGGAAGAATAATACCGTTGTGTTGCCCATTGCTACGGATGATTCAACTTCGGACTGACTGTAATCTTGGAATGTGCCGGGGGTTTTAACTACTGACGGTGTGTCACTAACTGTGTCTAGTGGGGCCACAGGTGTCGTGTCAGCAGCGCTTGGCTCCTGATTTTGTGAGGCCTGGGGTGTACACCCGGCGAGCAATACACTTGAGATTAGAGCAGTGGTAAAAAATAGTATTTTGTGGTGATAGTGTTTCATATCGCAACTATACCTTATTTTCTTGATAAAACCAAAAAACGAACCTTACCAAATGAGTCCTGCAACTGCGTTGCGGACCATTGAGCTGCGTGTTCGGTTCTCAAAATATCATCGACCGTATGAATTTCATTAATTTCAAAAAAAAGTGTTGTATCCTGATGCGTGAACGGCATGACTGTAGTAAGGAGTTGGTGAAAGAGCTCTGTACCGTTTTGCCCCCCGTCGAGTGCTAGATGTGGCTCATGGTTACGCACAGAGTCAGGGAGCGTAGTCATTTCTGATGAAGTCACATATGGCAGATTGGCACTGATAATATCAAAGGTTTCACCGGCTGGGATATTTTCAAGTACATTGCTATGAATGAATTGAATCGAATAGTCTTTAGATAGTAGTGCAGCTCTATTTTGACGCGCTACATCAAGTGCAGCGGGCGAAATATCAGTGAGCATTACAGTAATCTGATGTGCAGGAAAGCGTCGAGCCACAGAAATGCCGATTGCCCCAGTTCCGGTACCGACATCAAGGAGTGAAGCTGGTTCAGTGCCAAATTTTTCTTCAATGTGGGTGCAGATATAATCGACGAGTTCTTCAGTTTCAATCCGTGGAATGAGCGTGTCCGGTGTGCACATAAATTCGCTGTCACAAAAGGTAACGCGCCCTGTAATGTACTCAACCGGCGTGGTATCAGCGTCATGAAACTTGGTTGGATTAATGCCAGCTCGAGCGAGTTGGGTAAGTTCGTATGGTGAAAAGCGTCGCTGTGGCATATGTGACTTATTCGTAGAGTTGACATTAGTGGTTGAGTGTTAAATACTACAACATGTAGTAATAAATACTCGATCACTGCATATTTTTTCCACGAGTGTGGATTTCTACAGACAAAGTATACAGCAACGGCGTACAATACGAATCTATCATGCCACAACTCATATTTGATGGCTCACAAGTTACCATACTCATCGCTTTCTTAGGCGGAATTTTGACGTTTTTTGCCTCGTGTCTTTTGCCGTTGGTACCTACATACCTGGCATATTTAAGCGGTGTACAGCTCAAAAGTGATTCGAAAGGTCGTAGGACTGTGTTTCGGGCTGCATTGTTTTTTGTGTTTGGGTTCATTTCTGTCTTCATCCTACTTGGCTTGGCAGCCTATCAATTTGCTGCGATTGTCGCTCCGTATCGAGAGATAGTGAGTCGAATGAGTGGGGTTCTTTTTATTGCAATGGGGCTCTTTATGCTCGGCGTGTTCAAGCACTTTGGTCAGACTGAGAGAAAATTACATCTGGAAAACTTATTTCAAAATCACGTCCACATCCATGCACTACTCACTGGTGTCGCATTTGGTTTTGGGTGGAGTCCTTGTATTGGGCCGGTATTAGCAGTCATTCTGTTTTGGTCGGCTGCACAAGAAACTATGTTGATGGGCACGCTACTTTTACTCGTGTATGGTTTTGGTCTAGGTTTGCCATTTTTGTTAGCCGCGCTTGGTCTAGAAAAGGTTTTAAAAAAGATTACACAGAACCCGTCAATTGCGCGAAATCTCAATCTTTTCTCAGCAGTATTGATTATCCTTGCAGGATTGGCATTGTTGACTGGAACACTCGACGCAATCAGCTTTTGGGTGTTATCACGCTTTAACCTGAGCGCACTAGCAGCATGAGTGATGCCAGCGGTCTTATTTGCTCCGAGTGTGTTACAATTTCAGCATACAAACGGTGTTTTTAGTAAGAAAAAAATATGTCTACGCTCCAATTAAAACTCCAAGATGATATGAAAACCGCACTGCGAGCACATGATTCTGTGCGGCTCGGTGTTATTCGATTCGCACTTTCTTTGATAAAAAATGCAGAAATCGATGGCGGCCCACAATCCGACGATCAAATAGTCTCACTCCTCTCAAAAGAAGTTAAAAAAATGTCTGAGGCTACCGAGCAGTTTGCGGTTGCGGGTCGAGATGAATTAGTGAAAGAAGAATTGGTTAAAATCGATATTCTCAAATCCTATCTCCCAGAAAAAATGGACGAATCAGAATTGAGAGCAATCGTAACCACCGTACGAGAAAGCATGCCTGATGCACAGATTGGTCAAATAATCGGTGCAGTAATGAAGCAAGTTGGCAGTAAAGCCGATGGTGGAATGGTATCTAAATTGGTACGAGAACTACTTTAAATTCCCATGCGCACAAAAAGTATCGGAGAGGTACTGAGGGAGGAACGGACATCGCATCGTTTTCCATTGGATAAACTTTCTAAACAAACGAGAATACGACTTGAATACCTCAAAGCACTCGAGAATAATCAGTTTGATTTACTACCTGCCGCTACGTTTGTGAAGGGGTATATTAAGACCTATGCCAAAGTGTTTGGTTTTGATCACCAACCTGTTTTGGCATTGCTCAGACGTGATTATCGCGAAAGCGCCAAAGGCAAGCTTGTTCCTAGGGAGTTTATAAAACCCGTCCTTAAGCCACGAATGCGAAATCACCGGGTGACTGGGGTCGTAGTTGGCGCTGTATTCGTCTTTTTTACCTTGCTGGGGTATGTTGGTGTGCAGTGGTATCACTTGCAACAGCCTCCTTCGCTCTCAATATCTCTCCCAGAAGATCATGCAACCGTTGCGGCGACAGTCCCCATTGTTGGCAGAACCACCCCAGAAGCGACCGTACACGTTAATCAAGAACCTGTTGCTATCCAGCCTGACGGTAGCTTTCAAACTCAGATCAATATTCCGAAAGAAGGTATAGCATTTATTGAAGTCACTGCTGTTGATCGACGTGGGAAAGAAAATAGCATTATTCGCACGGTAACTGTCGAATTTTAATCAAGCTCGAAGCTGCCAGCTGACAAGAGAGTCCAATCTGTAGTAGGATGGTGCTGAGCTGTACTTACTCAAAAAAAGGTTTTTATGGAAATTGTTCCCATTGTATTTTCGGTTGTGCTGGTGATTTTGGCTATTGTTTTAAGCGTGGTTGGAATTCAGGTAATTCTGGTGCTGATGGAAGTTCGAAAAACTCTAACTCGAGTAAATACGACTATTGATTTGGCAGAAATGAAGTTGCAATCAATAGTACAGCCTCTCCAAAGTTTAGGAGGAGCAGCTGCTGGACTCAAAACTGGTCTAAAGGTATTCGAAACCTTCGTTACCTGGCTAAGACGCGATGAAAAAGAATAATTCTACCGATGATTCAGGATCATTTTTCTCAGGACTGACAATTGGCCTTTTTGCTGGGGCAGTCGGGTATTATCTGTTTGCGTCAGAAAAAGGGTCAAAATTGGTTAAAAAAGTCTCTTCAGAATGGGAAAAAGCTCAAAAAGAGTTTCCTGCAAAAGTTGAAGAGAGTGCTCCAGCCACAACCATTAAGACAGGAGTGCTGAGTTTTATACACGAATTGATTTCCAGTTTAGAGGATGCGAACGAGTCGCAAATTACTAGAAATAATTCAAACGACGACGATTCGCTAACTAATAGTGCATCCAAGCGAGTTCGAAAAAAATCTACGAAGTCCCAGTTTAAAAACACAAACTAACTACTTCAGTTTTAATTTTTAACTTTAATACATCAAAAAAATGTTATTGTTGATCTAATTCTTGCTGAAATTGGCCAGCTTCTCGACAATACTTACCTAATAGATCTGGATCCAAACCGAAAAATTGATTTTCTAAAGTAAGCTCACCTTCGGTGAGAGGAACTAGGCAGGTATAGGGATTAACAATTGTTTCAATGACAGATTCAACATTCAGCGCGCAATACTCCGTGGTACCTGTGGACGACTGAACTGGTCGAATGCCATGAACTTCATATGTAGTAGTGGTATTTGTGTCTGCGCCATTGAGCGTGTAGGTGCGAGGCTCGCACGTTTTGAAATCTAATACTAAGCTTTCCGCAACGTACTCATTATAGGGTTTATCTGGCTCGATTATTCCGAGTGGATTCTCTGGCCCAGGTGGATGTTCTTCATCGGGCAAGAAATCATTGCCAGGTATAAAAAGAATAACGCCGATGACCAGAAGCACTATCAAAAGGCCGGTGAGTATTTGAGTGGTGCGATGTTTTTTAGGTGTTGAGGGTGAGGCATCAGTCATTGCTGCTTGAGTGCTTGCGACCTCATGGTGTTGCTGTTGTGTTTCTTGCATTTTTTCTTGGTCTTTGTGGTATGTCCCTATTTTACACATTTGACACGCTGTATCACAAGGACTACAATTCCCTCAAGAAATGACCATAAATGATATTCGAAAATCCTATTTAGACTTTTTTGAGGCCCAAAGTCACGCAGTAGTGCCTTCTTCAAATATTGTTCCAGAAAATGACCCCACGACATTATTTACCGGTTCTGGCATGCAACCAATGGTGCCGTACCTACTCGGTGAAACCCATCCAAAGGGTACGAGGATTGTCGATTCACAAAAATGTTTTCGGACGCAAGATATTGAAGAAGTCGGAGATAATCGACACACTACCTTTTTTGAAATGCTGGGAAATTGGTCATTAGGGGATTATTTTAAGAAAGATCAACTTACTTGGCTTTTTACATTTCTGACAAGTGAACTTGGTCTTCCCGCAGAGCGATTGTATGCGACGGTGTTTAGTGGGAACAAATCCCTTGGAATTGATCAGGATGATGAATCGGTTGACATCTGGAAAAAGCTTTTCTCTGATGCAGGGGTGCGCGCAGAAGCCAAGAAACATGCAGAAGAAAAAGGCATGCAGGGAGGTCGAATTTTTTACTACGATGAAACCAAAAACTGGTGGTCCCGTGCGGGTGTGCCAGACAACATGCCGCCCGGTGAGCCAGGAGGTCCTGATAGTGAAGTTTTTTACGATTTTGGTGAGGATCGTGGATTTCACGAGCTTTCTGAATGGAAAGATCAGCCGTGTCACGTGAATTGTGATTGTGGACGGTTTATTGAAATTGGAAATTCTGTGTTTATGGAATTCCAAAAGCAAGAAGATGGGTCGTTTGAACCGCTAGCGCATAAGAATGTTGATTTTGGTGGTGGACTTGAGCGAATCGGTGCTGCTGTGCTTGATAATCCAGACGTGTTCAGGACCACAGGCTTCATGCCAATCATTCGATTTTTAGAAGAAAAAACAAAGAGAAGTTATGATGAAATAGAAGTCCAGCATAGTTTTCGGGTGATTGCAGATCATGTTCGTGCTGCAGTTATGATGGCATCCGACGGCGTACGTCCATCAAACAAAGAGCAAGGCTATTTTTTGAGACGGGTAATTCGTCGCGGTATTCGGTATGCAAAATTGGTCAATATAGATGAATCCATACTTTCTGACCTGGTTCCAATTGTGGCTAAGATCTATGCGGACGTCTATCCAGAGGTTGCAGTAAACGCACAAGAGCTTGCAACCGTATTGAGCCAAGAAGAAGCAAAATTTTCCAAGGCTCTCGATAGAGGTTTAGCAGAAATTGAAAAACTCCCCAAAATTGACGGCGTCATGGCGTTTAAGCTCTATGAAACGTATGGATTTCCTTTTGAATTAACCCAAGAAATCGCAGCAGAGAGAGGTCAACCTCTAGAAAGAAGAGAATTTGATGACGCCAGAGCTGCTCATGCCAAGAAGTCGCGGACAGCATCTGCGGGTAGATTTAAAGGTGGTCTCCAAGACAGCAGTGAAATCACAACGCAGTATCACACCGCGACGCATCTCTTGCATGCCGCACTCAGAAAAGTACTAGGGGACCACGTGCAACAAAAGGGCTCTCATATCACTGCTGAACGGGCTCGATTTGATTTTTCACATGGCCAAGCACTTTCAGAAGATGAATTAAATGCCGTTGAAAGCCAAATTAATAAGTGGATTGCAGCCGCGTTACCAATGACTGCACAAACTCTTCTCAAACAAACCGCACTCAAAGCAGGTGCACTTGCTTTTTTTGTTGAAAAGTACCCTGACGAAGTAACCGTGTACACAATTGGCAAGGATCCAGACACGGATTGGATCTCAAAAGAGCTTTGTGGCGGTCCGCATGTCGAGAACACAGGTGAAATACCACCTATTGAAGTATTCAAAGAACAAGCTAGCAGTAGCGGTGTTCGTCGTGTGTATCTCAGGGCTCGCTAAAACGTCCTATTCTCATAACGCCTAGAGTTTGGTTAAATGGTAAGGATGGCCAAAACTACTTCTGAACCTGTTGCTCAAAATAGAGGGCATGTACTGTGCGTGATTCTTTCTGAAAACCAAGTGCAGTCGTTTCTCGTTGCGTACGGCTCAGATGGAGTTGAAATTCTAGAACAATCTCAAGCGGTGCCGTATGGCGACACCAAGTCTGTTGTCAAAAGAGTTGATGACAGCCTCCAAGATCTGGGCAAGGAATCAGAGAACATAGATCAAGTTATTTTTGGTGTTGAGCATACCTGGATTACACGAGGAGATTTAGCACCAGAGAAACAAAAAATTATCACCACCATTGCAGACGCACTTTCATTGAAGCCACAGGGCTTTGTAGACTCACTCGAATCATTAATTCAGAAGCAACTTCATATCAGTCCTAGAAGTTCAGAAATTATGGTGGAAATTAGTCAGGCATCGATTTCTATAGGAGTTGTTATCCATGGAGACCTTCGTGGAATAGAGGTCATTGGTAGATCAGCATCTATTGTTGACGACATTGGTGAAGGATTTGCGCGTTTTGCGGTAAATTTAGAGCCTGATGGTGTGTATTTGCCTACTAAAATAGTCCTGTCATCACTCGATGTTCCTGAAGATACGCTTCGCAAATTTCAGCAGGAGTTGTTGGCAATCGACTGGCCATCTCAGTCGAGGTTTTTGCAATCCCCAGCGATTGATGTGTTGTCGCGAAACTTAAGTGTAACGATTATTGCTGAAGAAGCAGGTAAAGGAGTTGCGCTCGCGAATGATATTCCAGTTGCTGCTGATTTGAGCAGTTCAGGAGAAGTCAACGAGGTGGTGAATGCAGATGAGGACGAGCCTTCCGAAGACTTTGATTTTAAACCTGTTGCCACCAGTGTGACACCTGTTGCAGCAGCGACTACAGGTGCAGCTGTCGCAACAGCCAGTTCAGTCACAGCGGGTGAAGCTGTAGTGAGCCCTGATTTACTCGACACTAAATCGGGAGAACCTAAAACTGCACGCCCTAAAGCTGAATTCTCTGAAGCAAAAACTTTTGGAGTGCCTATTACCTCGAAGCAATTAGCCGAAATAGAACTACAAGCAGTGCGCAAGGGTGAGCTACCTGACGATAGTGAAGCGACAGCAGTTGAAACCACGTCAGTCTGGTCAAAGGTATTATCTGGAGTAACCACGCTTTTTAGTCGATCTCAGGCAACTGCTCGACCTGCGTCAGGGTCACATGCTCATAATCCAAAACGATTTATAGTAATTGGGGTATTGGCTGGCTTGATAGCACTTTTGGGATTGAGTGTCTTGGGGACAGTATTTTTCTCATCAGCTGTGGTCACAATTATCCCAAATAAACAGTTAGTTAGTAAAACACTATCGCTCACCTTGGATGAATCTGCAACTTCACCAGATGCAGCTTCACTAACACTTCCTGCAAAACAAGAAACGGCATCACTTTCTGATGAAAGCACCGCACCGACAACAGGCACGACATTGGTAGGAGAATCTGCAAAAGGTACGATAGAAATAATAAACAAGACTACATCTAACAAAATATTTGCTGCTGGTACTGAGGTTACAACTGGCGAGCTTACCTTTACGTTCGATGAAGAAGTTGAAGTACCAGCAGCAGTTGTTGAAGAGGATCCAGAAGAAAAAGAAGAGGTCAAAAAATTTGGTGAAGCAACGGTTGCAGTCACTGCCTCAATAATTGGATCTGACAGCAATATCGAGGGCGGCACGGAGTTGACCGTAGCATCATTTGATAGCTCGACTTACACTGCGCGCGCAACTGAGGCATTTACTGGAGGAGAAGAGCGAGAAGTAAAAGTTGTTTCTGAGAAAGATCGCACCGACATCCAAACCGCTATGCTCCAATCATTATTGGAGGAAGTCAATAAAGAATTTAGAGAAAAAGAACAAAATGGCACTCGATATTTACCTATCGAGCGTGTTGAGGTAGTAAGTGCTGAATTTAATAGAGAAGTTGGTGATGAAGCCAATGAAATAACACTCAAACTTGAGGTGACCGCCGAAACACTTTCATACGATATCTCTGATCTAAAGCTTATTACCCAAGAAGTCTTACAATCTGAAGTTCCAGAAGGATATGCTCTGGTGAATAAAGAGCCAGATATTCTATCTCAACCCATCGATCCCTCTGAAAATGAAGACGATGAGGAAGGAGTAGACTCGTTTTTAATCAAGGGAGACGTTAGTTCAGCAGCAGTACCTACATTTGAAAATCAAAATCTTGCGCAAGATATCGCGGGCAAATCTATAGAAGAAGCAACCAGGCAACTCAGAGAACTAGATTCGGTGAAATCTCTCAGCATCACACTCAGACCCTCTCTGTTACAAAATTTCTATTCGCGGTTACCCAAAGACCAGCAGCGAATTGAAATCAAAGTGTTGGTAGAGGAGGAGTAGCGTGAGTACAAACCCTGTCGACATGCATGAACAGTTGGTGTCACTCTATCGGAGAGCGCTTCTTAGTGGAATTGACATGTCAGAGGTTGATGACAAGATCTCAGAGTTTTCAGTTCGGCAAGATGCGAGTGAAAAAGTAGAAGAATTCCATGATGCAGAGCGAATCGGTCGAACGAAACGCGCTCTACCGACGCTGATGCGGGTAGGATCATTCTCGATTCCAGCACTTTTTATTGGAGTTGGCCTGTATTTGGTTGGGACTGCGGTTGTTCCAATCTTGGGATCATATATTTCGGCAACGTCTCAGTTGCAAGCTGCACAACTGATGGCGCCTATTCCTCAAGAAGAAGTTCTTGATGTTACGCCATTAGTGATCACTCAAGAACAACCGAGTGAAAAAAGTCAGGTAGATTTGCAATCTGAGCCACAAATTATTGACGAGGCACTTGACTACACCAACTTAAATAATTGGTTTGCAGACGCAACCTTGCCAGAGTTGGCAAATGCAAAAGAAGTTGAAGGCGAAGAATATATTGTCGATATACCTAAGCTTAATGTAAGCAACGCTCGAGTGAAGGTTGGTGGTACCGACTTGGATGAGAGTTTAATCGCGTATCCAGGCACTGCGCTCCCAGGCGATGTTGGAGCACCTGTAATTTTTGGACACTCAGTGTTACGGGCCTACTACAACCCTAGTGAAAAGAATTCACGCCGCTACAATTCCATATTTAGTACCATTATGACGCTCAAGGCCGGTGATGAAATCTTTGTCACCCAAGATGGGGTAAAATATAAATATCTGGTTCAAGAAAAAACAGAAGTAAAACCAGAGGATGTGTATATCCTGAAACAAAACTACTCGGTGAAGCAGCTCAAATTAGTAACGTGCACTCCTGAGGGAACATACCTTCGACGCGGCGTGGTTACTGCAACTTTGGTCCCGTTTGCTGAAGAATAAATCATGACAATCCCACCCAAAACTCTCGGAATTGATTTTGGAACCAAGCGAATAGGTTTGGCTGTTACGTATGCGTCACTGGTAGAACCACTTGAGGTGATCAGCTATCAGGAAATTGGGCAAGCTCTAAACCGAATAGTGGAAATCTGTGAAGAACATCATGTTGAGCAAATCGTGATCGGAATTTCTGAGGGTGAAATGGCTGACAAGACAGAGGTCTTTATTGGATCTCTGAGAGAAAAATTAACGCTACCAATTTTCACCACTGACGAGACACTCTCTTCCCAAGAAGTTCTGAGCAAGCTCGCTAGTCAAGGAAAGCAACATAGTGGTCCCAAGTCAGGACCTATCGACCATTATGCCGCAGCAATAATTCTTGACGAATGGTTGTCTACTCGACCATAATGTTTCATGTAAAATATTATTCGTCTGAGGTTTTTCGGTGTGACTCTAGTTTTTTTAGAAATTTGTCGTGGATTGCAACATATTCTTGATGAAGGTCTTCTAGCTCGCTATCTGCAAGATCTTCTATTTCCAGCAAATGTAGTCTTGCGCCTTTCACCGCGCGAATGAGCTCGTCTAGTTTGAGGTGCACTGCCTTGGTATCTCTGTTTTGCGTATTTTGAATCAGAAATACCATTAAAAACGTAACAATTGTTGTCATGGTGTTGATAAACAACTGCCAGGTGCTCGAATAATTAAATACGGGTCCGAGAGAGAACCAGATTACAACTATGGCAACAGCAGTGAGTGACGCCCAAACTGAGCCGGTAATTCGAGAGACTGTAGATGCTATTTTTCTGAAAGTATCATTCATGCTTACTACTATAGCATGACATGGAAAACTTGTTCCTGCTGAGATTTATGAGCGCTCCTGGTATACTCGTTTGGTATCAAATTAGGGATTTCAGATGAACGATATTTACTCTGATGAATCAATTCCACCTCAACTTACAAGGCCAACACCATGGGCAAGGCTTTTGATTGCACTCGTGATGTTTCTACTGGTAGTGGGTGCAGGCGTCGCTTTTTTAAGTTTTGAACTTTTGCAACCTACCAATTCTAGTCAAGAGTCAGTCAATTTTATAATTCCAAAAGGTCAGTCGGTTGCAGTTATAGCTCAACGGCTTGAAGACCAAGGGCTTATTTCTCATCCTTTGGTATTTAGAATAGTTGCACGCTACAAAGGTATTGAACAACAGATACAGGCTGGGACGTTTGAATTGTCTTCGAGTCAGTCTGTGTTCGAAATAGCAGATACCCTTACCCAAGGTACGGAAGATCTATGGATCACACTGCTTGAGGGATGGAGAGATGAGGAAGTAGCTGAGTATTTAGCGTCGCAGGATTTGCCACTATTTGATGAATCTGAATTTTTGAACCTCGCCAAAACTACGCCAGGCAGGCTTTTTCCGGATACGTACCTGATTCCACATGAGATGACCTCCACACAAATTCATTCGTTGCTCGTGAATACCTTTGAGACCAAAGTTATTGAAGGCCTCGAGGCAGAAATTGCAGATAATCCTCGAGATTTTCAAGATGTGCTCGTTATGGCTTCTTTAGTCGAGCGCGAGGCACGAGAGTATGAGCAGATGAGACACGTAGCTGGCATCCTCTGGCACAGAACAAACATTGGAATGGCGTTGCAAGTGGATGCAACGTTGCAGTATACACGCGGGTTTGATCCAGCAGCTGATTCCTGGTGGAGTCCACCAAGAGCTACAGACAAGACAATCTCGTCACCATACAATACATATGCGTCACCAGGTTTGCCACCTACTCCAATTTCAAATCCAGGCCTCAATGCCATCAAAGCGACCCTTGACCCAATCGACAGTAATGATTTATTCTATCTTCATGCTCGGTCGGGAGAAATGTACTACGCCGAGACGCTACAAGAGCATAACGCAAATATAGATAGATACTTGCGTTAATTTTGAGTGTTTGTTACAATCAACGTTTCAATGTAGCAGTACCTAGCGGAGTATCTCTTGCTGACGAATACGTTTTTTCAATTACAGAGTTCTGAAAAAGAACCATTTTTTAGTGGTTCTTAATCTGTTTTTTAACCGCAATCCAGAAATAAGGGTTGTGGGTCGTCTGCGTCAGTCAAATTTACTGCCAATACTACCGCTTGAATTACATACAATCAGATTAGAGAGGAGCGCATGAATCATTCGCCAAGACAAAACTGGGGTAAAACATACAAGCTTCTTCCCGAGCTTGATCTCGTCAAGCTACAAATAGATAGCTACTCTCAATTCTTAGACCATGGTATCCGAGAATCCTTACAGGAAGTTAACGGAGAAAATGGCATAGAAGATTACACCGGGAAAAACTGGTCACTCCGATTTGGTGAATATCGCTTCGCACTTCCAAAATACACAATTTCACAAGCCAAGAAGAAAGGTGTTACTTACGACATTCCTTTATATGTCGAGGCAACGCTCGTAAACAAAAAAACTGGTGAAGAGCAAACTCAAGAAGTCTTTTTGGGCGATATGCCTAAGATGACACCGACTGGCACGTTTGTCGTTAACGGAATTGAGCGCGCAGTTGTGACACAATTAGTGCGTTCACCTGGAGTATTTTTCTCTAGTGATGTTGATTCCAGCACTGGTCGAGAACTTTTTCAGGCAGAACTTCGTCCCAAACGTGGCTCATGGCTTGAAATAACTGTTGGTAAGCGAGACATTATCACCGTTAAAATTGACCGTCGACGAAAAATGCCGGTGTCCGTTCTGCTCAGAGCCATTGGTTTAAGCAGTGACGAAGAGTTGTTGGAGGCGTTCAAAGACGAGCTTTCAATGGACGAATTTAATTTACTTCAAAACACCTTAGAAAAAGACGCTACTAAATCTCGAGAAGAAGCTCTTATCGAAATCTACGAAAAAATGAGACCTGGTGAGCCAGCAGTGCTCGACACAGCCCGCGAGTTCTTAAAGCAATTGTTCTTCGATCCTAGACGGTACGATCTAGGTGGAGTTGGTCGATACAAATTGAATCGCAGACTTTCAGTCACCGTCGATCCAGAAACGACCACCCTTTCACCCGATGACATTATTGCTTCAGTCAAATACTTGATTCGATTGCAAAATGGTCAAGGTAAAGTCGATGACATTGACCACTTAAGCAATCGACGAGTTCGTCAAATTGGTGAGTTGGTAAAAGACTCAGCACTGAGAATTGGACTTATTAGATTAGAGCGATCAATCCGTGAAAAAATGTCTTTAACCAAGACAGACGAGTCACTCAGTCCAGCGGCCCTCGTCAACGCTCGACCACTTATCGCCACTATTTCAGAATTCTTCAGAAGAAATAGACTTTCTACAATCTTGGATCAAACCAACCCACTTTCAGAAATTGATAACTTACGTCGGTTGTCTGTTATGGGTTCTGGTGGTGTTACCAGAGAGCGCGCTTCATTTTCTATGCGTGATATTAATGCGTCACAGTATTCTCGTATTGACCCGGTTCGTTCTCCAGAAGGTCCAAATATTGGACTCGTTACCTATCTCGCACTCTATACCAAGGTCAATGACTTCGGTTTCTTGGAGTCTCCATACCATCCCGTCAAACGGATTGGTGAAAAAATGAAAATCGAAGATGAAATTGTCTACATGGCTGCAGACGAAGAAGAAGACTACAAAATTACTCACGCTGGTGTAGAAATCAGTGACGCTCGATACATTACCCAAGAGTGGGTCCCGATGCGTCATATGAACAACTTTATTGAAGGTCCAATGACAGACGTTCAATATGTTGACGTTGTGCCTCGACAAGTGATTGGTACTTCAGCATCACTCATTCCATTTATTGCTCATGATGAGGCCAACCGTGCGCTCATGGGAACCCACATGCAATGTCAAGCTGTGCCGCTCATCATGCCTCAAGCACCAACTGTTGGTACGGGTATGGAGCGAGCAGTTGCAATTTCTATGGGAAGAACAGTTGTTGCTCGACATTCAGGAAAAGTTACCTACGTTGACGCAAATAGAATTGAACTCACTTTGAGCAAAAAAGACGCAGACGCCGCCAAAAAAGAAATCAGAGACGAAGGTGACGAGAGCACTAAGCTCGATGGAACTGTAGAAACCTACTTCGTCACAAAATTCTTCAGAACCTCACAGAGCACCTGTTACTCACAAAAACCAATTGTCAATTTAGGCGATGAAATAACTGCAGGAGACGTTATTATTGATGGTCCATCCGCAGATAATGGTGAGTTAGCACTTGGTGCAAACCTTGTGATCGCATACGCATCATTCGATGGACTTGGTTATGAAGACGCTATTGTTATTTCTGACCGATTGGTTCAAGAGGATGTCTTAACCTCAATTCAAATTAACGAATACAAATCACGAGTCATGGACACCAAACTCGGTGTTGAAGAACTCACCAATGACATTCCAAATGTCAGTGAAACCTACCTCAGTAACTTAACTGCAGAAGGTATCATTAGAGTTGGAAGTGTTGTTAGCGCAGGCGACATCCTTGTTGGAAAGATTGCTCCTAAAGGTGAAACTGAATTGACTCCAGAAGAGCGATTGCTCCGTGCTATCTTTGGTGAAAAATCCCGAGAAGTACGCGATACCTCACTGAGACTCCCTCATGGAGAATCTGGAACAGTCATTGACGTCCAGGTTCTTGATAGTGATCTTGGTGATGAGCTCGATCCAGGCACACTCAAAGAAGTGATCGTCAAAGTTGCACAAACCAGAAAAATCACCGTTGGTGACAAGCTTGCTGGTCGCCATGGTAACAAAGGTGTTATTTCAAAAATCGTGCCAACAGCAGATATGCCTCATTTAGATGACGGTACTGCAGTCGACATTATTATTTCACCACTTTCTGTGCTTGCTCGTATGAACCTTGGGCAATTGCTCGAGTCTCATGCGGGATGGGCAGCGTCTAAACTTGGGTACAAAATTGCCGTTCCAGCCTTTGAACAGTTCGATGAAAAACGAATTTGGGATGAATTGGAGCGCGCAGGTTTGCCAGTCACCGGAAAAGCAACCCTTATCGACGGCCGAACAGGTGAAAAATTCAGCGAACCAACAACAGTCGGTATCGGATACATCTTGAAACTTTCACACATGGTGGAAGACAAGATGCATGCTCGATCAACTGGTCCATACTCACTCGTTACCCAACAGCCACTCGGTGGTAAAGCACAAATGGGTGGACAGCGACTGGGAGAAATGGAAGTCTGGGCACTCGAAGCACATCGTGCAGCGCATACGCTTCAGGAAATGTTGACTATAAAATCTGATGACGTCACCGGACGTGCCAAAGCGTTTGAAGCAATCGTTAAAGGTCTCGAGATTCCTGCACCAACCGTGCCTGAGTCGTTCAGGGTCTTGATGCGCGAGCTCAATTCACTTGGTGTGAACGTTGTCCCTCATGAAGCCCAAGAAGAAGAGGAAATCATCCCGGTAGTTGTTTCAGATGATGATCAGGGTGACGATCCAGTCAGCGATGATCAGTCAGATGATGATGACACCGACGATGACGATTCAGAAGATGAGCTCATCGATGAGGATACTGATGAAGAAAAGAGCGAACCAGACGAAGACGAAATCAAACGCCTGGAAGACGGAGACATCGATGACGAAACTGAAGACGATGTTGAAGTTGAGAGTGAACAAGATGAGGAAGTAAGGGAGTAAGAAAGGGATTATGCAGAACACAAATCAAACCGGAACCGCCGTAAAGCACATAGTCGATTTTGCTGCTCTTGAGATTCGAATCGCATCTCCCGACACAATCAAGTCATGGTCTTATGGTGAGGTTAAAAAACCAGAAACAATCAATTACCGATCTTTAAAAGCAGAAAAAGACGGACTTTTTGATGAAAAAATCTTTGGACCGATCAAAGACTATGAATGTTACTGCGGAAAGTACAAGCGAATTCGCTACAAGGGTATTATTTGTGACAAATGTGGTGTCGAAGTGACTCAATCACGAGTACGTAGAGAGCGCATGGGACATATTACACTTGCAGCTCCCGTTGCTCACATCTGGTACTTCAAGGGTGCTCCCTCAAAATTATCACTTCTTCTTGGAATTTCACCAAGAAATCTTAATTCAATCATCTACTTCTCAAAATACATCGTACTCGATGTTGATCAAGACGAAAAAATTGCCGTCATGGATCAGCTCGTGGTCGACGCAGAAGCAGCACAAGATGAATTAAAAGATTCAACCAAGCTCCAGATGGAGAACGTAACCAAACAGCTCGATCAAGACGTTGTCAAACTAAAAGAAAAAGTTACCAACAAAGAAACACTCCAGCTCAAGGTTAGCGAACTCCAGCTCAAAGCCAAGAACAAACTGATGTCACTCAAGAAGCAACTTGAGACACAATTAGAGCAGACTGATGAAATCTACAAACAGCTACAACAAATGGTCAAGAGAATTAAGACCGGCACTATCCTCAGTGAAGATGAGTACATCAAGCTCTCTGAGTACGATGCCGCCAGTCATGTTCGAGTCGGCATGGGTGCTGAAAGTATTCTAGAAATGGTTGAGGCGCTTGATCTTGATCAGCTTACCGATGACTTGAGAGAAGAAATGGTCGAGGCCAAAGGTGTTAAGAGAATCAAAGCAACCAAGAGACTTAGGGTTATAGGTGGATTTACTAAAGCGCATATCAAACCAGAATGGATGTTCTTAAACATCTTGCCCGTCATCCCTCCAGATTTGAGACCGATGGTTCAGCTTTCTGGTGGTCGATTTGCTACTTCTGACTTGAACGATCTGTATCGTCGCGTCATTAACAGAAATAATCGCTTGAAGCACCTCATTGATCTTGGCGCACCTGAAATTATTTTGAGAAATGAAAAGCGAATGCTTCAAGAGGCAGTTGACTCATTGATTGATGGCACACAAGCTCGACAATCACGACGACGTTCAAATAGAAGACCGCTCAAGTCCCTCTCAGAAATGCTTAAGGGTAAGCAAGGTCGATTTAGACAAAATCTTCTCGGAAAACGTGTTGACTACTCAGGTCGTTCAGTCATCGTTGTGGGTCCAGAGCTCAAATTAAACGAGTGTGGACTTCCAAAAGATATGGCTCTTGAGATGTTTAAGCCATATGTGCTTCGAGAACTCATTGTCCACGGTACCGCGCCAAACGTGAAAAGTGCCAAGCATTTAATCGAGCGACGAGAGCCGGTAGTGTATGACATTCTTGAGCAAGTTACTGCCAATCATCCCGTGATTTTGAACCGTGCACCAACACTTCATAAGTTGGGTATGCAGTCATTTTTCCCAATTTTGATCGAGGGAAATGCTATCCAGCTCCATCCTTGTGTCTGTTCTGGATACAATGCTGACTTTGATGGTGACCAAATGGCTGTTCATGTTCCGCTGACGCAGCAAGCTCGAGAGGAATGTTCGACATTGATGATGTCTTCACATAACTTACTCAAGCCTGCAAACGGTGAGCCAATCACAGTGCCTAATAAAGAAATGGCAATGGGTGTCTACTATCATACTGTGCTTGATACCGATCAAGAAAAGTTTAGCTCAGTGTTTGCATCAGAAGATGAAGCATTCCATGCGCATCAAACTGACAGAGTTAAACTACGACAGCCAATCAGTGTTCGCGTTCAGACTCCAGAAGGTGCAAAAATCGTTGATACATCTATTGGTCGACTTGAGTTTAATACACTCTTGCCAGCATCAATGAGATTCATCAACGAAGAAGTAGGTGACAAGAAGATCAAAGAATTAGTGACGTTTGCCATTCAGACCCAACCTCGAGAAGTTGTGGCTCAATTAATTGACGACATCAAAAATCTTGGATTTAGAGCTGCCACCATCTCAGGTCTCTCAGTTTCTGTTGCAGACTGCGAAATGATCGTCGAAAAGAAGCAAATTGTTGCTCAAGCCAACAAAAAGGCAGAGGCAATTCAAGAGCAATTCCAAGATGGTCTGATTTCTACAGAAGAGCGAAAGAAAATGTCCTTCGACGTCTGGATCGACACCACCGAAGAAGTTGCAGAAAAGACTTGGGATTCTTATTCAGACAAGAATGCAGTCAAGGTTATCATCAACTCAGGAGGTACTCGTGCTTCTAAAGATCAGGTGAAACAGCTTGCCGCTATGCGGGGACTCGTTGTTGATCCGCTCGGAAATATTGTGGAAATGCCTACAAAATCCAACTTTAGAGAAGGTCTCACCATTTTTGAATATGTGACATCTGCTCGTGGATCACGAAAAGGTCTGACTGACTCAGCAATTAAAACTGCTGACGCCGGATATCTCACTCGTCGTCTCTGTGACGTATCACATGACGTGATTATTCGACTTGAAGATTGTGGAACCAAAACTGGTGTTCGATTTAGCACCAAGAACAGACCTACAGTCTTTAGCACTCGAATCTCAGGACGCGTGGCACTCGAAGACATAAAAGATGGTCGCAAGGTATTGGTAAAAGCAGATGAGTACATTACTCCAGAATTAGCCAAACAGATCACTGAAGCTGGTATTGACGAGGTCTATGCTCGATCACCACTCACCTGCGAGGCAGAAAAAGGAATGTGTGCTAAGTGTTATGGTTGGGATTTCTCAACCAGAGACAAGGTTTCAATCGGTGTTCCGGTTGGAATTGTTGCTGCACAATCAATCGGTGAGCCGGGTACTCAGCTGACTATGCGTGTCAAGCACTCAGGAGGTATCGTTGGACTCGACGTGACGCAAGGTTTGCCACGTGTCGAGGAAATGCTCGAGGCCAGAAATCCAAAGCGACCAGCAGTAATTAGCGAGTTGGCAGGTAAAGTTTTGATCGAAGAAGGTGATAAAGAAACCATCATCACTGTTCGTACCACAACCAAGCCTGTTGAGGAAGTTACTTACAAGGTCAATACCAATATTCCACTTCAAGTAGAATCTGGTGATTTGGTAGGAATTGGTCAGCAGCTTTCAGAAGGTTCAATCGATCTTCAGGAGTTACTGCAGATCAAAGGCTTGCAACACACCCAGCTCTATGTGCTCGATCAAGTTCAACACGTGTACGAGTCACAAGGTATTCCAATTCATGACAAACATTTTGAAGTCATCATTCGTAAAATGAGTGACAAACTTCAAATCGAGCAGTCAGGTGATACCGATTATCTGCCAGGTGAAATTGTTGAGCGAAGTCGCTTCATCCAATCCAATGATGAAACCATGGCGGCAGGTGGTGAGCCAGCAACAGCTAAGATTCTCTTCCTCGGAATTACCCGCTCGTCACTCTTCACCTATTCCTGGTTATCAGCTGCATCATTCCAGCACACCAAAAATGTGTTGACCGACGCCGCGTCATCAGGAGCAATAGACGAGCTCGAAGGCCTCAAGGAAAATGTGATTATTGGTCGGTTAATTCCAACCACTCCAGAGAGGGCATCAATAGAAATGTAAACGATCACGGCACTCGACTTTGAAAAGCCGAGTGCCTGTGTTACAATCAACGATTCAAACAACCTATGCCAACAATTAATCAACTCATCAGAAAAGGTCGCAAGTCGAAGCCAAATAAAGTTAAGGCAACAGCACTGCGACGCAGCTACAACTCAAACACGGGAAGAATGGTTAAAACCACTAACCCACAAAAAAGAGGTGTCTGTACAGTAGTTAAAACCATGACTCCAAAGAAACCGAACTCAGCGCTTCGTAAAGTTGCGCGTGTTCGACTTTCAAACAAAATGGAAGTCACCGCTTACATCATGGGAGAAGGTCACTCACTCGCAGAGCACAGCATTGTGCTCATCAGAGGCGGAAGAGTCAAAGACTTACCTGGCGTGAAATACCATGTTGTTCGAGGTAAATATGACGCTGCTGGCGTTGATGGTCGTAAGACTAGCCGCAGTAAATATGGAGTAAAAAGACCTTCAGCATAAAACGTATTACTATGTAGGAGTATTGCCTCGCGCTAGCGAGGTGAGAATGGAACTACTATGAGAACCAAACGAGCGCCGAAACGAACGGCAGCCCCCGATGCTAAATACGGCTCAGTCAGAGTCGCAAAGTTAATCAACTATGTCATGCGAGATGGCAAAAAGCACGTTGCTATGAAGCACGTGTACAACTGTCTTGATGCATTGGCAAAAGCCACCAACAAAAAACCTATTGAAGCGTTCGAAGAAGTGATTAAAAACGTCACTCCTCAAATGGAAGTTCGCTCAAGACGTGTCGGTGGTGCAGCCTATCAAGTTCCAATGCCAGTGCATCCAAAACGAGGATATTCACTCGCATTGAGATGGCTTGTTCTTGAAGCACGCAAGCGACCAAACAAACAATTCCATACCTTTGGTGAAAAACTTTTTGTAGAAATGCAAGACGCCCTTGATAACCAAGGTGGTGCTATACAAAAGAAGATCAATTCGCATAAAATGGCTGATGCTAATAAAGCATTCGCACATTTCAGATGGTAAAGTATTCATACTAGGAGAACAGATATGGCAGCCCAGACGGTTAGCGCGAGTGATCGCGGTAAGATTCCACTTAAACGAATTAGAAACATCGGTATTATCGCGCACATTGATGCCGGTAAAACTACCACCACAGAGCGTATTCTCTATTTCACCGGTCGCTCATACAAAATGGGAGAGGTTCACGAAGGTGAAGCAACCATGGACTGGATGGAGCAAGAGCAAGAGCGTGGAATTACTATCGTATCTGCGGCTACAACCACATTTTGGACACCACATTTTGGCGTGCATCTAGAGGAGCTTCCTTATCGGTTTAATATTATTGACACCCCAGGACACGTCGACTTTACAGCAGAAGTAGAACGAAGTTTGCGCGTGCTAGACGGTGGTGTAACGGTGCTCGATGCTTCAGAAGGTGTGCAGTCACAATCAGAGACTGTCTGGAGACAAGCCGACAAATATAACGTTCCAAGAATTTGTTTTGTCAATAAAATGGACAAATTAGGTGCTGATTTTATGGCCACTGTCCAAGACATTATCGATAAATTTGGTGTCAAGCCAGCTGTCATGGTCATGCCGATGGGTGCTGAGAATGATTTTAGAGGAGTTATCCAATTACTCGAAGAAAAAGCATTGTTCTGGAAAGACACCGCAGCAGACACAGAGCCAGAAGTTATGGAAATTCCAGAAGAATATCGTGAAAAAGCCGCTGAAATGCGAAAGACATTGGTCGAAGCAATTGCAGAAACTGATGACGCATTAATGGAAAAATTCTTCGCAGATGAAGAGCTATCACTCACTGAACTCAAAGTAGCACTGCGAAAAGCAGTTATTAACTACGATCTCGTGCCAGTATACGCCGGTTCTTCACTTAAAAACACTGGTGTACAGCCACTTTTGGACGCTGTTGTTGAATATTTGCCTTCACCAGTTGATATCGATCACATTAGCGGAGAAAACCCTGATACCAAAGAAGAAGAAGATCGACAACTCGTACCAGAAGAAAATTTCTGTGCGTTATCTTTTAAAATTCAAACTGATCCGCACGTTGGTAAGTTAACCTACACTCGTGTTTACTCAGGAGTGCTGAAGGCAGGTTCATACACGTACAATTCAACACGTCAAGAAAAAGAGCGCGTTGGTCGATTGTTACTCATGCACGCCAATCAACGAGAAGAAATTGATGAGGCTCGCGCAGGAGAAATTGTTGCGGTCGTTGGACTCAAAAGCACTAAAACTGGCGACACACTTTGTGATGACAAACACCCAATTGTACTCGAGGGAATTACCTTTGCAGATCCAGTTATTTCCTTGGCAATTGAACCAAAAACCAAGTCAGACCAAGAGAAAATGGGTATGGCGCTAGCCAAGCTCAGCGAAGAAGATCCAACCTTCACGATCAAGTCCAATCCAGAAACAGGACAAACCATTATCGGTGGTATGGGAGAGCTTCATCTTGAAATTTTGGTAGATAGATTGAAGCGTGAATTTAAAGTAGACGCCAACGTTGGAGCACCTCAAGTTGCGTACCGTGAAACCATCACTAAAGCAGCAGAGGGAGAAGGTAAGTACATCAAGCAAACTGGTGGACGTGGTCAATACGGTCACGCACTTGTTAAAATTGAGCCGAAAGATCGTGGCACAGGATATGAATTTGAAAATGCTATTACAGGTGGAACTATTCCTCGAGAGTTTATCGAGCCAACCAACAAAGGTATTATCGAATCATTAGAACGAGGTTTTGTTGCTAATTACCCAATGTCAGATATCAAAGTTACGCTCTACGATGGTTCATATCACGATGTTGACTCGAGTGAAATTGCCTTTAAGATGGCAGGTTCATTAGCAATGCGTGATGGTGTAGCAAAAGCTGCTCCAGTACTACTTGAACCTATCATGAAAATCGAGGTCTCAAGCCCAGAAGAATACATGGGAGATGTGATCGGTGACCTAGGTTCACGCCGCGCTCAAGTGCAAGGTACAACGCAAAGAGGTCCCGTAGTCATCATTACTGCACTCGCACCCTTGGCGGAGATGCAGGGCTATGTTACAATTTTGAGAAGCATGACGAAAGGTCGGGCGTCTTCAGTGATGCTTCCAAGTCATTATGAGCCAGTTCCACAGAATATAGCCGCGCAAGTCATTGCAGAGCGAAAAGGGGCTGAGCACAGGTAGTAATATACTGTATACGTTGCTGTAGCGGTGTGATAAAATCATCGTTTGCTTACATCGGCATATACTGTACAAGTAAATACGCGTAAAATCGCATAAAAAACAGGGAGGAATCATGGCAGATTCAAAAAAATTCGTTCGTACTAAGCCACACGTTAATATTGGAACCATTGGTCACGTTGACCACGGTAAAACCACATTAACTGCAGCTATTACAACAACTTTAGCAGCAAAGCTTCCAGGTGATATCAATAAGTCACTTGGATATGCAGACATTGACAACGCTCCAGAAGAAGCAGCTCGTGGTGTGACCATTAACATTTCACATCTTGAGTACGAGACCGAAAAACGTCACTATGCACATATTGACGCTCCAGGTCACGCTGACTACATCAAAAACATGATCACTGGTGCCGCTCAAATGGACGGTGCAATCTTGGTCGTAGCAGCAACCGATGGTCCAATGCCTCAGACACGAGAGCATATTCTCTTGGCAAAGCAAGTTGCAGTTCCTAAAATTGTCGTTGCACTCAATAAAGTCGACATGGTTGACGATGACGAACTTCTCGACTTGGTCGAGATGGAAGTCCGTGAACTGCTTACCAAATACGGTTTTGATGGTGATGAAACACCAATCGTCCGTGTTAGCGCACTTAAAGCACTCGAGGGTGACGCAGCAGCACAAGACAAAGTCATGGAACTTATGACTACTGTTGATGAGTACATTCCAGACCCAGTCCGAGATCTTGATAAAGATTTCTTGATGCCAGTTGAGGACGTTTTCTCAATCAAAGGTCGTGGAACTGTTGTTACTGGTCGTATTGACACAGGAACAGTCAAAGTTGGTGAAGAAATTGAAATTGTCGGAATGCGCGACGCACAAAAATCAACCGTTACTGGTGTTGAAATGTTCCGAAAAATGCTTGACCAAGGTCAAGCTGGCGACAATGTCGGTATTCTTCTCCGCGGTGTAGGTAAAGACGATGTCGAAAGAGGTCAAGTTTTGGCCAAAACCGGCAGTGCAAAACCACATACTGAATTTGAGGCAGAAGTCTACATTCTCACCAAAGAAGAAGGTGGACGTCACAAGCCATTTTTCACCGGATACAGACCTCAGTTCTACATCAGAACAACTGACGTTACCGGAGAAATTTCACTTCCAGATGGAGTTGAAATGGTCATCCCAGGCGATAACGCCAAGATGAGCGTCAAACTCATTGTGCCAGTGGCACTGAATGAGGGATTACGCTTTGCTATCCGAGAAGGTGGACACACCATCGGTGCAGGCGCAGTTACAAAGATAACAAAATAGGAAATTGCCCCGCCGCAGGCGGGGCAAACCCACGTAAACCCCGCCATTGTGCGGGGTTTACTTCTGGGGGACGATCTAGTATAATCTCCTCCTATCGCATGGCACTAAAGAAATACATTAACAACATATGGCAAACAAGAAAAAAACCCAAGCATCATACAAGATTAGAGTTCGGCTTAAGTCGTACGATCATCGAGTAATTGATGATGCAAGTCGAAAAATTCTTGAAACCGCACTTTCAACAGGTGCTCAGGTAGTAGGTCCAGTACCGCTTCCAACACATCTCAAGGAATTCACAGTTTTGGTTTCGCCACATGCTGACAAGAATGCTCAAGAGCATTATGGAATGAGAACACATAAGCGTTTGATTGACATTGTCAATCCAACAAGTAAAACAATTGATTCGCTTATGCATTTGGAACTCCCTGCCGGTGTTGCCATCCAAATAAAGATGTAACAGAACGCAGGACACAAGAAACAATAACTACTAACGGAGTTACTCTGCTAATAGTAAAGAATAAACTAATAATACAAAACGAAAATCAGTGGGTACACACTAATGCTACAGGATATTTTTGCGACCAAAATCGGCATGACACAAGCCTGGACCAAAACAGGAAAGCGTCTTGCGGTAACTCGTTGTGCAGCTGACAACAATATGATTGTTGGTGTGCAGCACGCCACTTCCAAGAACGGTGATCAAACACAAGATATTTCAATTTTTGAACTTGGATACGGATCAAAGAAACTCAAAAACATAGCTAAACCACTCAGAGCACGATTGCAGAAGAGTGGTTTTTCAGTTGGTCCCACAGGAATCGTCGGAACTCGTGCTACAGAAACCAACGAAGATGGCACGCCAGCTAGAGTCGCTGTTGGTGATACAGTCACTGCTCTCGACGTTTTAGAAGTCGGGGACATCGTCAAGGTGCAAGGTGTAACCAAAGGCCGTGGATTTGCTGGTGGCATGAAGCGACATGGATTTCATGGCGGCCCAAAGACACATGGTCAATCAGACAGAGCTCGTGCAGTTGGTTCAATCGGTGCAGGTACTGATCCAGGAAAAGTCTGGAAAGGTAAAAAAATGCCTGGTCGATATGGAAATGACACTCAGACAGTTAAAGGTTTGGTCGTCGTTCATATTGACGCAGACGCCAATGAAATTTGGCTCAGTGGCCCAGTTCCAGGTGTTATCTCATCAAGCGTTAAAATTACCAAAACTGGCTCACAAAAAACAATCGAACTTGACGCAAAAGCCTCAGGTTTATCAGAGAAAGTCGTCGAACCAGAAATTGCTGTTGAAACAGAGGTAGAACCTGCAGTTGAAGAAACCGCAGAAACCGTTACCAAAGACGGAGCACAAGCATGAAATTAGTATCACACACCAAAACAGGCAACGAAGGTTCAGTTACCGTCAGTGACGCACTCTTTGGCGCTCCTGTAAATCAAACACTCTTGGCACAAGCAGTGAGAGTGTATCGAGCAAACGCTCGACAAGGGACAGCTAAAGTTAAGACTCGATCAGAAGTTGCTCGAACCAAGAAAAAATGGTACAAGCAAAAAGGTACAGGCAACGCTCGACATGGCGCACGATCCGCTCACATTTTTGTTGGTGGAGGTGTTGCGCATGGTCCAGATGGTACACAGAATTGGTCACTCTCACTTTCACAACGCATGAAGCATAAAGCACTTATTTCTGCATTGAGTGCACAAGTAGAACAATCCAGTGTTTGTGATGCAGTTACAGAGTTAAGCGGAAAAACAAAAGAAGCAGTTGCGTTGTTCGAATCAATGGGATTGGCAGATCAACGAATACTCGTTATCGTTCACGAACAAGTTGAAGAACTCCGCAGAGCAACACAAAATTTACAAAATGTGTTCGTTACTACCGCATACAGAACAAATGCTTTTGAAGTTGCGCAGGCAAATCACATTGTCTTTACCAGTGAGGCAATTTCAGCACTCGAAAATCGAGTAGCAGACAAAAAGCAGTCAGCTCCGAAGTCAACTGCGCCAAAAGCATCAAAGATAGATGCAGCAGAAAAAACATCAGAGAAAAAAGCTACCAAGAAAACATCTACCAAGGCAGAACCCAAAAAAGCCGCACCTAAGAAAGTTGCAACCAAGAAACCAGCCACAAAAACCGCAGCAAAACCAAAGAAAACAGAAAAAACTGAGAAATAATCATGAATCCATATATTTTAAAACGACCAATCATTACTGAAAAATCTCTCAGACTTGCTGAAACTGAAAACAAGTACACGTTTGAGGTGGATCCAAATGCTACGAAGAATCAAGTCGTGGCTGCAGTTGAGGAATTATTCAGCGTGAACGTACTGGGTGTTAGAACAATCAAACTCCAGCCAACCACCAGACGAACAGGCAAAAAACGCGTTGAGGTCAGAACTGGTAAAACCAAAAAAGCCGTTGTTCATTTAGCGGCAAAACAAACCATCGATCTCTTTGATCTTGGTGGAGGTGAAAACGAAGCATAATTCGAAAGTATACTATGGTAATTACACGAAAACCTACCAGCAGTGGACGAAGACATCAAGTCGATATCGATCGATCTGAGCTTCACAAGGGTAGCCCAGAGAAATCACTCCTCGTGCCTGGTCACAAAAAACGACAGGGTCGGGGGTTTAAAGGTCAAATCACCGTTCGACATCGTGGTGGTGGTGTCAAGAAACGAATGAGAAAGATTGATTGGCGTAGAGAGAAACATGGTGTACCAGCAAAAGTCGATCGTATTGAATACGACCCAATGAGAAGCGCACACGTTGCACTTTTGGTATACGCAGATGGTGAGAAACGATATATACTTCGACCTCAGAATCTAGAAGCTGGTGCCACAATCGAATCGGGTCCAGATGCTGAAGCACGTGTCGGCAATGCACTTCCGCTTAAATCAGTGCCAATCGGTATGTTTATACACAACATCGAAATGAGTATTGGTAAGGGCGCACAATTGGTGCGCGGTGCAGGAACTGGCGCCATTGTTCAATCCAAGGAAGGAAAGTACGTTACCGTTCAGCTTCCATCCAAAGAGCTACGATTGATAAATGCCGAGTGTTTCGCTACAATCGGCGAGGTCGGTAATCAAGAGTGGAAAAATCGAAAAATTGGTAAGGCTGGTCGAAAACGACTAATGGGTATTCGTCCAACAGTTCGAGGAACTGCACAACACCCTGGTAGCCACCCACATGGAGGTGGTGAGGGTAAAACTGGCGTTGGTATGAAGTATCCAAAGACTCCATGGGGTAAGCATGCCCACGGTACCAAGACACGCAAGCGAAATCACCGCTCTAACAAGTGGATCGTTCGCGATCGGAGAGTAAAATAATATGTCAAGATCAAGTAAAAAAGGACCATTCGTTGATCCAAAATTGCTCAAAAAAGTCCACGCTCAAAAAGCAAGCGGTGACAAAACAGCAATTAAAACTTGGAGTCGTTCATGCGTGATCACTCCAGACTTTGTGGGTCACACCTTTGCAGTACATCAGGGTAAAAACTTTATTGATGTGTATTGTACTGAGGCGATGGTGGGACACAAACTTGGTGAATTTTCGCCAACAAGAACGTTTAGAGGGCACGGTAAGATTGTAAAACGGGTCTTAACCAAGACGTAATCTGATGATAATCAAAGCAACACAAAAAAATACCAGACAAGCACCCCGAAAAGTTCGATTAGTCGCCAACGCGGTTAAGAACATGAGTCTTGAGGATGCACTCAGAAATCTTGCGGTTATTGAGCGTCGCTCAACCATAGTGGTCCTCAAAACGCTCAGACAAGCTATTGCAAATGCTGTCAACAACTATGGTCATGCACCTGAGAATTTAATCCTAAAGAACATTTTGGTTACCGAGGGTCCAAGATTCCGCAGATTTCGCGCAGTAAGTCGAGGTCGAGCGCACACTGTTATCAAGAAAACAAGTCATGTGACGGTTGAGCTCGAAGTAAAAGATGCAGTAATGGCTGATAAAAACAAAACTGCAACAGAAAAAACACAATCTGCAGAGACAAAAAAGTCAGAAACAACCAAAGTTGCAAAGAAACCAGCCACCAAAACAGCTGGTAAGAAACTTACAAAAACACCAGAGAAAAAATCAACGACAAAAAAAGTAACATCTAAGGCTAAAAAGTAATAAAAAGTATTGTATAATACAGAGTTCAATTTATGGGACAAAAAGTACATCCTACCGGCTTTCGACTTGGCACCACATTTACCTGGAAGTCTCGTTGGTTTGCAGACAAAGGTAAGTACTCTGATAAGGTGCTTGAAGACTACAAACTGAGACAATACTTTAAGCAAAAACTCGACAGTGCCGGACTAGTCCGTGTCGATATCGAACGATCATTAACAGCGCTAAAGATTTTCATCCACGTTGCCAAACCCGGTGTCGTGATCGGTAAAGGTGGATCAAACCTGGAAGATGTTAAAAAAGACGTTAATAGACTCTTAAACATTGGTAAGCAGAAAAAAGATCAAGTAAAAATTGATCTCAGAGTCGAAGAAGTACAAAAGCCAGATTTAAGTGCAAAATTAGTTGCAGAGCGAATCGCTCAGCAATTAATGAAGCGCTACCCACATCGCAGGGCAGTTTCACAAGCACTCGACAAAGTCACGCAAGCGGGTGCCAAGGGTGTAAAGATCGTCCTCTCTGGAAGAATCGGCGGATCAGATATTGGAAGAACAGAAAAATACTTCAATGGCAGTGTGCCAACACAAACATTGAGAGCAAATATTGATTATCATCAGTCCCCAGCGCTCACCCGCTCAGGATATGTCGGAATCAAAGTTTGGATATATAAGGGTCAGGTAATTTAGCATGCTACAACCAAAAAAGAGCAAATACCGGAAAGAATTTCGAGGCAAGCGACGCGGCTTAGCACAGCGTGGTGCTGACATCGCTTTTGGAGAATATGGTCTGAAAGCCACAACCAGAGGTTGGGTGTCTGCACGACAGATTGAGGCCGCACGTAAGAAAATTACGTACATGACCAAGCGTGCAGGAAAGTATTGGATCAGAGTCTTTCCATCTAAGCCAATCACCAAAAAACCTGTTGGTGTGAAAATGGGTTCTGGAAAAGGCGCAATAGAAGAATATGTAGCAGTAGTAAAACCTGGAATGATTTTGTTCGAACTATCTGGCGTAACACCAGAAGTTGCAAGTGAAGCATTCAGAAAAGCAGGTCACAAAATATCAGTCAAAACTGAATTGGTTCAAAAATAATGAAACGAAACGACATAACAGCACTACACACCATGACTGCTGCAGAGCTCCAAACCAAGCTCTCAACGTTGCAGCAAGAACTGGCAACTGCTCGACTTGGCCACCGAGTTGGTAAAGCATCAGTCACAACTATTGCGCGAGTCAGAGATGACATCGCTCGCATCAAAACAGTCTTAAGAGAGCAACAATTAGCAAAAAAAGTAGCATAGAGTGATTTTATGAAACAAATACAAGGCAAAGTCATCGCATTACACACACCAAAAACTGCAAAAGTTGAGGTGACGAGACAGTGGCAGCATCCAATTTATCTTAAGAGGATGAACCGCACCAAAGCATATGCTTGTCACGTTGATGGCATTGAAATTGCGGTAGGAGACACCGTACACATTGAACCGTGTCGTCCTGTCAGCAAAACCAAAAAATTTGTGGTTACAGGAAAAGTAGAGAACTAATTATATGATACAACTACGATCAGTACTCCATGTGGCTGACAACAGCGGTGCCAAGCGGCTTCGCGTCATCCAGGTCTATGGCGGCTCAAAACGAAGGTTTGGCGGTGTAGGTGATGTGGTGATCGCATCAGTCATCGTTTCTGATCCAGGTGGTACGGTCAAACGTGGCGAGATGGTCAAAGCTGTCATTGTTCGAACCAGAAAAGAACAGCGAAGACCAAACGGTGGATACATTCGATTTGACGACAACGCTGCAGTAGTTATTGAATCACTTAAGAATCCAAACCCAATTGGCACTCGAGTGTTCGGACCCATTGCTCGTGAAGTTAAGAACAGAGGATTTAATAAAATAGCGAGTTTAGCACCAGAGGTTCTATGAAATTCAAAGTAGGCGACACAGTTCGCGTCACAGCTGGCAAAGACAAGGGTGTTACAGGAGAAATCTTGGCAGTTGATGCAACTGCGAACACCGTTATCGTCCAAGGTGCAAATCTCTACACCAAGCACATCAAGCCTATGGCAGGACGAGCTGGTGACAAGGTAAGACGAGAGCGACCTCTCTCCACTGCCAAAGTCGCACTCTTGAATGATAAAGGAGAATTAGATCGAGTTGGATACGTGATTGCCAAAGATGGCACCAAATCAAGAGTTTTTAGGAAAACGGGAAAAGCTGTTCCAGCACCTAAGAAAACAGAGAAAAAGAAGAAATAATATATGTCAGACACACGTTTAGTACACTACTATCAGAACACTGTTGTTCCAGAGCTCAAGAAGGAGCTGAAGAGAACGTCTTCATTTGCAGTGCCTCGGATTACCAAAATTGTGGTTAACACTGGTGTAGCAGATCCACAAGAACCTCGTGCTCGTCAAACAGTACTCGAGAACATTGCAGCACAGTTTTCACAAATCACAGGTCAAAAAGCACAAATCACGGTTGCCAAAAAATCTATTGCAAACTTCAAACTTCGTGAGGGTGATCCCTTGGGAGTTCGTGTTACACTACATGGTCAGCGAATGTGGGAGTTTATTGAAAAATTAATTTCGGTTGCATTGCCTCGGGTTAAAGATTTTAGAGGTGTGTCACGGACTGCTTTTGATGGACAGGGAAACTATAGCCTTGGCCTTGAAGAGCAAATCGTATTCCCAGAAATTGACTACGATACAATAGAGAGTGTCAGAAGTTTGCAAATCACATTTGTAACAACTGCAGAGACCAATGAAGAAGCATTCTTGCTCCTAGAGAAACTAGGAATGCCGTTTGCAAAAGAAGAGTAAAGGGATTTATGGCAAAAACATCTAAAATTGTTAAATCAAGAAAACTATTAAAGAAACGAAGCGAATACCTTCTCAAAGGTGACCGAAAGACAAATAAGGTCTCGACTCGAGGAGTAAATCGGTGTAAAATCACAGGCCGACCCAAAGGATACATGAGATTCTTCGGTTTGAGCCGATTAACTTTTCGTGAATTAGCTTCAAAGGGTGAATTACCAGGAGTCGTAAAACTCAGTAAGTAAAGAAACGTATGACCGATCCGATCGCAGATTTCATCATCAGAATAAAGAACGCATTCCTCGCAAAGCGTCATGAGGTTCTCGTTCCGTACTCAAAAATGAAGCATTCACTTGCAGAAATTTTGATAAAAGAGGGATACTTGGATTCTGTTGCAATTGATGAGACAGGTCCATTCAAACAAATTGTATTGCAGCTTAAGTATGTAAAGGATTTGCCATCAGTCACTGATGTAAAAAGACTTTCAAAACCAGGACGCAGACTCTATTCAACAGCAGCGGATATTCCCCGAGCACTGGGTGGATACGGAATCACCATCGTTTCAACCAGCCGAGGAATCATGACCGATAAACAAGCTAAGAAACAAAATGTTGGTGGAGAATTACTTTGTCAAGTTTGGTAACAGAAAATATATATGTCAAGAATTGGAAGAAAATCAATCCCAGTCCCCTCCGGCGTCACTGTTACCCAAACAGCTGATGAAGTTGTGGTTAAGGGACCAAAAGGACAGCTTAAAGTACAGCTTTTGCCCAAAATTGTACTCGAAATAACTGCAACTGAAGTCACGGTAACCAGAAAAAATGAAGAAAAGCAGACCAAAGCATTTCATGGTTTGATCAGAAGCTTACTTCAAAACTGCATCATCGGTGTTACAGAAGGCTACAAGAAAACATTAAAATTAGTAGGTACTGGCTACAGAGTCCAGGCAAAAGGAAAAGGTGTTTCGCTCGCGGTTGGATATTCACATCCAATCGAATTCACACCGATTGATGGCGTTAATCTTCAAGTTGAAGGAAACGACACCATTCATATTGAAGGAATAGACAAACAAGCTGTTGGCCAAACAGCAGCCAACATTAGAAAACATCGCCCACCAGAACCTTACAAGGGTAAAGGAATTCGCTACAGTGATGAAGTTGTCAGAAGAAAACAAGGTAAAACAGCAGCATAATAGCAACTGAAAAAAAACACATAATGCCAAGAATAAGCCATCATCAAACACCAGCACAAAAACGAAAACTACGCGTTCGTCGTGAGCTCAAGGGCACTGCAGAACGACCACGAGTTTCTGTGCATCGATCAAATCAACATATTTTCGTTCAGGCAATTGATGATGTTGCACAAAAGACAATTGCTTCAGCACACGACACAATGGTGGCAGGAAAGAAAAAACAAACCAAAACAGAAAAAGCGATAGCAACTGCTCAGCTCATCGCTCAACTTTTAGAAAAAAACAAAATATCCAAAGTCATTTTTGACAGAGGGTCACATCGGTATCATGGCAGAGTCAAAGCTGTCGCAGAAGCATTACGAGAAGCAGGCATAACGCTGTAGAAAGGTCTATATGGCTCGTCCGAGTCAACCAACATCAGAATTTGATGAAAAAGTAATCCAGATCTCCCGTGTTTCAAAGAAAACCAAGGGTGGTAATAAGATTGGCTTTTCGGTACTCATGGTTGTGGGCGACAAAAAGGGTAACGTTGGCGTTGGGCTTGGAAAAGCCGGCGACGTGTTATCTGCCATCAAAAAAGGCGTCAAAAAAGCAAAGAAGAAAATGATTAAGGTTCCATTAAATGGAACAACAATCCCATTCCCAATCACTGCCAAAAAAGGTGCAGGCAGAGTCATGCTCAAGCCCGCTCCCAAAGGTTCTGGAGTTATTGCAGGTGGACCAGTTCGTGCAGTGGTAGAAGCTGCAGGCGTTAGAGACATTTCTAGCAAAATTCTTGGTTCAGAAAATCAAGCATCAAGTGTGTACGCAACTTTTGAAGCATTGCACCAAATTGAAAGAATCGTAACGCTTAAAGGTATCTCGCTCAAATCAATCGCAGAAACAGAAGCAGAAGAAGAAAAACGACTCGAAGCGATGCAAGAGAAGCACAAAAAGAGAGCTGAAGGTAAAGATCAAGACGCCAAGGACGCAAAGCAAGTCAAAGACGTCAAAACAAAAGACAGCAAAAAAACCAGTAAACAGGGAGCTGAAAAAAAGACTGCAAAAAATGAGTCAAAACCAGCACCGAAAGCTGAAAAGAAAACAGAAGCAAAAGTACCATCAGAAAAACCAGCAGCAAAAACTCCAGCCAAAAAAGAAACGACCAAAAAAGCAAAGTAAGGAACCATGTCATTACTACACCGACTCAAATCCATCACTGATCGACAAAAAAAACGTGTCGGGCGTGGGTATGCATCTGGAAAAGGTGGCCATACTTCTGGTAAGGGAACCAAGGGTCAAAAATCACGACAAGGTGGAAGTATTCCATTATGGTTTGAAGGTGGACAATTGCCACTCATCAAACGAATGCCAATGCTGAGAGGTAAGGGATTGCTCAAGGCGGTTCGTCCAACAGCAGAAGTTTCACTGAAGAAACTTGAAAACATGGAAGCTGTCACAATCACGCTAGAAACACTCAAACTTGAAAAGGTCATTGATAAAAGATTTAAAAAGGCTAAAATAATTGGTCCAGGTCCTGTATCGAAGAAACTTACTATCAAAGGTCTGCCTGTTTCAGCCGGTGCTCGCGCGGAGATAGAAAAAGCAGGTGGTCAGATCGAGTCATAACTGTGTTTAACTCAGTGATACAAACACTACAAAAGGTGTACCAAACTCATGAGCTCCGTCGTAAACTTCTGTTTACTCTAGGTGTCTTCTTTATTTTTAGATTTTTAGCACACATTCCACTTCCGTCGATTAATTTAGATCAACTTCAGATACTTTTTAATTCAAATCAACTTCTCAATTTACTCAATGTATTTTCCGGTGGAACGTTAGCTAACTTCTCGGTTGCAGCGGTGGGTATTAGTCCTTACATTACAGCATCAATTATTATGCAGCTTGGGGGAATGGTAATTCCGCAGATCAAGGAATTGCAAAAGGATGGAGAGTCAGGAAGAGAACGTCTCAATCAATATACTCGTCTGATGACTGTACCATTAGCTATTGTCCAGAGCATATCAGTGCTTGCTTTGCTGAGGACGCAGGGATTATTGCAAACAAATGATCCAATCGCACTCGCAGCAATGATTATGAGTTTAGTTGCAGGTGCCATGATTGTAACTTGGCTTGGAGAAATGATTTCTGAGTACGGCATTGGGAATGGTATCTCGATGATCTTATTTGGAGCTATTATTAGTCAACTCCCTGCAAGTTTGTCACAAGCACTCTTTTCTGTGACATCTGACCAGACCCTAACGATCTTAACCTTCGGTGCTTTATTCATCGCGATTATTGGCTTAATCGTATTTATGAATGAAGCGATCAGAAAAGTCACGATTCAATATGCCAAACGGCAGCGAGGCAGTCGAGTATATGGTGGGCAAATGACCCATCTTCCGATTCGAGTAAATGTCGCGGGCGTGATGCCAATTATTTTTGCAGTTTCGATTTTGATGGTGCCGCCGTTTTTCGCAGGATTTATGATTTCGAGTGGACAGAGAGAGCTGGTTGAAATTGGTCAGTGGTTAACAATTAACTTTGCACAAACTGCTCCAGTATTTATGATCACTTATTTTGTCGTTGTGTTTTTCTTCACGTTTTTCTCAGCACTGATTTTCTTTAATGCTGAAAATATTTCTGATGAACTCAAGAAAAGTGGCGCATTTATCCCCGGAATTAGACCAGGTGCCGCCACCAAAAAATATCTTGAATTCGTGGTATCTCGCATAACGTTAGCAGGTGCGTTTTTCTTGGGTGTAATTGCGTTGCTCCCTTCATTTGCTCAAGTGTTTACCAATATTGGTACGCTTGCAATTAGTGGAACAAGCGTACTTATTGTGGTTTCGGTCATTCTTGAAACCATGAAACAGGTGGATAGTATGCTTGTTGAACAAGACTACGAGCGGTACTTGTAGCAGTAACTTACGGGAGGCGACCTCATGCGACTCATTCTTATTGGCATTCAGGGTGCTGGTAAATCAACACAGGGCAATTTCTTGTCTGAAAAGTATCAAATACCCTACCTTTCTTCTGGTCATATCTTTCGAGAAATGTCTAAGGAGAAGAATAAGTTAGGACGATGGCTCAAAGAGACCATGAATTCTGGAGCGCTCATCCCCGATGAGACGACTTTAGAGATCGTCTTAACCTATCTCGAAAATCCCGAATACAAAACAGGGTTTATTCTTGACGGTTTCCCTCGAACTGTGCCTCAGGCAGAAGCATTTAATGGTGGAATTGATTACGTCGTTTTCCTCGAAGTTTCTGACAAAGAAGCGCTTTGGAGAATTGCTGGTCGAGTCAGTGATCGAGAAGATGAGACACTTTCTGCAATCAGAACCCGAATACAGCTCTTTCACGATGTTACCGAGCCGGTGATTCGATACTATGAAAAAGAAGGTAAGTTAATATCTGTAGATGGTGAACTCGATATGGATGGCGTATTTGCGCAGATCGTAGAGAAAATCGAGAAAGCTGAAGCAAAAAAGAAAAAATAATGGAAGATACTAGAAAAGCGAGCTGATTCTCAGCTCGCTTTTTGGTAGGCACAACCATATCAGGCAGAAAACAAACCATGGACACACAAAAAATTCCCAGCATGATTGAAGGCGGTAAGCGACTCGCCAAGGTCAAGCGTGCGTTAGTTGATTTTACCAAACCAGGTGTCACATTTGAAGAAATCGAAGCGCTCGCACAAAAAAGCATTCGAAAAACGGGTGACGTGCCTAGTTTTTCAACTGTGAAAGGCTACGACTGGGCAACGTGCATCATGATTAATGAAGAGCTCTGCCATGGCATTCCTGTGGATGGTGTTATTGAAAAAGGAGACATTGTTACCATTGATGTGGGCCTTATTCATAATGGGTACCATCTCGATACCACTACAACATTTGCTGCAGGTGATGTTGCACCAGATGTGCTTGATTTTCTAGAGAGAGGGAGAAAGATTCTTGATGCATCGATCGCCCGCGCTACGGTTGGTAATTCCGTATATGGGATTAGTCATGAGATGGAGTCTGGGCTAAAAAAATACGGGTATGGAGTTGTGAGGCAGCTCACAGGGCACGGTATCGGCAAAGAACTGCATATGTATCCTTCAATTCCATGTTTTGCACAACGGGCAGACAAGCGAATTATCTTAGAAGAAGGTCAAACATTAGCAATAGAGGTCATGTATACGATGGGAAGCCCGGTTGTTGTTGAAGCAGAAGATGGATGGACATTTGTGACAGATGATGACTCGTTGTCTGCGATGTTTGAGGAGACAGTGTTGGTATCCAAGGATGGGCCAAAAATTCTAACTGCAGCTGAGTAATCGGATTATGTTAGAAATCTGACGTTCATGGTATCCTTGGTCTAATAAGGATTATATGGCGGGTGGAGAAAAAAAATCAGAGTATGTACCGGGAACGCGACTCGCTGAAAAAACTCAGAAGAATGTTGACAAAATACTCAGAAAGATGCTCAATCATATTGGAGCACAAAATTTTGCAAAACTTGATCCTGCCGCTACACCTAAGGAAGTTGAATACTATGTTTCATACCATTTGAAGACCTTTGATATTGAAGCTTTGCGCGACTCATATTCACCTGGCGAAATCATGCATGCTTTGCGGCAAATAGGCCAACGTCTGCAGGAAGAAGCGCTAGAAAACGAGCGTAAGATATCAAAAGCTAGTAGGGTAGTTAGCACTCTCAAATCGTACTTTCCTTGGGCTGAAACATCTGTTGAGAAAGCAAAAAAAGAGTTTGAGTTAAAGGAGATACAGAGAAAATTACTTGAGCGCGTGCTACCTCCAGGGGCAGACGAATCTATGAAATCAATTGTGTTATTTGTGCATGCACTACTCGCAGATGAGGACTTTCCGAACCAGATCGACAATTGGAAGAGTGGTGGTAAAGGGTTCAGCGGCTATGCTGCGAAGGTTTACTTTGATCTTTTTAAGCGCTCACGCGACCCAGTGTTTTCTACAGAAATACTTGGACGCATTACCAAAGTCGCCATGGATTTGTACGAAGATCAAACTCAACAACAGAGACGTAGACGCTAATTCACCCCCGTGACATCCCCTGACTAATTTGGTATAATAAAGAGTTCTAAATATGGGAAAAGTACAAGATCATAAACGAGCAGCCAAGGCCAAACGCCAAGTTGATCAAACCGACAAGAAGTCTAAGCAGACTGACCGGTTTGCAATTGAGGGTGTGGTTGAAGAATGCTTGCCAAATACTATGTTTCGAGTCAAGGTAACTGACTCTGAGGTGCCTCAGATGGTTGACCGAATTTTGCTCGGGACATTGGTTGGAAAAATGAGATTGTTTCGAATTCGGGTCATGCCTGGCGATGTAGTCAAGGGCTATGTCACAAAATATGACCTCGATAAATGTAAAATAACCTATAGATCAACGAAAAATAGCTCGCAGTCAATTTAATACTTTTCAATTAGCTGTTTCTGAGGTATAGTCGTACCCTATTCGTTTGACTTGAGGAAATAATGAAAGTAAGAACGTCAGTAAAAAAAATGTGCATGCACTGCAAACTAATCCGTCGAAAAGGAGTAGTCCGAGTGATTTGTACCGATCCAAAACATAAACAACGTCAAAAAAGTAAACCAAATACAAAGTAATCAATTATGCCTAGAATACTCGGTGTCGACATCCCAGAAAATAAGAAAATACTGTTCTCTCTACAGTATATCTATGGAATTGGACCAAAACGCGCAGAATACGCGCTCAAACAAGCCAGTGTCGACCCAGAAAAGAGAGCAAATGAAGTTACCAGAGATGAAGTTAGTCGCATTACTCGAGCACTTGAGCAGTATCCCCTTGAGGGAGACCTGAGACGTCAAGTAAACGACAATGTTGATCGACTCAAAAGAATTAAGGCATATCGTGGTATTAGACATATCATGAAATTGCCGGTTCGTGGACAACGAACTAGAACCAACTCTCGTGTTTCACGATCAAGTGCAGGACGAAGACGAACAGTCGGTTCGATGACAAAAGAAATGGCATCAAAACTAGAAACAGCAAAAAAGAAGTAAAGTAATCTATGGCACGGACAAAAGCGACCACCAAATCAAAAAAACCAACCAAGAAAAAGGTACAAAAAGCTGTACCAAAAGGTCGGTTGTACGTCACAGCGACATTTAATAGCACTCTCGTCAGCATCACTGACGATACTGGAAATGTCCTCTGCTGGTCTTCAGCTGGCGAATCTGGTTTCTCTGGTTCAAGAAAATCAACCCCATACGCAGCAACTATTACTGTAGAAAATGCAGTCAATAAAGCTCGAAACTATGGAATGAATCAAATGGATGTCTTCATCAAGGGTCCAGGACCTGGACGCGACGTTGCGCTCAGAGTACTCAAGGCTCAAGGCATTCGCGTATCAATGATTGCTGATGTGACTCCAATTCCACACAATGGAACTCGACCACGCAAGGCAAAGCACAATAAATAATAGTTTAATTAAGAGGTAGATCATGGCTCGATACACAGGACCAAAAAACAAGCTCGCACGAAAAATCGGTGAAGATCTTGGACTCAAGACAAACGCACTGAAGGTTGCGCGTCGATTAATGGTTCGACCCGGTCAGCATGGTATGCGCGGTCGAAGAAAATTATCTGACTTCGGTATTCAGCTCAAAGAAAAGCAAAAAATTAAATATATTTATGGAATTTTAGAGAATCAATTGAGAAGACAGTACGATGCTGCGAGCAAGAATCCAGCAGCTACAGGCTCGGTACTTTTGAGTCTTCTTGAACGACGACTCGACAACGCGGTGTATAGGGCAGGATGGACCAATACACGAGCTCAGGCTCGTCAATTAGTCGGTCACGGTCATGTACAAGTAAACGGTAAGAAAATGGATGTCCCATCATACAGAACACAAGTTGAAGATGTAATCACACTCAGCAATAAAGCAGTTAAGATTCCGTATGTCGCTGATTTACTTAAGGAAGATGATAAAAATTTGCCATCTTGGATTGAACGAAAAAGTGGCGTCGCTAAAATAACACGATTACCAGTCAGAGACGACGTGACTGAAACAATCGAGGAACAACTAGTCGTCGAGTATTATAGTCGGTAGTAGATAGTAGTAAAAATAGTAAGCGCGTGCCGCAGGCACGCACCCACTAGTAACGGATTCCTGAAAATCAGGGAGATGAAACAAGGAGGAACAATATATGGCAAGAGACATAACTCTATACCCGGTGATGACACCAACCTTTGAAGTAACCGCAGAAGCTGGCGCAACCCCTACGGTCGCAACAATTTCTATGGAACCACTTGAGCAAGGATATGGTCATACAGTAGGAAACGCGCTTCGACGCGTACTGCTTTCATCACTTCCAGGTTCAGCAATCACAGAAGTTCACATTGATGGAGCAGATCATCTTTACTCAACACTCGATGGAATGAAGGAAGATGTGCTTGAGCTCGTACTCAACCTCAAATTGGTTCGCGTACATGCAGAAACAGAAGAAGAGGGCACACTCCGATTGCAAGCAAAAGGTCCTGGAGTTGTAACGGCTAGCAGCATTGAATGTGGTGCAGGCTATAGCATCGTTAACCCAGATCAACACATCGCCACCCTAGAAAAAGGCTCTAATCTTGATATCACCATGACTGTCAGTTCTGGAGTTGGATACATGGTTGTTGGTGATGAAAAATCATCCCAAGTTGGTCAGATTAAAGTTGATGCATTGTTTTCACCAGTCGAAAAGGTTTCTTACAGAGTTGAGGCAACTCGTGTTGGAAGAAGAACAGACTATGATAAACTGGTTCTCGAAATTCAAACCGATGGTACTATTGAACCACTCGAAGCAGTTAGACAAGCAGCACAGATTTTGCAGAGACAATTTAGTCAAATTGTGAATCCAGTTATCCCCGTTACAGAAGAGCCAGAAGTATCTTTGAGTCCAGAAGAGGCAGAAGTACTTCGACTTACCGTAGAAGAGCTTGATTTACCAACCAGAATTGCTAACGCACTTCGAAAAGGTGGATTCAAGACAGTCGGAGATTTGGTTACCACAAGTCGATCGGTTGTTTCTAAAGTCAAGAATCTTGGTGGTAAAAGTGTAGAAGTTATTGACGAAGCGCTTCAGAAAAAAGGCGTCAGTCTTTCTGAGTAAATCATGAGACACAGAATAGCAGGTAAAAAATTTAATCGAGACACGAACGCGCGCAAGAATTTGCTCAGCGGGTTGGTGAGAAGTCTTGTTGAGCACGGTAAAATCGTGACTACACAAGCGAAAGCCAAAGAAGTGAAGCGTCTCACAGATAAACTCGTCTCAATTGCACAGCGGGATGACAATGTCGCTGCACGCAGACTCCTCCACCGTTTCTTTGGAAAGAGAGACGTGGTAAATACCTTGGTTGATCGAATTGCACCGCTCTTTACCGACAGAGTTTCTGGTTTTACTACCATTAAATCTGCGGGAGTCAGACGTGGTGACAACACCGCACTGTTTCAGCTCAGCTTTATAAAAATGCCAGAAGTAACTGGAGTTCTGAAAGCACCGGCCAGCGTCAAAGAAGCAGCCGCTGCATCGAGAGCAACTGGTGCCAAGAAATCTTCAAAGGCTGCGCCAAAAGCAACCAAAAAAGATTCGGTAGAAAAAACTGCTCCAGCAGCAAAAAAAGTCGAAGCCAAACCAAAAAAAGCAGCTCCAAAAAAGACTGCACCAAAACCAGCAGCAAAGAAGAAATCGGCACCCAAAAAGGAAGCTAAGAAGTAAATCATGCAAAAAACGTATCAACAGAAAACAAGTGAAGTGGTGAGAGCATGGCATATGATTGATGCAAAAGGCCAAATTCTCGGTAGAGTAGCAACAGAAATTGCCAAACACTTAATCGGCAAGCATAAACCCACCTACACTCCTCATATTGATGCAGGGGATTATGTTGTAGTGCTTAACGCTGCAGACATTACGGTCACCGGAAACAAAGCAACCCAAAAACAATACTTCCGTCACTCTGGATATCCAGGTGCACTCAAGGGAGAAAATTTCGAAGAATTGCTTGAAAGACAACCAACTAAAATTATTGAGAAAGCGGTATATAATATGCTTCCTAAGAACAAACTTAGAAGTGATCGTATGGCCCGACTCAAGATTTATGCTGACGATCAACACAAGCACTCAAGCCAATTGGGAAATACATCTACAACACCTGAGGCAGAATAAGGATCACTATGGCACTTAAACTAAGCAAAAAGAATAAAAAAGTCAAAAAAATAATCAAAAAAGCCAATACCTCGCAGCGACAAGCTCGAGCTCATGAGGCAGATCCATTGGCAAATCTTAATGTGCCAACCGGTACTTACACTGGTGCAGTTGGACGACGTAAAGTTGCTACCGCTCGAGTCAGAATCTATGAATCCGAAGGTGATTTTATTGTGAACAACCAGCTGGCTCGTGATTATTTTGACACCATCCCACATGCTGCAGTTCGATACATGGAACCATTCGTAGTTACAGAGACTAAAGGTAAATTCTCTGTCAGAGTCACGGTCAATGGATCAGGAATGTCTGCACAGCTCGATGCCATGGTACATGGAATTGCTCGTGCATTAATCGCTTTTGACCCAGATTTGAGACCTTCTCTCAAAGAAAAAGGTCTTCTCACCAGAGACGATCGCATGAAAGAAACACGAAAAATCGGTACGGGTGGAAAAGCTCGACGCAAGAGACAGTCACCAAAACGATAATCTGGCCAGAAATTCTTTTATTTTTTCAGTTTTTGAAACTTTTTTTAAGAGCTTGCACTTGAGTATTGTTTGAGTCCCCATTTCCATAGCCAGAGACTGCCTAGGAGGGATCCAACACCGACTCCAAACGCGAGCAAAATGCTGTAAGAGGGTGTGACATTCATCAATACTTCAGCCGGTACCGTCACCATCATTCCAACAGGAATTAAGAAAAAAAGTGCAAGTCTAATCGGCTCAAGATAGACGCTCACGGGGAATCTCGCTAGTTGCATCATGTCTCGATACAGCCAAATTACCCCATCTACCTCTGTAGTCAAAATTCCTACAACTAGCACTACAATATGGAGTGAAGTAGCAATGAGCAAGCTATTAAACATGAGAACACCAAACAAAAAAAGTGAGACTGGGGTCAGTGTTACCGTGAGTTGAGAAATAATCCACGCACACGCCGCTACGGTTGGAATTAAGAAGAGCGCATCATTGACATCTGGTTTTCCAGTGAGCGCTTGAAACAATGGACTGATTGGTTTTGCTAAATAAAAATCAAAGTTCCCATCGCGTACTAAATTGCTAAATAAATAGACACCCCGATAAAAAATTTGTGCGATTGTATCAACGATCGTATATGTCAGGAAAAATACCACCAACTGATCAGTCGTATACCCCTGAAAGCTTGTAACATTTTCTTTAATAATATAGAGAAACACCAGCGTCATGATAAATCGAATAGTTTTACCAAGCATAAACAGCAGATTTGATCCACGGTTCACAAACGCTTCCTGAAAAGCGTTAATGGCAGTTATTGACCACACGGTCCAGTATTTTTTGAGTGTTTTAATCATGTTAGTGACCTGCGGAGCTGTAGTTCTTGATACCCTTTTTCCAAATATACCAGACCATGAGCCAAAGTATCGCGATCCAGAATGAAAGTGTCATTGTGTGTTGAAGTGCGGTTGTGGTATCGAATCGTTCTAAAAATACTTGCGTCGGTACAAAGGTGAAGAATGGCAATGGCGTCAGAAAAATAATCTTTTGAATAAATTCTGGGAAAATATCAAGCGGAAATAGCTTGCCAGCGGTGAAATCTACGATCATAAAGAAGATAAATCGGGGTCCCCACGTATCAGGACTCCAAAAACCAATCGCACCAAAGAGCAATGTAATCAAAAAATTAAGCACAATCGCACCGCCTGTGAGTAGCAAAAAAAATAAGCCATTGATCAGTGAAGGCAGTACTAATTGTGGCAGAAACAGAAAGTACAGTGCTAACGATTCAAGAATCAGAAAAAAGAAATTTTTTAGTTTATCAGCGGCTTCTTGTGACGCTAAGTATCCATACATGTTAACGGGTTTGAGTAGCTGATTGCTAAATTCCCCAGAGTAAATAGTATTTGCTAATCCCATCAGTGCCGATGACAGTACCACAGACTGCAGCATGCTTGCCAAAAAAACGTACGTAATCATCGAACTTTGGGTGTAGCCAAGTGTATCGGTAGTGCCTTGGTAAATGACTTGCCAAACGGTGAGTGCCATCAGGGTACTCATCAGTTGTCGAAACCGCCATAATAGCACACTGGTGCGGTAGACCAACCCATTTTGCCAGTTAATCAGGAAGAGATTTGCGTACTTTCGCATTACGTATTATTTTGCTTTCGAACCATTTACGCCATCACTACTAGAAAAGACTTCTCTAATGATTGCTTCAATAGGGGGTTCTTCAATATTGAGGTCTTGCACGGGGAGTTTTTTGAGCAAATTACCCGCAACTTTGGTTGCGTCAGTTCGGTCTACCAGGAGAGTTGCGGTATATGCAGATCCATCTTCTGTAAATTCCTTGATAATCCCAAAAGGCTTAAGATCAGTTTTGGTGACTGGTTTGCTAAAGACTACAGATAAAATTTTATTGCGTGCGTAACGATCGATAATGTCTTGGAGTGCGCCGTCAAAAATTTTATGGCCTGTGTCTATAATAATGGCACGCTTGCAGAGTTCTTTGACATCATCCATGTAGTGACTGGTGAGAATAATTGTTGCATTAAATTCTTTATTGTACTGTTTGATAAAGTCACGGAGTGTTTTTTGCATAATCACGTCAAGACCGATCGTTGGTTCATCGAGGAATAACACTTGAGGGTTGTGAAGGAGTGCGGCAATTAGTTCGCACTTCATGCGCTGGCCAAGTGAAAGTTTGCGGACTTGGACGTTGAGTACTTCAGATACATCGAGTAAATTGACGAGCTTGTCGAGTGTTTTCTTAAACACTGAATCAGGGACTTCGTAAATAGCTTTATTGAGTAAAAAAGTCTCCATAGCAGGCAAATCCCACCAGAGTTGGTTTTTTTGACCCATGACTAATGAAAATTGCTTTTGAAATGCTGCCTGGCGATCCCAAGGATTGTAGCCAAGTACGCTCACCTCACCTGCGGTGGGATAGAGAAGGCCTGACAAGACTTTGAGTGTGGTGGTTTTGCCGGCGCCATTTTGACCGATAAATCCGACGACTTCACCGGGTTCGATTTCAAAAGAAATGTCGTCTACTGCTTTGACCGTTTCGTATTTCCTGTTCCAGAGTGAGGTGATAGAACCCATGAGTCCCGGTTGTTTTTGATAGACCTCATAGTACTTCTTGAGATTTTTGACAGAGATAGCTGAAGATGACATAGGTTTTTATTGTACCACTACTGATCGCATGCGAACGTTTGATCTGAAAGTAATTAAGAGCTAGCAGAGCTATAGTGTTTAAGGCCTTCCTTCCAGGCTTTTTGATTGATAAAAAAAAGAATTACCATGAGTAAAATTTCACTCGGGAGAAACCACCAGATCTCCTTGCCCAGCAAAAAAGAAGTGGGCACATAGCCAAAAAATGCAATTGGAATTAAAGTAAATGCAAACCACCGCAAACTGACCGGAAAAATTGATGTGGGGTATTGGGCAAAGTCTGAAGTTTTGTCAAAAAATTCAATCACTTGTGAGGCGCGAGTCATTTTAAAACCCAGCGTCATAAGTGTGGAGCTTGATAAATACATAAGTATTAGTCCAAGCGTAAATGAAACCGCAAATAACAGCACACTCTGTAGTGTAAAAAGCTCTTGCATCACCCAAACTTGCCTCACAAAAAATACAGTGATTGCTGCTAGAAGTGGTAATTGTTGTACGTCAGGTTTGCTAAAGGTGACGATGAACTGAGTGTTGACCGGTTTGGTCAGCATCATGTCCAGATCACCTCTGCGTAAACCTTCCCACAAAAAGTGGCGCACTCCTTTGAGAAAAACCACGATTCCAATGACATAGAGTAGTTGAAATGAAAGGAAAAGGAGCACTCCTTCAGTTTTTGACCAACCACCAAGCTCCCCAGCGCGATCAAATGCAAGAGATAGAATGCCGTACATCATCCCTACATATGCCGGTCCATGCAGAATTTGTAAGATAAAATTTAGTCGATATTCCATAAGGGACTTGGTGCTGAAAACGAAAAAATTCCATGCAAGTGACGTATAGCGGGTAATTTTTCTCATAATCCAGTGCCCTCAAAGTGCCTCAATCCTTGACGCCATATAAATGATCTAAGGAGGGTGAATACGATTAACCAGACAGCTAGAATTCCGAGACTTTGTAAACCAACAGGTACAGTCATTTCACCCTGGAGTAATCTAATTGGGGTAAATGCAAGATGTTGGAATGGTAGGTAAAATGAAACGTTCTGAAATGCTTCCGGAAAAAATGAAATTGGAATCAGCGTCCCGGCCAAAAAACGATTTGTGCTGGTAAGCGCCCAGCGGAGCGAATAGATTTCAGTAAACCAAAATGTGAAAATTGAAATTAAACTCAAAAAAGTAAAAGAAAACAGAAAGATCAGGGGCGCAAAGACTGTTGCAAGAAGTATGTGCTGCAGTGATGGAGGCGTCCAGGCATTGAGCAAGATGAGAGCGGGTAAAAGTATGACCACCTTCATCAGCGTTTCAACGACAACTTTAGCAGTCTCGAATGACACATAGTACCCAAGTGGAGAAATTGGTTTAACTAAATATTTGGTGAGATGTCCCAATCGAATGTCGTCCTCGATATACCAAGGATGCATATTTGAAAGACTATAAAGCATCGCAGAAAACACAAAGTAGGTGATGGTTTCAGATTGTGAGAAGGTACTCCCTGGATTGCTGGATTCAACAGCCAGCCATACAAACGTCATCATCAAAACCATGCCAGCGTACTTAAAGGTACTCAAAAACAAGTCTGCGCGATACGTTAGTACATCCTGAAAACTAGAGAAAAACACCAACCAATACTTTTGCATCAGAAGCGTATTGTACCAGGGAATATCGGGTGGTTGAAACGGTAGGTTGCGTCAGCCACAAAAAACTGCCGTAGCGTTTTTATTGAATAAGAAAAGCTATAGCTTTACCAAACTTTTTTCTTGAGAGGTTTACCTACGCGGAAGTTGACAACTCGGTGGCCTTTGATGATCTGGCGTTTCTTCTCATTGCCGAACGGTACGACTTCTTTGTCCTTTACACCGCTGACATAAAACGTGCCAAAGCCTGATATGACAACTTTTTCACCCTTTTGGAGGGCTCTGATAATTTCATCAAAAAGTGCTTCGACTGCTTCAGTGGCTGCACGTTTGGTGAGGTGAGCTTTTTTGGCAACGATGGCGATGAGTTGTGATTTGGTCATTAATCCTTTCTAAAAAGATTATGTGCTATTAGTAAAAAAAGACCGTTGAGACTGGCATTATAGCGACTGTGGGTGAGGTGTAAAGACTCAGTCCACCTGTAATTTGAATCATCTGCTTGTTTTGAATACGTTTGATCGTATCATAACTGATAGCGATGCACCAATCATGTCATAACCGACGTCGTAGATACTCGCGAATCTACCGGGCGTGAAAGATTGGTGGTATTCATCTGAAGCTGCATAGAAGAGGCAGATCAAAAGGCTGGTGAGTCCAATTATTTTTGGTTTGAGTGAAGTTGAGATATGTAGTGCTCGTTGCAAAAGCCAAGCTAGTACAAAGTAGACAAAAATATGTGCTGATTTTTTAAACAGATAATCGAGAGCGGAAACTGACGGGCCAGGGAGCGTTTGCTGAGAAGAAAGAAAAAATATGAGGGCTGCCCACGCAATTGGGGGGAGGTATGCAGAAAGTATGGTTCTCAAAGATGTTGAGATTAGGATTGGAGAATGATTTGAAGATTTGCTAGGTGAGTGTTTCGACATATAGGGCTGGCAACGTTTTTTTACGATTTTGAGTTGGTTGATAGAGTAGTATTGCTGCGCTTGCAAGCAGGAGCGACCCACCAAGTATAACACTTTGGATACCGAGGAGTGAGGGTTCGCGTTTGATCCATATTTTTTCATAAGAAGTAGTTAAATCATCCTGAGTGAGTGAGTAGCTGTCTGTTGTGGGTGGAGTTAGATGGGCACTATACTTTTGGTAGTCGCGGGCAAAGGTAGATTTTGAGAGTGTTCGAGGGAGCTTGGTATCTGACTGGCTGTTTGAACTAGGTGAATCGAAACTATTTCCTGATACTGTGGCAGAACTGGTGGCGACCGAATCAGGGACATGGGTAGTAAAGATTTCTCCAGTGCACGTTTGGTAGGCAGCTGACGCGATCAACTCAGATTGTGCGGTGTGTACTGCAAAACTGTCTCCGGAGTTATTAAGTAGAGCTCCCGACCAATCTAGTTTTGTTTTCTGATTAGGAACGAGTGTGCCTGCAAGCGTACGGGTGTTTCCTGATTCATCCGTTATGATCCAGTCATTGAAGGTGTGGAGTGCTGGTCCAGTATAGTTGAGTGATAGCCATTCCTTTTCACCACTGGGAGGACAAGGATGGTATGAAGTCAGGGAGATTGTTGAAGAATCGAGATTCTGTGAGGCGGGACTGGGTGTTGGCGATGGAGTGGGTGGTGGTGTTGTTGTCGGAGTTGGTGATGGCGATGGACTGGGAGAAGGAAGAGGTGACGCAAAATGAAATGGGTTAGGGTCGGTTTCGAAGTAGTTTTCAAAATCAGATGCAGTAAGACTCCAGGTTTTTCCCGGAGTTGAGCCTGAATAGCTCATCGAGGCGACTAGTTGATATTCGCTGTTAAAGAGTGTCACACCATCTCCACTGTTATTTAGTTTCGCAGAACTGAGTGACACTACAAAAAATGCATTGGGAGATAGCAGCCACTTATCTGGCTGAGAGACATCATGCGCAAAATCAAAAATTCGTGCAGGACTTGCCAGATGATCCTCCAGATACCATTCGGTCAGGTCAACGACCTCTGGTCCGCTATTATAGAGCTCGACCCATTCAGGTCCGGCTGTGGGTGCGGGGGCTACCTCGGATATAATGATGGCGGCTTGTGCATGATCAACAGCTAGTATCATGAACAACGCACAAGCTGTCAGCCAATACAGGATTTTCCAGAGCATGTGCTGAGTATGACAAGGAATTCTTACACTCAGCTGACAGTAACTAAAAATGAGCGCTTCTATCCGGAAGTGTGAGTATAAAGAAAATTTATCCCAACACTTTGCGCACATTCTGTTGCACTTCACGAGATCGAGAGAGGTGGGTGCGTGGCAGGGTTACAGGTTGTTGTCTGGTAGCCACAATCAACCATCCAAAAATAATTGGCAATACCAACAAACCTATTAGTTCCAAGTACTGCGGCCAAAAAAGCATTGTAATAGTTACTGTTTGCGCGCCATCATCAGCTCCTGGTGAAATCACCCAAGCATTCTGCCAACCATTGGCAACTGTATGAGGGTACGGTCGCCAGAATTGAAATCCGGAAAATGCAATCCAGCCAGCATCATACGATTGAGAGAGTAGTAGTGTGGTTTCTGACACGGGATCTATTTGAACGTCGGCTGAATATCTAGTTGGAGTAATTTTCTGGGAAGTGTTTACCACTGCCGTTGTCGTGTGCTCGACAGTTGCTGCTGGCTCAAGTCTAATCCCAGACAAGTACTCTAGAGTAACTGGGAGTGAGTAGCTTTCTGCTACGAGGAGCGTATTCACTGAATCCTCACCCGCTACAGAACGATTTTCAACCGATGCCCAATATGAACCGGCATACATTCCTCCCCAATTGGGTATAGTAAACACTTCATCGAAATCACCCCCACTACCCAAATGTTCTAGCTCAAGTCGCTGATTATTATTATTTTCGAGATATAACTTAAGACTCCTACCCACGTCGTTGTACCCGATCATGCGAATAATTTGCGTACCCGGCAATTCGACGGTCGAGCCGAGACATACTGCACCGTTATCTTCTGAAGATAAAACAAGTGCAGACCGAATCCGATCTTTGCCAACAGAAATATTTCCCCGTTGATACAAATCACAATTAAGCGGTGTAATTTGTGCAAAGTTAGCCAAAATATTATTTCTTTGAAGGGGCGCAAATAGTAATTCAAGTGATCCAGTTCCTGAAGTATCAAGTGCAAACCGCTGCTCACTGATGAGGTCATTCCATATTGTGCCTGCAAAATCTTGCGAAAGAATTCCGCTTACTGGTAACTCAACCATCACAGAAACGGACTCACCGACTTGCAGTCCTTTTAGTTGCTTAGTTTCAGACTGATCTGTAGTAACCGTAAATTGTGTATCACCTATGGTGATCTGTGCAGCAGAGATTGGTTCCGCAGTCTGTATTTCAAGACTAGGAAGGTGGCCAACGGGATAGGTTTTTTCTCCTTGCTTCACTAGGGCAAGCGGGGAGAAGGTGATTTCTATTCCAGAAGCAGTCACGGCTGCAGTTGCCACAGGATAGACCATCGTCCCAGCTTCAAGTGCAGGTACCACGAGATCGTCAGATACAGATATTTCACTCGATGCATTGAGAAGTAAATCACCCGATTTATCGAAGGTGTGTGCTACCCGATGTTCGGTAATTTTTGAAAACGGAAATGTGCTAGCTTTTTCGGAAAAAAAAGGCTGGCGATATTCCCCAAGAGTAGCAGAAACAGGATCAAATCGAGTAAACTCGGTATCAGATTCAACTACCGTCACGGTAGTAGGAATTGAAACTGCACCTTGTTCAGAGCTTGGTAGCTGATAGACAGTCAATAAATCCTCAGACCAAACAGGCCGTGCTCCAATCTCTGCCAGGAGTGTCTTGCTCCCAGAAATCCACACTACCGATTGCGACCGCCGTTGCGGGGCAATGATACTCTCATCAAGCACAAAATAATCAATATCATATTGATGAGCAGTAGTTCTAAATCCTTCGGCATCTAGCTCGTACAAATTGGTTGAAAGTTGTTTGTACAGTGTTTCATTGGTAGCGTTCCATCGGTCGAAATCTCGAACGACCGTCGCTTGTGGTAACCCAAACCAAATAAATCCTGGGCCTTCATATCCCCAAGACATATAATCCCAGCCATGGAGCGTTTGCATTGGTAACTGCACGACCCGACTTTCCTCAGGTTGAGTTTTCATGAACTCAAAGAGCGTGCTGTAGCTCTGCGGAATGTCATTATGAAGTTTGGGCGATATCAATTCTCCAGACAGCAGCGGGTATCCAAAGTACATAAGCATACCTACAAAAATACCCGCAACCAGCGAACTACCAGGCACAGCATCAGATTTTTTCTCAATTTTTTTAATCCCTGTGAGTAAGAATGCAGTGGATACACTTAGCAATAGCGCTGTCGCAATCATAAATACCAGTGAAAATTTTGTAAACGGAAACCGCAAGCCTTCCTCAAAAAAGCTGTTATTAGTTCTTAAAAAATTAAAAATGCTCGTAAATGGTGGGTTTTCATTGATCAACATAAATACAGAAAATACCCAAGCTGGGACAATCAGAAACAATGCACGCCATTTTTTTAACAATACTATTGAAAAAGAGAGGAGCACCGTCAATGCCACGAGCAATCCAATAGCACTTACCCCAAATCTTCCCAGATGCGTAATCCAAGGCTCGAGTAGTGGACCAAACGCATGTTCTTGGTTGTCATACACCGACCAATTAAACAAAAAATTTCTCAACAGCGGTAAATGCTCAAAAGTGCCAAACGCTTTATTCTGCAAAAATGCCTCTGTACTAAATAATTCATTAATATGTGCATTTTTGGGATTTGCAGAAGCCCCAGAAAATAAAAAATAAAAATTAGGCAGTAACCAAAATAAATTTGTCATCACCAACACAATTCCAACTTGTGTAGCACTCCAAAAACGTTTCAAAGATTTCGTCAATATTGCCCGAAACACCACCGTCATTCCCAACGCCCCTGCAAACGCAAACCACAGCGTACTCGCATAGGCCATAGGCGCTGCCAAAAGACTCACTACCGCAAAATACAACAGCGTCCGCTTGTCGCGATCCTCCAAGTATTTCAGTGCATAATAAAACAACCACCCAATCGCCGCATACTGCACCGCAAACATTTCAAACACCACATAAAAATGCTGGACCGCTCCCAGATTAAAAATATACCAAACCCCAGCAACGAGCGCCGACAATTCGGCAATTTTTCTAGAAGTCTTCGCATAGTTTTGCAACGCAAAACGAACCAATTGAAACACCCCAATCGGCCCGAGCACCAGACAAATCAATACATATATTTTTTTTACCGTATAAATCGGTGCAATAAGAGACAAAAGCCACAAGATAGCCACCCGCGGTAAATCACTCATATGCGCATGAGCCGCCACCGCTCCAAGACCTTGATCCTCGCGCCAGACTCCAAACAAAAGTCGCTTGAAGTTCAGTGCAAAATCAAATTCTGGATGCAGCGTATCCCAGCCCGTCAGCCAAGTAGAACCATCAAAATTACGCACTGCCACAATAAACGCAATAAAAAACAACACCATCAACGGTATCTCACCCTTTAGAAAACGGAAAAATCTGGACAGGACTTTCATGCAGTCTGTACAGTATAGGGCATTTTAACCATTTTGTGTGGTTCGTCCATCCATGTTCCCTGACTGCAGAGCAAGATTCCAGACGTGCCGTCCTCGGACGTTGGGACGAGCGTGGGATAGCTATACCAAACGTCGCCTTCTTTGCGTTGGTCGTGTGAAGTTGGGAAGGAAAGCATTTGCTTGGGTTGGGTCCAGGTAATGCCATATACAGAGGTGCAACTATAAAATCCATTACTTGATTCGAAGCTGAGGAGATAGCAATCTTGATCTGGCACATACTGGATTCCCGCCAGAGATTTATATGCCTCATGTACTCCATCAACGACTCCAGGCTCAAGCTCTAGTTGTGATTCGAACGATTCCCAGGCATCGGGTTGGTCCACTTGATCAATTAATGCGCGTTTTATTTGTATCGAATGCATAGAAGCTGCCCACTCAGTGTGATAGACATAGACGTATGGACCAATAATTATGGCTGAGGGCTGACCAACTCCACTCACTGCAGTTGGCTCTTCATCGGGAAATGGGGCGGTGATAATCGGTTGTGTTTCGCTCCAAGTTTGCCCACTGTCTGAGGAAATGGTAATGGCAATTTGAGCATGAAAGGGAAAACTACCATTATCACCATGAAATTCTTGATGGACGAAGCCAATGCGAATATTTGGGGTAGGCGCGACAACAGAGCTGATCGCTGAGTAGCGCAATCTTCCGTACCCTGATGTTTGTTCATAGTTAGGTGACGTGATCACGACAGGATCAGTAATTTGCTCAATCGCTCCTTCTTTAGAAATATCCCATTCAGCGCGATATCCACGAGTGCCCGCAGAAAAATACACCTCAGCCTGATTAGGATTAGATGGATTTGGAATGACGCTCGTATGCGTATCGGGGTAATGGGTGAGCTCAGGGATTGGCACTTCTTCAAGCTGTGAAACGTCAACTATAATTTCCAGGTTAGGTGGCGTGCGCGTTACTTCTGGTGTAGGAATTGAGATTTTTCTATCAAATCCACAGCCAGTGCCCAACAGACCAGCTAATGCACTTCCAAAGAGTAATTTAAGTGCGTTTCTTCGCGATATTCGTTCGGGTAGTACAGTAGATCGCCCAGATTTTTCATCCATGCGTTTTAGTATACCTCATCTGGAGAACTGAGTATTAGGCTTGCGCTACTGCCTGAATCATGGCTCGCTTAATCAACCGTGCTCTCAACATAAACGTTTCACGCACAGCCTTGAAAATCACTCCCAGATTAGATCCAGTTGGATTTCCAAAACGACGCTCATAGTGGGTCACCCCAACTTGTTCGTAGTGAAAGCCTGCATGATATGCCTTGAGCAGCAATTCTGTAGAGATCATAGCTCCGTCAGAGAAGAGCGGCTCGATAGCACGCAGGACGTCTTTGTGAATTAATTTAAAGGCACAGTCGGTGTCTTTGATGTTGCTTGGGAATCCAAGCAGTACACGACTCCAGATTTTGAGCATTTTCGCGAGCATGGCTCGTTTGAAGCCTTCTGCGCGATTTTTGCGGAATCCTAAGACCATGTCATTATGCTGGGAATGTTTCAGAAATTTACCGAGTTCTCGCAGGTTAAACTGCAAGTCACTATCGGTAAAGAATACCCAGTCATACTTGGCGGTCTTGAAGCCGCGTTTGAGCGCGCCACCGTACCCAAGATTCTTCTGGGAAATGACACGAACGGTTTTATATTTTTTAGCCAAGGCCTTAGCGCGATGAAAAGTTTCATCGGTACTGCCGTCATTGACTACGATAATCTCGTATTTTTTGGCAATGGTTGGCAAGACCTGAAGCGCTTGCTTGACTGCTGGCCCGATATTCTCCTGCTCATTGTAGGCAGGGAAAAACAGGGACAGTGATGATAGTTTTGGGTATTTTGGCATAGTGCCTTTCTACAATCTCTCTTGAGATTGGTTATAACCCCTTATCTTTAAGACATTTTGTATACATGTCGGCTACTGGGTACCAGACTTCGACTCCATCTGCACTTCTGGTGAGATAGCGCGAACTCTGGGCACATTGGTAGCGAGCTTCGTTATTGACCTGCATTTGGTAGAGGTAAAGACCAAAACCAACGAGACCAGCGAAAATCAAACCAATGATGAGGGTGGGTATTGTATTATTTTGCATGTTTTTCTTTCTGTTTTCTTTGTACAGACACCGGATGCTCGTTGCTTTGTGCCTTGTGCTGGGTCTGCTTCTATTGAAGTAGATTGTCCAGCGCCTTGTGGCGTGAGCATTGAGCAAGCCTGGTGTTCCGAGACCACCTCTTTTTGGAGATGAGCTCAGAACACCAGGCTACAGGGTTGTAGTGGTGTTTTGTTACTAACCAGGTGACGGCTTTTAGGCCGTCACCTGGTACCTCATAGAGGCCTAGGGGGTAGGGCGTTCGTAATCGACTTCTCCGTGAATCAGGACTTCGATACCTGACGTCACGAAAAACTGATTATTTACACCGAGACAACCTTCAATAAAGCTGCAGTTGCCTCCCGCATTCGCGAGTTCCGTTGGGTTTAACTCACTGACACCATCTGTCATGTTCCACGTTGCGTGGGCCATGACGGCAGTAATTGCCTCGGGGAGGTGATCCCCATGGAAATAATTGCCAGTGACAATGAAAGTGTTATCCAGGGTACCCGTAAATTCGGCCGAAGCGTAGCCCACATTTACGATGAGCAACGCGCAACCCAAGGGTTGATCTTCAGTAGTTACACAAGATCCCAGCCCGTCTAAGGACCAAGACCCTGTTACGAGCGTGTAATGCTCGCCCGCAACTACCAAATCACACTGGTCATTAGCCGCCCCACAGAATTGAGTTTGGTCCTGTGCGTAGTACATACCCCATTCGGCCGGAAAATCGGCTTCGGGGTTGTCTACGTCAGGGAACTCAACCCACAGGGGGGGATCCAGTGTGGGGAAGGCTGCCCAAGGGATTGAGCCTTGTCCGAGCATCTGGAGGGTTGCACCCTCGAAATACTCGACATACCAGCCGTTCACATCTGCTACCTGAGCGGCAGCAGGTAAACTGCTAGTTGTAACGTTTGTGTCGGTCGTGGTCGTGACTTTTACGCCATTCTCAACCTTCACCTCAGTTTCCAGACCTCTCGCTTCCTCTACTTGATCCCGATACTCCTCAAGGGAGCTGGGAATACCACCGAGAATGCCGTTTGAGCTTTCAGTGGTTTCGGTCGAGGGTTGTGCGGGGGTTAGCGCAAGCGCCACTTGGTTTGAAACATCCTCTAAGAATTCCGTGTCCGTAATGATACGGGCGACGATCTCCTCAGTGTCAGCATCTTCACCGTCGGCACCTGCAACGCCTTGTGTACCGCGAGGGCCCTGAGGGCCTTGTGGGCCGGTTGTCGGCTCGATTTTCTCAAGCTCGGCAACCCTTTGGTACAAATCATTAACTGCTACACGGTTTTCCGTGATTGCAGGGTTGGCCTCTGCCTGGTTTTCATTCCAGAACCACAGACCAACCATTGCCAGTACCAAGAAAAAAGAGAGAAGGGCGAAGCTAATCGCCAGGTTTACTTTTGCGTTCATTTTTTTGCCTCCTTGACAATTGATGAACATGGTCGCCGAGATCATGGTGGCGACCAAAGTTGACGTGCCGGATACCATCCGGCCATTTTTTCCTTCCGCGAAAACCGCGGATCGTCTAGCATCAAAGCGGGGCGGAAGGGGTACCAGACGTGCGATCGTTTGATCACACACCTAATGCCCCTTCCGCGAGGAGAACATGAACGTGCATTTACCCTTTTGTAATAAAAAACACTATAAATACATTCATCACTCGTAACTTAATACGCGTGATTCCCTGTAGCCTGTTAAAGATCGACTGTTTCGAACCGAAGTTCAATTCAGTCAATTTGTTTGTTTAAGCCGAAGCTTAAACGCTGCTCTGTCCCGTTTCGCCAAACATCGGCGCGATGCCGAGCTGGCAAGTGAGCTGAGCAGGGCAGTGGTTGTATCGCTCTTCAAAACTTACAACCACTGCTCTACGCAGCTTGGTGTCGCTCTAAAATTCATGAAATGGGGTCGGGGTTTGAAGAGCGACTGACAGTTTTTTATTTAATGTACGTACTCATTGAGTACCACTATGAATAACTATATCACTGTATAACTAACTTGTCAATACTATGGGATGTAAAAATGGGTTATCCAGGCTAAATCAGTCTATTTTGCTTGGTTTATTGGTTGATTTGTGGTGCTGGTTTGCCTGGGAAGGGAAACCAGAGTGGACCGGAGTTGAGTTAAGCCTTTTTTAGGGGCACAGGTGTTTTTAGGCACCTGCTCAAGCTCCGGTCCGGTGGGATCCTCGCCGTTACGACTTGCCTAGCGCGAGGCTAGGCTGGCGTGCGGGGGAGGAGTTCTGGTAAGTTGGGGAATTAATCGCTTATCGTGATCTCGAAGGGGAAGCTTTGGCTACCAAGTGTCAGTAGTCCGTCAAAGCTTTTGGTACCTCCCGGGGTGTAGGAATACCAGTGACTCGTTTGTGCTGAGCCATTAGTAAATTCCACATCTGTTTCCGTTCCGTCTCCAAAAGAAACATTTCCCCACCCATTGGTGGTTGGGGAGCAGTTAAAATTGATGACGATATGGTTAACAGCTTGACCCTGAGAAGTGACGGTTGTGCAGTTGTTTATTGGGGGGGAGTCGTCAATCACAACTTTGTAGTGAAACGTGCTGTTTCCTACAGTAAAGAATGTGTTGTACTCCATGATACCACCAGGCGTGTAGCTGTAGTCATGGCTTGTCGTTCCGGGAGGAACGCTAAGCCCGGTGCCAGTACCGTCTCCAAAATCAAGGAAACCTTCAACATCCCCATCGCACTCGACGGTGAAATTGAAGCTGTTGATAGTCCCTTGTTTGACGACAGCAGTTGAGGTACAGCTGAGCCCACCTACTGTTTCAGCTTGGGCTGTTTGAGTTCGAGTTGCGCCTGCAAGCAGTGCAATTAAACCCAAAAGTAGCACTAAAAATGCGATTTTTTTCACTATTTGTTTCATTTTCTTACTTTTTTCCTTTTTCAGAATATTGTTGTCTTCTAATGAAACCCCAAGTATTGAACTTGAGTCAGGGAATCACACCCCGTCTGCCAAACGCCCGGCTAGGCCTTGAGTCATTTACACCTCCTTTTGGTTTTTCTGTAGACTCGTCATAAACTCCAGTTTCCTCAAGTACATGACGAGTCTACCGAATTGCCGAAGGAAGTCCCTTTGATCAATCCTTTTTCCTTACCAGATGTTAAAGAGCGGCGATGCGTGTGCATCGCGTCCTACGCGCGCGACTCAACACCAGATGCAATATCTGGGTGAGGGTTGCGAGCAGGCGGATGGGGACAACGTTTGTTGTTTGGTTGGGGAGATGGAGGCGAATTGGTTGTCTCCAACCGTGTGCTCACAGTGTATATAAGCGTATCACCTCTAGGTCTATAAGTCAATACTATGGGATGTTAAAGAGAAATGTCTTGACCAAAAAAATGACCGCCCCCTCGAGAGAGGGCGGTCTGTTAGTTCTATCTGCGAATCACACCTCCTTTTGGTACCTTGTGTATGACCCAAGTACCAAATATGGTTGCAAGAGGTACGACCCCTGCTATGCCACAAGAAAAAAGTCCCAGTCCAAGTAGTTGTAGCCCCATTATTAGTAGGTTGCTTGTACTGGCGGTCATCGCGGTCGTAGCGCTCAATCCCAGACCATATGTCGCTGCGAAACCAGCAACGTACGATAGTATGAGAATAAACCACCACCTACCTCTTTTTTCTTTGGTAAAAATGGTGGCACAAACGAGCCACCACATCACCCCTGTCCAGAGCCCAAACCAATAAGGCCAGTTCTCTGGATTAAAAATTGATAGCATATAGCTACCTCCTTCGAATAATCTCCTCCGAAGAGGGAAGCTCTACGCACCGTAATGCGCACAGCTCCCCTCTTCGAGAGATCGTTTGGAGGTCCAGAGGTGAAATGTTAAATAGCAGATAGATGATGCAAGCTCAAACTCCACGACTTTTGACGCAAATGTCAGGATCGTTTTGTGCAAACTTCATCAGGATAATTATACAGGAAGTAGTATTAGAATGTACTATGGGATGTATTAAAAGTGTTTTTGAGCAAAAAAATGGCCGCCCCCCTTGGGGAGCGGCCGTAGCTCTATTTTTTTTCACCTCTTCTCAGACTAAGAAACGCCACGCCAACAGATATTACGATTGGCGTCAATTTTTGGACAATTTCCAGCCAGCCGCCGTCGGCGGCGGGTGAAACCTGTAAAATTGTGTTTTCAATGTTGATCATTGAAAACCATAAAGATGTGGCAATTGCTACAAACCACCATTTAGAACTATTTTGTCGCAGGCCAATCTGTATGGTGATATAGACTAATGCCAGTGTACTAATTGCTGTCAAAAAATAAACTAAAAAAATCATTTGTTTCCTCCATGAGAGTTTTATTCCCTTTCCTCGTGAAAGGGCCACCAAACACGATGATGCAGATACATCATGTGCAGCGTCCCTTTCTCGAGATGGAGGCGTGGTTTTATGAGCCTTAGTGAAAAGGTGTTTTAAAGAGCTAAATCGATAGATGCTCATTTATATGTAACAGTATCTGATGCGATTTCAGGCTGTTCCACACAAACTACATCAATTCTATTATGACATTAAACGGCCAAGTGTCAATACTATAGGACTATAAGAGATATTTTGTGAAATGGCTCGATCTCAGGCCGCTACTGCCCCATACCCAATCGTCGACTCTAAACACCGCATCCAGTTGCAGTGCGGGTACGAAATTATTTTTTTATAAAATCCCCAATTTTCTGCAGCTTTAAAGAGTTTTGCGGTCTGCGAGTCATTTTCCAGCTCAAAACGGTGTACTCCAGAGGAAATCACTGCACTTGGTTCTTCAAGTAAGTGCATAAATAATTTAGCAAATGTCTTGAAATCATCAACGGGGTGCGAGCCCACAACAGGCACATACACCTCATTAAGAAACGTAAAGAAACTATCTATTACCTGTTGTTCTGGAGCAAAGGTAAGCGTCGACTTATGGAGCGGCCGGTGACCCGTTAGCTCCCAGGCGGGGGAGGCTTCTCGCTTTGAAAGTCCAATAAATGATGCAAACGCGAGATGATTGGGGTTATTTTGATCAAATTGAGCTTGAGTGCGAGTCTCGATTGCTTCACGACCCAAATCATACACTGATCGCGCATATATCATGCCTGTCCTTAACTGAAATTGCGTAGAAAACTCAAGTTGCGTCACGGTTGCTTCTGTTTTTCTGGTTATGTGGAGTAGTTCGTCGCCTTGTTCTTTAAATTTTTTTGCAGTTTGTAGGAGTGAGGCTGCTTGTTCGTCGCCATTTTTGGCCTTTTGATCAAGTAATTTTATAAATTTAGGATTACTGAATTGATCGAGCACAAAATGTTTGATGCCTTCTGGTGAATTGTATGTTTCTATTGTTTTTTGGAGCGCTAATTCTTCAATAAGTTCGCGCTTAGAACTGTATGAACTTGCGCCTTGTTGATAACTTATTTCTGTCACGTGTGACCAATATGCCGTTGTTCTTACAAACTGATATCCATCGACGCGTGTTTCTGAATCGGTCAGAAAATTCCTCAAGAATTCTGGATTTTGAAGGGAAGTAAGCAACGATTGATACTGTGTAGACTCGAGATCTTTTGCAATCTGCTCAGATTTAGCATTGAAGCGATAAAACTCGACTAAAAGATCAGGCATAGTGGTGAGAAATTCAGGAGCTTGCGCATGGATTTGCTTGAAGAGTGTACCCCAGCCTTGGGAGTTCATATCTCTAAAATATGCAATAGCTTTTACAACTTCTATAAGTTCAATATCATGAATACCAATGGATTGGGGACCTTCGGCTCGGGGAAGGGAGTAATAAACACCGTCTGAGATATGCCTGGTAGATGCCAGGAGTTCTGCAACTGCTTTTTCACCAATGAGAATTGTAGCCACACCCGTGCCAACTCGAGCAGTTTCTGCAACGACGTCAAGATTGTATGCCTTGATGGAGTTGGTATTTGCTCCGGAAATCTGGAATGCCATGAGGGCTGCTTCTGGTGGGATATCGGTCAGCGATGCATATTGAAGAAAAAGTTCCATGAAAACCTGTAAATATTCTTGAAACTCTTGATCTTGCTCTGTTTGCGTTTCAGTTTGAGGGTAAAAATAGAGCGTAGCGAGGCGCGCAACTCTAGGGAGGAGGACAGCGATAGCTTTTTTTCTTTGTTCTGAAAGTGTTGTATTTTCTTCTAGTAGGCTAAGAAAATGGTGTTTCGCTTCTTCACTTATGATTTTAGATGGATCTAAGGGGGTGTATGAGTCTTTTTTAAGTCGTAAACGGCGTTCATTCATGGATTCGAGTACAGGGTCGATTTCAGCATGATTAATCCCTAGCCGAGCGGTCGCGTAGGCAGCAGCACCTATTGCAGCGCGGCCAAACAGACCTCGTCTACTCACCTTAATTAGGTTGAGTGCGCGACTAATGGGACCAAGTTGTTTATCTGGATGATCTGATGGTGGGGAGGAACTTGTTTCTACTGATGAATTCATTTAGCTAGTATGTCAGGGATTCAAGGAGATGTAAATTATTGTGCGTTTTTGTCAAAAAAATGGCCGCCCCCCTTGGGGAGCGGCCTGTAGCTCTATTTATTATTACCTCCTATGAGTCCTAACAAGACTATGAGTCCAGCCGCCGAAACAGGGGCCAAGACCATTACCAAATAAGCTTCCCAACCCTCGTTGGGAACTTGATTTGTTGTCAAAGCGACCCATTCTAGGGCCTCAACGGCAAGTAGATACAGTGCTACGGTGGTTGCCCACCATAGCAATCCGCCCGTTCGCGCAATCTTCCATGCGGAAAAATAGAGCCCTATAAGGGAGGTGACAGCTACAATGACCGAAAACATAAAAATCATTTTTTTGCCTCCAAAGTGTATTCCTTTCTCAAGAAAGGGCCACTAAACACGAAAAAGAAGTACTCGTGCGCAGCGTCCCTTCCTCGAGATGGAGGCGTGGTTTTATGAGCCTTAGTGAGAAGGTGTTTTAAAGAGCAAATCGAAAGATGCATGTTAGTGTCTTACAGTGTCTGATGCTATATCAGGCTGTCTAACACAAACTACATCTATTCTATTATGACATTAAACGGCCAAGTGTCAATACTATAAGGACTTAAAATAGCGCAAGTAACATGTAAGCTACTTTCACATTGGTATCACACCAAAAACCGCCCCCTAAGGAGCGGTTTGATTTGTAAATTTGGTACTCAAGCCGAAGGGCCAAGTAAAGTGAGGTTTAGCTCAATTTTCGTTTGATGACGAGTGCGCCAACGCCTGACAACATGCTTACAGCAGCGGTTGCAGTGGTTTGGGCATCGAGGGCTGTGTCAGCGGGAGTGTGTGTTTTCCCAAGGACTTGGCCTTCACGAAACTTAATTGATTGCTCTTGTTCACCGAATTGTTCTGCTTTGGCTTTACATTTTGATGTTTGGCCATAAGCGCCAACTTCGCATTCAATCTCGATTTCTTGTTCGAGTGTTTGCTTTTGTGTGGCATCGGTTTCAGCTTGGGCCTGTGCAGGAGCACTGACCATAAGTGCTGAAATGAGCAGAGCGGCAACGATAAGTTTGTTCATAGTGCTCCTTTTTTGTCTTACTACTTGACTACGCGGTTGATAATAAAAATTACTATAAGTAGCGCAGTTGGGATCATTATAGCGGGTATAATCCGATTGTCAATAGTTATAGGGTATGTTAGGAATGTGTACGATTATGGCGCTATGATAATTGTGTCTAGTCAAGTAATATAGTGTTATATGTCACTATTTATTTCACTCATCATCACTTCACTGTTGGTCAGTCTTGGTATTAACATGACGCTTTTTGCTATTGCCTACATCAAGCAAACAGACAAATTTACCGACTTTAGCTATGCCTTGAGTTTCGCGACAGTGGCACTGTATGGTTTTTGGGTGTCTGAGCGGGGACTTCTTGACGCGGTGGTGTTAGTGATGGTGCTGCTGTGGGCGGTGCGGCTTGGTGGGTATTTAGCGTATCGAATTCATGTTATTGGACGTGATACGCGTTTCGATGAGTTTCGGCATGAGTTTTGGGAATTTTTTAAGTTTTGGTTTTTTCAGGCGGTGGCGGCTTGGGTTATTTTGATGCCGGCACTGTTTATTTTCTCAAGTCAAAATTCTGAAGGGATTGGAAACATTAGTTTGCTAGGAATGGTAATCTGGGGCATTGGGTTGGTTATTGAGACAGTTGCTGATATACAAAAATTCCAACATAAACAAGAAAAACGCTCACCTGCATGGGTGGATTCTGGGCTTTGGAAGTATTCTCGTCACCCAAATTATTTTGGTGAAATGGTGTGTTGGTGGGGAATTTTTGTGGTTGCGCTCTCAAGTATGAGCTCACTTTGGCACTTGGCGGTGATAATTAGCCCACTAACCATCATGGCAATACTTCTTTTTGCGTCTGGTATTCCACCACTTGAGCGACGATATCAAAAGAAATATGGTGATGATCCAGAATATCAGAAGTATGTGCGTGAGACGAGTCGGGTGGTTTTGTGGTTTAGGAAGGGGTAAGGCGGAGCGTCGCGTCTAGAGGTAATTTACGTGCAGGTAGTATGTACTTAAGTCACCATCCTTATGCGCAACGCGCACATACCGCAGTCGACCACCCCCACAAGCGATACTCCCTCTGTAGAGCGTTCCCTCACGTACGGCTTTAACCGTATAATCACTGGATTTACTGGCCATATCAATCCCTGTGTGAGGTGCACCACCGTAAGCGCGTCTTACTCGAGCGTAGTACGTCATTCCGTAACCTTGATTAATTTTGGCTGCATTATTCACCGGCCAATCCCAGTCACCGCCAAACCCAAATGAGCCATCAGGCTGGTTATTCCAATTTGCGTCAATAGCCTTGAGATAACTAGCAGGATTAAGGTTAATCCCGCCTTTGGCAACCTCAAAATGAAGGTGAGTTCCTGTCGAGCACGTAGAAGCGCCAACAATAATTGAAGCAATTTTGTCCCCACCAGAGACTTCACCAACCTTTTGCTCATCACCTTGGCCAGCAATAATAGATTGAATAGCGTTGATTTCGGCGAGGGTTTTTTGGAGTTCTGCTTGATAGCGAGCTTCGTTACTGGCTGTTTCTTGGAGTAAATATTGTTGGTCTCGTCTCTGACCCACCAGCGCAGCTTGCTCTTGCTCGAGTTGCCGCTGTTTTGCAGCAACTTCTTCTTGTTTCGTTTCTTTTAAATCTTTTTGTTCGTCATACGCAATGCGCTGAGATTCTGCTTGACCCATGGCTTCTGCAGTATTTTGACCTGCTTGCTTGAGGTAGTGAAATTGAGAATAAAACTGTGGAAATGTGTTTGCCTGAGCCAAAATTAAGAGTGGACTGACTGTTGTTCGTTTGTATTGTGCTTGAATTCTGCCAATGAGCATGTCAGTTAGGCGATCGAGGGAGACATTCAGACCAGAAATTCGTTCTGACAACTCGGTTACTTGGCGTTCTAGAGAGGACAATTCTGCCTCTGATTGATTGATTTGCAATTCCTGGACCGCAACTTGACCATTTATGAGGCTAATGGTGTTGCTGAGGGTGATCTTTTGATCTCGAATTTCTGAAATTTTTGCTTCGAGACAGACTTTTTTTCTATCAACGCACTCAAGATAGTCATCTGCATCGCTATTGCAATTTATTTCCTCACACTCCTGAGCCTGCACCAACTGGATTGACATAAGCAACAAAAAAAGTGAAATAAAAAGTGATGTAACATGCTTTCTCATGGGTGAACGTACTGTAGCAAAAATGCGCCTGGATGTCAGCTCTGAGATATGTTTGTACTTGAGGAAATTTAATTTATGAAACACGTTTCCAAACTACAACTTAGTATCAGGCGCTTGATATCAACCCTTAAGGAGTCGCTGCACAGCCGCATACCCCGCGAGTGCGCCAAGGAGCATCCCTGCAGTAGTACCGATTGAGAGTTGGACTAGGTAGACTTCTATAGGAATCGGGAGTAATGAAATTTCTCCTAAGAAATTGTTGAGCCATGGTGTTGCATAGATGAGTGAGGCGTAGGTGGCGCTCCAGCCGAGGAGGGAGCCGAGAATTCCGTAGAGTGCGCCCTCAACTATGAATGGTCGGCGCACAAACCATCTGGTGGCGCCAATCAAGCGCATGATGGAAATTGCCATTTTTTGGTGAACAGCCTTGATACCGATTAAAATTAAGATAATTAAAAATGAGATGCTCGAGAGTAAAATCACCGCAGCTATACCAATCATTCGCATCGACGCTGTCCAACTCGAGAGTGATGCGATAATGTCTTCTTGATAGACAACGTCATCGACATTTTGCAGTCCTTCCAAATCAGCCTTCACTTGCTGGAGCGATTCGATAGAATTGGCGGAAACCTCAATACTTGCTGGCAGGATATCTGCGGTTACGAGCTCTAGGAGCAGTGGGTCATCTTTATTTTCCTCCTGGTAAATGCTCAGGGCTTGTTCTTTGGTCACCACTTTGACTTCACTAACATATGATTTTTGGCGCATTTGTTCTGCAAAAGCATTGACATCATCAGCTTCTGCCTCGAGTTCAAAAAATGCAATGATCTGGGGACGTGTTTCAAAATGCTGCAGCACTTTATTAGCACCAAGCATGAAAAAACTAAAAGTATATGCCACATAAAATGTCACCGCCAGAAGCAAGACAGAAGCCATCGCTTGATACGGTGAACGGCGAATGGTGGTGAGGGCACTGTTGAGTGATCGCATACTTAGTCTGCTTCTTCGGTCTTTTTTGCTTTTTTACTGAATAAATTTTGGAAGAAACCAGATTTTTTTGTTGGCTTTTCGTCTTGTGTGTCGTCAGCGTCCTCAATGTTCTGATCATCGTCATCTAAGTCTTCATCATCGAGATTTTCTTCTGACCGCTTTGAAGATTTTGAATTTTGATCAATTTTCTTTGATTTTAAGTCATTTTTATCTGAATCCGTTGATTTTTTGTCTTTTAAATCTGCTTTTTCACTATTTTTAGTATCTTTTGAATCATTTTTTAATTTTTCTGTAGTTTTTTTGTCACTTTTATCTTCATTTTGTTGTTTTTTAGCTGATTTGTCTGCTTTTGTGTCCTTTTTGTACGTATCAAGCACAAGTTTGCCGTTTTTCATGTGCAGTCTGCGTCGATCGGCAAGGAGCGAGAGCACTTTTGGATCATGTGTCGCGAACACAATTGTGGTGCCAAGGTCATTAATCGAGTGAAGTAATTTAGCAATTCCTGCAGAGGATTCTTCATCAAGATTGCCCGTAGGTTCATCGGCCAAAATCACAGAAGGAGCATTTGCCAACGCACGAGCAATACTGATTCTCTGCGCTTCACCACCAGAAATTTGATGCGGGAAAAGGTGCGCTTTATCAGGTAAATTAACTAATTCTAGGAGATCGGTAACGCGATTTTCTATTTCTGTTTCTGACTGCCCAGTAATCCAAAGCGGAAGCGCAATATTTTCCCAGATATTGAGCTCAGGTAATAAACGGTAATTTTGAAATACCACGCCAATTTTGCGGCGATGATCATGAATTTGTCCAGAAGAAAGTGACATCACATCAGTATCTTCAAACTGAATTGCGCCAGACCCAGGCACATACTCTTTGAGCAGAAGTTTAAACAGGGTAGTTTTACCGCTCCCGGAAGGACCGGTGAGGAGGACCAGCTCGCCTGGTTCGATTTCAAAAGAGACATCAATGACTCCAGAATCGTCAGGCGGAAACTGTTTGGTGACAGCTTCGAAAATGATCATAGTGGGCAGTGCTTACTTTTCTGTTGGAGGAGTACCCTTGGTGTCAACAACTTCGATCCGACCGACGTCCATCAGCCAGCCAGCCTTTTGACCCTTGAAGGTTTCTCCCCAAACTTTTACTTCCATACCGACGAGTTTATCGAGATCTGTGACAGATGAGGTGAGATAGACCGTTTGTGTTTCACCACCAGGCCTGAGGAGGCTGTGCGAACCTTCGCCATCGATGCCGCCTTCTTCTAGATAGCCTTCAGCGGTGTCTTTGAATGAGTCCGTGTTTTGACTTCCAAATACGTCACCTTTTTTGACAGAATCACCTGCGACTTTTTGAATTGGTTCACTTGATTCGCCGAGTCCAGCGCTTGAGCCTTCACTTGCGGTTAATCTTGAGCCACCATATCCAGTTGCAACACCAGCAACGATCGCAATAAGTGCCAAGATGAGCAGTGATTTTGAAGCTGATTTTTTTGCCATAGAAGTGTGTCCTTGTGTTGATTCAGAAGCAGCAGACGAGAGATCATTATCATGATTGAAGCCAGTATCGTCAATACCAGTTTGACCAGGTTCTACCCCAGCAGTATCACTATTTTGCATGGACAGTTTTCTCATAGTTACCCCAGTATATCCTGTGAGGGGGTGAATGACAATTGTTACAACTGAATTTCTGCCCTAATAAATTCATCAAGATCTCCGTCAAGTACGCCGGTGGTATCACTGGTTTCTACACCGGTCCGAGTGTCTTTGACGAGTTGATAGGGATGGAGAACATAATTTCTAATTTGGTTGCCCCAACTTGCGGTGACGTGACCACCTTTTTCTTTGAGAAGCTCAGCTTCTCGCTTTTCTTCTTGTTGAATTGCTAGGAGACTTTTTAATTTTTTGAGTGCTCGATCTTTATTTTGGGTTTGAGAGCGTTCTTCTCTGCATCGGACGGTAATATCACTGGGGATATGATGTAGTTCCACAGCGCTATTAACTTTATTCACATTTTGACCACCTGCACCACCCGCGCGTGAAAATTTCCATTCAAGATCCTCGTCTTTGACTTCAATATCGGGTAAATCACTATCTACAAGCGGTAGTATTTCAACTAGTGCAAAAGATGTCTGGCGCAGGCTATCTGCATTAAATGGACTTAGTCGCACCAATCGGTGGGCACCACCTTCACGCCTCAAGTAGCCATACGCATGACGAACGGGAATTTCAAATTCCACAGCTTTGATCCCAGCTTCTTCACCTCTGGATTCAGATATAAGTGAGTACTTCCAATCTTTTCGCTCAAAGTAGCGGGTGTACATGCGTTTGAGCATCTCGGCCCAGTCCATGGCTTCGGTGCCACCTTGACCTGAATGAATAGACAAAACTGCGCCAAACGCGTCAAATCTGCCTGAAAGAAATGTTTTGAGTTCTAGATTTTGTACGGCTGTCTGGAGTTTTTTGAGTGTTGTTGCCAATTGTTCTGCGAGTTCAACTAGCTGATCTTGATCCGCTTCTTCATCGAGGAGTGCTAGTGTTTCTGCATCATCAAGCAGTGTTTCCACAGTAGAATAATGATTCAGTTGTTCTCGCGCTTCTGACATGTGCTGCATCAATTCCTGTGCGTCATCGCGTTGCCAGAAGTTTTCTTGGAGAGTTTTGGCTTCAATCGAGGCTACTTCTGAAATGAGAGATGCTCGCTCATCCGCGGTTATGAGTGGTTGGGCTTTTTCTCTGAGTATTTCAAGTTGTTCGCGAAGTGCTTGTTGCATGAGGTGATTGTAGCATGCACGAGTTATGGTGTTTTGAACTGGATGAGGTGATTTCGATCAAGGAGGATGCTTGATGGTGTTTCTAGAGAGGAATTTTTCTGTAAAAAACTAACAGCATGTGGCTCAAGGCCAGGTTGTTTTAAAATATACAGCGGTATTCCCGGCCGAACATGATATGAAATAGTTGCAGTTACCGTCTCAAATTCAGGGACAACAACCAGAAATCCGGCTTCTTGAAATGACTCTCCTTCACTTGAGGTGATAGTGGTGAAGTGCTCAGGCTTGACGTCTTCACCATTAATAGTACTAGCAAACATGTGCCAATCTGGGTTGGCAATCATGCGCTGGTAATTAACATATGCTGAGTTTTTGTCAGTGGTAGCACTGTGCGTGCCATCGTGGATCCAGGTAGTACGAACTGTAAGTACATTGCCATCAGATTCAATTTGTACCGATCGATCTATTGCTTGATTGGCTTTATTTATGCCAACATTCGATTCTATGAGTGCCAGAAGGTCGGAATCTGGAGGAGCAGTCAGCGCACCATCGAGTTGATATTTTTTCACTGCATCCTGGATGGTGGGTTCCGTCGCATACATTAGAATGTTTTTAGATTGGCGGTGGTAATTTGTAAGATTGATAAGAGTATCTACCTGCGCGGCGTTCATTGTCTGCGCTCGAATGCGAAGTTGTGTCACTAGCGCTGACAGCTGGTCTTTTTTCTGGGTGCTGCCAGGGAAAAAATCTTCACGTCCTGTTCTGAGAAGCTCAGAAAGTGTTTCGCCCGTCACGGGAGATTCAAAATCAGGTACTTCAATAGGTCCCAATACATCCACCAGATCCTCAGCAAGAGGGAGCGACACCATCACAATTCCATCAAGTTCCGCTCGCCCAGAAAGCGCGAACAATCGAAGTATTTCTTGAGCGGCTGTCGGGAAATCTGGGTGCCAATTGGCATCCGGTAAGCGCAAACCTTGGCCACCACTCAAGTATTTTTCAACTCCTGGTGGTGCAGGAAGGTACCCAGTGAATTGACCATCGGCATCATAAATATCCTCAATGACAATTTCACCAATGGTGCCATTTTCAAAAGAAATAAGCGCATATGACCCCATAAATCCACCTGATGCTCGAATTTCATCGCTATTTTGAAAAACGATAACCCAATGATGAGTACCTCTGCTGAGCTCACCAATAAGTTTAGAAGCATCCCTCGTAGCCGTAGTTATCGATGATAATTGCACCAATTGATCTTGAGTAATTACTCGACTGATCAGCCACGATTTTTGAGCGCTTTTCTCAAGATTTTCTAGTGACAAGGCAAGTTTAGTCAGTGAGGGTTCAAATTCTGTAATTGAAATATTGCCATCGCTCCCCGATAGATGCGAAACTTGCGCAGTGGCAATTTCGTAGAGTTCTGTTCCAGCTTGAATTGACTGCAATCCACTGTCCCAAGTATTTACAGCGTCAATTAGATTGAACGTAGCAGCTGTGGTAAGTGACGAGATGACTCGAGCGTTATTAGAAAAATGCGATGCATCGCTAAAATCACCGGTTTTTAATGCCTGTACCGCCTGAAAAGTAAAAAACACCCCAGTTCCTAAAAAAAATATCAACAATAGAGCAAAGCTCAAAACCGCAACAGAAATAATTTTTCGCCTGGAGTGCATCTAAAATTCCTGGCTAGTGACTATTGAATCGCGATTGAAGTTATCGTGTCACCTACTTCAATTTGATCTAGCACATCAAGTCCATCGGTAACCTTACCAAACACCGTATGTTTACCATCTAGATGTGGTGTCGGGACGTGAGTGATGAAAATTTGACTGCCGCCGGTATTTGGTCCGCGATTGGCCATAGAGAGGACACCCTTGGCATCGTGCTTGAGTTCTGGATCAAATTCATCGGCAATGGTGTAGCCTGCACCGCCGGTGCCCCACATCGCTTCCTTACCTTCCTCTTTGGTTAAAGGATCACCAACTTGAGCCATAAAGTCTTCAATTACACGGTGAAAAATAATTCCATCATAAAAACCATCCTTGGCGAGTGAGAGGAAATTGAGCGTTGTTAGGGGCGCTTTGTCTCGGTATAACTCGATCGTCATATCGCCTTTTGAAGTGCTCATGACGACAGTTGTGCCTTCTACTGGTTCAAAATCTTCGATAGTTTTTACAGGTTCTTCTGGTGGAAATGCTTGCATAGGTGCGCTTTCTGTTTCTGCTTGTGCATTGAGTGTTGGTACGGTTTCTGATTCTTCTGTAGGAGTACATCCAGCAAACACTATACTTGCCATGAGCAGGGAAGTGAGGAGTACTTTGTGAGTGGTGTGTGGTTTTGATTGGATGTGCATATCACTTCGGAGTATACTTTATAATGAGAATATGGCAAAGGCACGAATCTACCTACTACACGGATGGTCTGTTGATCCTGAAAATGAAGAAAAATGGTTTGTATTTCGTCAATTTCTTGAGAAAAGAGACATTGAAACAGTGTTTCTTGGATTGCCTGGCTTAACGACTCCAAATGAAGAATGTTGGACGCTAGTAGAGTATGTTTCTTGGTTAAAGGATCAGCTTCCTGGTTCTAAAAAAGTAACTTTATTGGGGCATTCTTTTGGTGGTCAGCTCGCAACAAGATTTACTACGTTGCATCCCGATCAGGTAGAACGACTAATTTTGATTGATGCGGCAGGTATCAGAGATACGCAGATGCTTGTGGTTTTCAAACGATTCATTTTTGGTGTGATTGCGAAAATTGGTGGACTCGTGACCAAAAACACAATAGCTCGGGCTATTTTATACAAAGTGATTCGAGAAAAGGATTATCTAGAAGCGTCTCCGACCTTACGCGCGACGATGCGGTCAGTTTTATATGATCAAGTTCTCGAAGATTTACCAAAAATCACGTGCCCAACTCAAATAATCTGGGGAAAAGATGATTCGCAAACCCCACTCCGCTTGGGTAGAAAATTTGCGGCAGGTATTCCTCATGCAGACCTCAAGATAATTGAAAATGCACGTCACTCCCCACATTTTACCCATCCAGCCATGACCTCCCAAGTAGTAGCTGAATTCATGGAGCAGACCTCATGAGTATTTTTGCAAGTGTGTTATTTTTGGTACTTTTAGTGGCTGGAATGATCCGTTGGTTGCGTTGGTTGGGAGTTTTGCAACAAAAAGAATATAGAATTGATCGTTTGTGGCTGTTTTTGAGCTCTGGTGAGGGAGTTAAAGAATTACTGCGCGTTGTGCCGTTGCCGAGTGATTTCACTAGGACTGGTCTAAAACGACCAAAGTTGACCTCGAGAATTATTGCCGTATTAGTTGTGTCTTTTGGAACGTCAATAGGATTGTATCTAATTCTCTGGTATCTACTTTCCATTATAGATATTCCAGTGCACGGGTATTTAGTACCGAGTATTTCAGCTGGACTGATCGTTCTCTTTTTGCCTCTCATCGTATTGCTCAGTGCGCTTCCAACGGCAGTTATTTCTCAAGTTATGACACGGATGTATCTGCAACGAGCAGCTGCGCTATTAGCTAAGCATTCGCCAACAGTGGTTGGAATTACGGGCAGCTATGGCAAAACGTCTACTCGACAGCTCTTGACCCACTGCATCGGGCAGTGTCAATCGGTTTTTTCGCCACCACACTCCTACAATACCAAGCTCGGTATCGCAAACAGTATTTTGGCGGGATATCATGGTCAATCTATAGTCCTACTTGAGTTTGGTGCATATGCACCTGGAGAAATAAAAGCCCTTGCAGAGTACTTTCCGCCAGATATGGTCATGTTGACGGGGTTTTCTCCACAACACGTTGGATTATTCGGATCAGAAGATGCCATAGCAGTAGCGAAAGCTGAATTGGTTCAGGCAGCACCTCAGGGGGCACTTGTCTTTTACAACGCAGATGATAAAGGCGTACAGCGAATTCTTGATGCAGCGGGCAGAACAGACATTAAAACGGTTCCATACGAGCGAACACACCATGGTGAATGGCTCTATCCTCATTTGACAGAACAGGCCACAGCAGAGTTTGAGTGGATGGGCGAGCGGGTGACTACCAGAATTGTAGGTATGCATTATTTATCAAATTTATCCGGAGCGGTCACTGTTGCGCGACAACTCGGATGCGTTGGTGAAAAAATTATTGAATCAATTAGAGAATATAAACCGTCAGAGCACGTTATCAAACTGTACACCACCAAAAATGACGTAACCATTTTAGATGACGGCGACACTGCCAATCCACAAGGGTTCTTGGCCGCACTTGATGTACTCGCAGCACTTCCACAAAAACCAAAAGTTGTGTTAACCCCAGGAATTATTGATTTAAGCACTAGCTCTGATCAAATTCATACCCAAATAGCTCGAAAAGCCGCACCATTTGTCAATCAGGTGTTGTATGTTGGTGAATCGGGTCAGGCGGCATTTAAAAGTATTTTTGGCGAATTATGTTTGACCTCGGTTCCAGAAATACAACAAGCTATTAGAAATCTGCCCAGCGGATCAGTACTCTGTATCGAAGGCAGATTGCCCTCATGGGTGACTAAAGAAATTGATACACTAGGATAGAATTATGAAACATATTTTTGACGATTTAGGTGTGCAGTACACGTTTCAGGATGGAACGAAACTTCTCTGGGAGTGGTTGTTTCCTGATGAGAAAGCTGAGCAAAAACTCAAAGAGGAGCTCGAAAGTGCTTTTGGTGGAGCAGTGACACTTGTCAATAAAGGCCGGGACGCAATTGAGCTTGGCCTAAGAGCAATAGGGGCTGAGCATGGCAGGTCTGTTCTCACCCAAGCATTTAGCTGCGCAGCAATCGAGGAAGCTATTTTGCGCACGGGTGCTACGCCTGTGTATGCGGATTTAGATGACGAAACCTCAACTATTTCTGTCAAAACGCTTGAGAAAGCATATAAAAAAGCAGACAAGCCAATCGCTGTTATTATTCAGCACACGCTGGGAGTATCTGCTGATATTGAAGCAATTGTTGCCTGGAGTGCCAAACACGACTTGATAGTGATTGAGGACTTGGCACAGGCACTGGGAGCAACTTCTAAGTCGGGTGAGCCGCTTGGGATGTTTGGACAACAAGTTATTTTATCATTTGGGCGCGATAAAATTCTCGACGCTGCTTCTGGTGGAGCACTGATTTTGAGAGACAATGCCCATCGCGCTGCGTTAGAAAAGTATCTGGCAGAGCATCCACTGGGAAATCCTCCCTGGCTGATTGAGTTGAAGGAAACATTTTACCCAATATTAACCTGGAAAATTCGATCGACCTATTCATTGGGGATAGGAAAAGCACTGCATTTTGTATCTAAAAAATTAAACTTGATGTCATCTTCAACTCAAAGTCCGACCAAGACTGCAGCGGCATTTCAGTCGCAATTCGCATCACTCGCACTTCGGCGCTGGAAAAATCTTGATCAGCAGTTAGCTCACCGCAAAAAAATTGCGAGCATCTATGATAAAGCGCTGCGTGGTTCAAATGTACCAACTTGGATGTTTCAAAATGATATGCTTCCGTTTTCAAGCAATATCCGCTTTGGGTTTGGGGTCGAAAATCCGCAAGCACTTATTTCTTTCATGAATGAGCATGGGGTGCACATTGCTGACCGTTGGTATCGATCAGTAGTAGATTGTGGATCACAGACAACGTGCAAAACCACTTATCAATCTTCATCGTGCCCCATTGCAGAACAGCGAGCACAAACGGTTGTCAATTTACCAACGCACCGGCTCATCACGCCAGAAATTGCACAAAGAATTACTAAATTACTTAAAGATTTCTATGTCGTATAAGTCTCGCACCGTCGTCGCAAAAGAAGACTGGGAGTCGATGCTTGGACAGTTTCCTGAGGCAAATTTTCTTCAGTCATGGAACTGGGGAGTCTTCCAGGAGCGAATGGGGAAAGCTGTGATCCGTTTGGTTATTGAAAAACAGTCGGGAAATGAAATACAAAGCGATGAAATATCAGCCAGTGGGGTGATTGGCATGCTTCAGATAGTCCACGAACCGGCAAAGCGAGGTCCATATCTCGCCGTAGCTGGAGGCCCGCTTCTGGACTGGAGCACGAAATCCGATATGTTAGCCGTGATTTCTGAACTAAAAATACTGGCAAAACAGCTCGGCTGCTGGTTTGTCCGTATTCGTCCGCAAGAAATTGTTTCTGATGAGACTTTACGGTTGCTTCGTGCAGCCGGCCTCATTTTCGCACCAATGCACCTGACCGCCGATCTCACCCTTCAGCTTGATCTCACTAAAGACGAACAGGTAATACTTTCTGAAATGAGAAAAAATACCCGTGGATCAATTAAAAAAGCTGATCGAGAAGGCGTAGTTACAACTATTTCGACAGATAAATCTGATATGATTCAGTTCTGTGCATTGCAAAAAGAACTTGCCGATGCCCATGGTTTTGTGCCATTTTCTGACAAGTTCTTGCAAACGCAGTTTGATTCATTCCTCGAAGACAACCAAGTGGCGTTGATTCACGCGTGGCATGGTGAGCAATTGCTGGCAACCTCATTTATTATTTTTTATCGCCATGAGGCGGTGTACCACTATGGAGTTTCATCAGCTGCAAATAGAGAATTTCCTGGGAGTGCTGCAAGTCAATGGCGGGCAATTCAGGAAGCTAAAAAACGTGGTTGCACTACGTATAATTTTTGGGGAATAGCACCTAAAGACGAACTTGATCACCGTTTTGCCGGAGTATCATTGTTTAAACGAGGGTTTGGTGGTGAAGAGATCCCATATATACCTGCGCATGATTTGCCGGTGAATACATTCTATTGGGTAACCTACTTTTTTGAAAAAATTCGTGCTAAGTTTCGTAACTTATCGTAGCTATTCGCACGCCTGATTAAATAAATATCAGCTCAATGAGTTGCGAATTATTTTCTAGTAACACTGTAAGTTTCTAGGTGACGAATGAAAATCGCGGGTGCATCTTCCAGGAAAAATTGTTGAAATTCCTGATACTGCTCGGAACGCTCGCGTTGATCAAAAACTTGTCGGCCATTTTCAAGCAAGCTATCAATTCTGATATTTTTGTAACCGGTAAAATTAGTGCTCTGCTCAGAGTGCCATAAGTGATATTGATCGGGATCAGCCGGAGTTTCTTGACCAATGAGGAGGAGCTCAAAATCACTTGTATCTGGGAAGTTAGTGACTTTAATCGTCACAGAAATTTGTACATTTTCGCAAAACGTTTTGTCTTCTATTGTTCCGCTCGACGTACAACGCTGATATGCTTCGCGACCAAACGCTTCCCACTGTTGGCGAAATGCTTCTGCTTCACCTTCGAACAGTGATGTTGTGGTCAGTGTAATTGTCAGCGGTTGGGGCGGGAGTTCATCGAGAATGCGCTCTATCCCTCGCTCAAGATCGTAATCATATGTTTTGACACCAACCAAATATGCCCATGAATCAGGGTCGATAGGTCCATATCGGCGTCTTTCACCTTCAGGCTTTTCGGTGGCATATGACAGAGCTTGTCGAATATTTTTGGTAAAACGGGGGTCATTTATGTTAAAAAATACGGCTAAATATCGATCGGTATGCATCTTTGAATCGACAGTAGTGGTATTCCAGTCAGCGATATCGGGACGACTAAGGAGTTCTGGTAATTCATCAACCTCACCACGCTTGTATGCATTCACCGCTTCGGTTTCTGTCAAGTAAAATCGATATATAAATCGTTCAGTCTCTCCATCGATGATAACCTCAGAGAGTCGCCCACCTTTTTTGGTATAGTCCCTGAGCATGTACTTGCCAATGCCAACAAGTGTTGGGCGCTGAAAAAATACCCAGTGACGCTCAGTTTCTTGCCTGAGTAATGGTTCTGAAACGATTGCGGGAAATGGAGCATATGCATCAGGTAATTTGAATACAATATCGTTGGGAGTTATTATCGTTTCTACCTCATTAAGCCGATACTGAATGTCTTCGGGACGAAGCGGAGCGCCATCTTGCCAAAAAATATTTTCCTTAAGTACAAAGCGATATGTCTTTCCTTCATGTTCGATGCTCCACCGTTCTGCAAGGAGAGGAGCAATTGAACCATCTGGCTCAATCGTGGTAAGTCCAGCACTGAGCTGATGGAGGATTGGTTGTGGAAGAGAAGTGAGGGTGTGCTCACCAACTAATCCGATATAGTGCCGATCACGTTTCTCAAGGGTTGTTGCCATAGTTGGCACCAAAAAAGAAAAAAGCACAATAGCGCCGATCACAGATGCAAAAAAAACAATTCCATGTTTGCGGATGTAGGCAGTTACATACCAGTACAATTTTCTCATGTAAAACTAGTGTAGCGCGATCGAAATAATGACAAAGGCCGCAATTAAGCCCACGGTTGCGTACATGAGGACTTTTTCGAGTCCACGTTTGGTGTGGTAGGATTCTCCGCCACCTCCCCAAGTTGACCCAAGGCCCGTTCCTTGATTTTGTAAAAGAATAACGGTTGTCAGCGCCAGTGACAGCACAATTTGAATGATAAGGAGTGCAGTATTCATGATTTTATTGTACCACTAGTTGGCTACCTCATGATTGCGTGTTTCACGCATTACGGTCACGGTGACAGTACCCGGGTAGGTCATTTTCTCCTTGATTTCATCTCTGATTTTGAGACTGAGAACCTTAACGTCGTTGTCCTTGGATTTCTCTGGGTCGAGGAGCACGCGGACTTCTCGTCCCGCTTGAATTGCATATGCTTGCTTAACTTGATTGTATGCAGTTGCAATGTCCTCAAGTTGAGTGAGTCGTTTGACATATTCTTCAAAATTCTCATATCGCGCACCTGGTCTCGCGCCTGACATAGCGTCAACGATATAGACTGCCATCTGTTCTGGTCCACTGAATGGCTCGTCTTCGTGATGCTGGGCGATACAGTCGATGACCGCTTGGGGGAGGTTGAATCGTTTGGCAATTTTGACACCCAATTCAACGTGACTACCTTCTTCTTCTCCGGAGACTTTTCCGATGTCATGGAGTAAGCAGCCAAGTTTGACGACGTTGACATCGAGCTTAAGCTCGTGGGCTAACTTGATACCCATTTTTGTTTCTTCTAAAGTATGGGCAATCAAATTCTGGCCGTATGAGAAGCGATATTTAAATCGCCCCATGAGGCGCATTAATTCTACAGGTAAGTTATAGATGTTGACGTCGTGACAGAGTTTTTTACCTGCTTCAAGTGTGATTTTGTCGATTTCTTTTTCAACTTTGGCGACGACTTCTTCAATTCTGCTTGGTTGAATTCTGCCGTCTTTGATGAGCCGTTCAAGTGAAATTCGAGCAATCTCACGTCTGACGGGATCAAAGCAAGAAAGCCGGACTTCTGTTGGCGAAGAGTCGAGGTCGACGTCCACGCCTGTTCGGTGTTCAAAGGCATTGATATTTCTACCAGATTTACCAATGATTTTACCTTTGGTGTCTTCTGATGGTAATTGCACGACCGAAACGGTGTACTCAGGAACATAGTCAGTTGCACCATGGACCATGACGTCCATGAGAATTTCCTTAACCTTTTCTTCTGCTTCTGCCTCTGCTTCTTCTTCTTTTTGACGAATGAATTGGGCCATTTCTTGAGAAAGTTTTCGCTCTAACGCGTCAAAGAGTTCAGTTTTGGCTTCTTCTCTAGTGAGGCCAGCGACTGATTCTAGCTTATCCTCTAAAGTTCGTTTTTGTTTGGCGAGCTGGTCTTTGAGGCTTGTTAAACGGTCTCGTTCTTCTTCGAGAGCTGTCTCTTTTTTGTCCATGCTATTGAGACGATCGTCGATTTTGTCGAGCTTGCTCTCGAGGTTGGTTTGTTGTCGCTCTAATTGTGAGAGTTGTTCTTTTGCTTCACGCTCGGCTTTACTGCGGATAGCGAGTGCTTCTGATTTTGCTTCGACAAGAATGTCTCTAGCTTTATCTTGAGCTGCTTGAACAGCTTGGGCTGCTTGTTGTGCAGCCTGCTGTGCTGCCTGCTGATTTGCTTGTTGTGTAGCTATATCAGACTGTGGTGAGCGTTGTTTTTTTGATCGTCTTGGTCGTCTGGACTTTCGTCGCTGTGGGCGTTGACCTTTTTGCGATTTGTCGTCAGAACTACCAGTGGCAGCGCCTTTTTTTACGGCGCGACTCTGCGGTGAATTGACTGATTGTTGACTAGATTGGCCTGTTTTTGGCTTATTTCTATCTGATTTTGGTGCGTTTGCTTGTTCGCCATTGAACAAGGTCGACAAATTATTGAAAAATGACATCGTACTCCTCTCAACATGTATGTTGTTCCGTTACATTGCTATGGCTGTGTTCGCTGAAAACTCGAGAGAGAAGAAGTGAAAACGAGATTACTTTGATGCGGGTAGCACTAGACCATCACCAAGCGGTGAGGAAGTATCAATAGTGAGCTGTTTTCGTACGTTCATGATTTCTTAAAGATATAGTACTTGTATGTTTCTTCTCTGTGTTTGTCATCTACGGTAACACAGTACCGACATTGTACTCCCAACAGTGTGTTGAGTCAATCAACGTGGGGTTATTTTGACCCTGCGATACCTTCATCTTTTTTGATCTTATCCCAGACTTCTTTTTGAATTTTCTTGAGGAAATCAGGGTTTTCTGCAAGGTGTGTCTTAGTGGCTTCACGACCTTGAGCGACGACTTCATTGTTGTACTTGTAGAAACTGCCTGCTTTTTGCAAAATATCATGTTCTGCAGCCAAGTCAACGACGTCACCGGTGATGGAAATTCCATTGTCGTCCATGTCAAATTCTGCTTGTTGGAAGGGAGGAGCCACCTTATTTTTCTTAACTTTGACACGGTGTCGACTACCGACGATTTTGTCGCCTTCTTGAATGTTGCCGATTTTTCTAATGTCGAGACGTACTGATGCATAGAATTTGAGCGCATTTCCTCCTGAGGTCGTCTCTGGACTCCCAAACATGACACCGATTTTGTGGCGAATTTGGTTGGTGAAGATGACGAGGGTGTTGGTTTTGTTAATGGCCGCGGTGAGTTTTCTCATGGCTTGGGACATGAGTCGAGCCTGAACGCCCATCTGTGAGTCTCCCATTTCGCCTTCAATTTCTGATTTAGGGACGAGCGCTGCGACTGAGTCGATGACGACAACGTCAACACCACCTGATCGAATGAGGGTTTCTGCGATTTCAAGTGCCTGTTCACCGTAATCTGGCTGTGAGATGAGGAGCTCATCAAGGTCTACGCCGATTTTTTTAGCGCGAGATGGGTCGAGGGCGTGTTCGACATCGACAAATGCAGCCACACCGCCTTTTTTCTGAACATCTGCGATGGCGTGGAGACAGAGCGTTGTTTTACCTGATGCTTCTGGGCCATAAATTTCGACGATTCTGCCTTTAGGGAAGCCTCCCACACCAAGTGCGAGGTTGAGCGAGAGTGAGCCGCTGGAAACTACAGGCATGCTGTTGATATTTTTGAGCGATTCGCCCATTTTCATAATTGAGCCTTTGCCGAATTCTTTTTCGATTTGCTCCATGGCGATGTTTACTGCTTGGGTTTTGCCGCTCATTTCAGCTTGCTTTGGAGAGGTATCTGTTTTTTTCTTAGCCATTGGGCCTTTCTATTACTTGAGAAAATGAGTGTCTCATTTTCTTTGTTTTGGGTTTTTTACCTGTACTGACTACTAAACCACAAAACATACATTCGTGCTAGATGCGAATTGAGTAAAATGCTACTCAGTTCTCACGCGCTATCTGTATAATAGGGCCTGATTCTGACACGAGGCTTACAAAGATGTGAGTAATTCAGATCACGGGGTGTGGCGCAGATGGCTAGCGCGTCCGGCTGGGGGCCGGGAGGCCGCAGGTTCGAGTCCTGTCACCCCGACATGAGACCGTTCAAAAAAGGTCACCTTTTTTTAGAAAAAGATTGGTACATCAATCCCTGGTTTTTTAGTAATTTCAAGAGACGTTTTACCATTGAGACGCTTAAATTTGCCTGAACAATCAGTGAATTTTCTTGTTCGTCT
>JBGTEY010000008.1:0-69230 GCA_041747555.1 Patescibacteria group bacterium
CGACTTCGTCGAGCGCAACACACATCACTCGCTTGCACAAAGACGGGTCATTACTAATTTTCGGCATCACAAGCTGATTTTTTGCATTTTTAGTAGAAATTTTAGGAATACTGAGCGGTTTGAGCGTCGACGGTATTCCAAATTGGCTCAAAATAACCGCCGCCTCACGAGCAATGCCTCTCACTGACATAGCATCAACTCGATTAGTAGTAACCTCAATATCATACACAGGCTCGCCATCAACGATCTCAATTCGTTCAACTGAAGGTCCAGACAGAGACAAGTATTTTTGAATTTCATCTAGAGTTGCTTTAGTCTCTAAATGCTCAAGCAACCAATTGTGTGGGATAAGTATGTTCATATTAAAATTGCTCCAAAAATCGTAAGTCTCCGCTATAAATCAACCTAATATCATCAATGTTAAGTCCTTCTTTGAGGGTGTACGTACGCTCTACACCCCATCCAAACGCAAAACCAGTGTATTCTTCAGGATCTATTCCACCAGCTTTGAGCACATTGGGATGTACCATCCCTGCGCCACCAACTTCATGCCATCCTGATTTACAAAATTTACACTTAATTTGTTCATTTTGTCCCCCATCATCTTCCCAGAAAGCTTCATGTGGTTTTTTCCCCTCAGGATTGAGCCAACCAGTTCCTTCACAAATATGACACGAAAAATCAACCTCAAATGACGGTTCGGTAAACTGAAAATGAAACGGTCGAATTCGACTTTTGGTGCCTTTTCCGTAAAATTGCTCTGCAAAATGATCAAGTGTTCCCTTGAGGTGCTGTATGGTTATTCCTTTATCAACCACGAGACCTTCAAACTGATGAAACATCTGTGTATGCGTGGCATCTTGTTGACGTCGATAGCATCGTGCAATATTGATCATCCTGATTGGTGGCGTGCTTCCCAATCGTTCCATTTCACGCACCTGGCCATTTGAGGTGTGAGTAGTCAGAACCATGTGACCTTTTTCATTCGATTTTGGTGCATCCACAAAAAATGTCTCCCACTCGTCGCGCGCAGGGTGTTCTGGAGGCATATTGAGCGATTCAAACACATACCAATCCCAGTCAACTTCTGGATAGCGAACTCGATTGAATCCGATCCGTTCAAAAATATGGGTAATTTCTGCAATTGCCTGTGAAATTGGGTGGACGTGACCGACTTCTGGTTTTTTTCCGGGAATAGTGACGTCAACCCAGACGTCTTTTTGTTGTCCTAATCGGGCGTCAGCAATTTGTTCCTGAAGGGATTCTTTTAAAGTGTTCAAAATGGTTCCAGCTTCTGCCCTATCACCAGGTTCTACTTCTCGAATACCTTTGGCTAGCTGATTAAATTCACCTTTTTTGCCGAGATATCGGGTTTCTAGTTCTGCAGGAGTGAGTGTGGCTCTGTCTGCAAGAACCGCTGCATTGAGTTGTGTGATTTTTTCTTGTAATTGTTGAAGTGTCATAGTGCCGTCCAATTGTTGTATTGTACCTCAGTTTCTCATAAAACGAAAAACCCCGCTTGGCGCGGGGTGTTCATGTTTTTATGTTTGTTCTAATTTACCGCACCATTGTTACTAACTTCTTAAAGGCGGTAAAGTCAGAAATAGCTAATTCAGAAAGCATCTTGCGATTGAGTTCAATAGAATTATCTTTAAGTGACTTGATGAAGCGTGAGTAATTGAGTGTTTCGTCAGCTTGCTTAACTGCTGCTGAAATTCTCAAAATCCACAGTCTTCTGAAATCTCGTTTGCGAAGTTTTCGACCGATATAGGCGTATTTACCTGCATGAAGTTTTGCTTCATTGGCACGCTTGTAAAGTCGATTATTAGTACCGGTGTAGCCCTTGGTGGACTTGAGTACTTTTTTATGACGAGCTCGTCTGGTGGTTCCGGTTTTTACTCTTGGCATAGTGTTCCTTTATTGGAGACCAAGCATCTGCTTGATTTTTTTGGCAAACTTTCCTGTTACCTCTACTGGTACTCGATAGGCTCTGATAGCTTTTTTACTTTTCTTGCGTCTCAAGTGTCGTGAATTTTGTGAGCGACGAAGAACTTTGCCGGTAGCAGTAATTTTGAATCGCTTGGCGACACCTGATCGTGTTTTTTGTTTAAATTTTTTCATACTATTATTTGCTCGGTTGTAACTGAGCGATTAATTTTTTACCCATCATCTTTGGTGCCATCTCGACAGTTGCGATGTCTTTGGTGACTTCGATGATTCTCTCGAATACATCGTATCCAAACTCTTTCTTAGTGATTGCTCTCCCCTTGAACTGAAGGCTGAGCCGTACTTTATCACCTTTTTTCAAAAATTGCGCGACCTTTTTTGCTCTGGCATCGAAGTCTCCGTCAGCCATAAATGGCGTGAATCGAACCTCTTTGAGCTCTTGTGTCTTTGCTTTTTTTCTATTTTCTGCGTCCTTTTGCTGTTGCTGATATTTGAACTTTGCAAGGTCAATTATCTTGGCAACGGGCGGTTTCGCTTGTTCGGTGATGAGGACCAGGTCTTTACCTTCCTCATGCGCTTGTATCATTGCATCTTTGGTGGGCATGATACCGAGCTGTTCACCTTGATCGTCGAGCACTCTGACTTCGGGGGCGCGAATTCTGTGGTTGGCAACCACAAATGGGCCACTTTGTCTTTTTTTACTATGATTTCTTCTCACGTTGTCGTTTATGCTCCTATATTTTGTGTGGCGCTGCCACCTCTCGTTCCTGCGTCTTTTGCGCCTGTGAACGACAGAAGAAGTAGTATATCATCCACTTGAGTAATTGTCTAACAAGAACTATTTGGTATAATAGGTAGTTCTGATCCATGAACTCGTAGCTCAGTTGGTTAGAGCGCTACATTGACATTGTAGAGGCCAGAGGTTCGAGTCCTCTCGAGTTCACACATAAGTACGTTTGTTATCCCGCTCCATACTGCTGATTTCGCTCGTGATGCATCATGTCGTATACGGTCTTGCCTTGTTCTGAAGCGCCGCCCTCTACAACCATACCTGGGCCGCTGCGTTTCTTTTTCTTTTTGCCTTGTTTGGCTTGGGTGGTGTGGAGCCAAGTTCGAGCACTCCTGACTTGTTTGGTCAAAAGAATAATAAATGCTCTCAACTTGGAGAAAAAGCCTTTGTGGTAGGAGCCGGTGAGGCCGGGATCAGCGACGTTTCCGGTGGCAGCGATGTCAACTTCTTTGTGGAATTTCTTGACTTGGCCGACGAGGGCTTTGAGCTCTTTTTGGAGTTGTTCGATTTCTTGTTTGACTTCTCGCTCTCGAGCGTTGAATACGTCTCTCGTATCAACGGGATTAACCTTGTCGTGTAGTTTTTTCTTAAGAAGTTCTTTTTGACGCTTTTTCTTGAGTTCTTCTTCTTGGGATTTCTGCCACTGCTCGAAGCTGAGTGGTCCGCCAGCTCCCCCATCACCAAAGTTTCCACCCGTTTTGGCGAGTGCTTCACTAAAAGGGTTGCTTGATACACCGGATTTACTGCTACTTTTCTCTGATTCTGCCAATGCACGAGCGAAGGGGTTGGCTGAGCCAACACCGGGACTGGAAACCGCTGGTTTTTTTGCACCGTGTGTATTCATGTATCTAGTTTGATGTAGCCTAGATCTTTTATTATAGGATGTCTACGGGCTATAGTCAAGTAACAATAGTATACCGAAGTATTTTGAGATGAAAAGGAATCACTGGTTATTGGATTATATTTTGAGCAAGAAATCAGTAATTTTCTGCTTAAGAATGGTATCTCTTATCCAAGACTCGTAGTATGGATCTTTTTTAGCCTGCTCACGGATGTTTGGCTCGCTTGATTTGGTTAGGTATGCCTCATAATCATCATCTGAAACGCTCAGTTTTTCCTCATTTGCCACTGCACCGAGGATTACATTGAGCTGTAATCGAGCGACGACCTCTGCGGCGATCTGCTCACTGAGTTGTTGTGGGGTTAGGTTTCTGCGTTGTAAGAAGTCCTGGAGGGTTAAATTTACCCCTTGGAGTTGTCTCTGGAGTGACTGAAGTTCACCCTCTACTTCTCTTCTGACCAGTAGTTCTGGAATTGAAGGTCTGAGAGTTAGAACGAGTGTTTTGTAGATTTCACCCAAAGTGAAGGACTCTTTTTGCTTTTCTTGGTCTTTTTCACTCTTTATTTCTGCATTTTTGTCAGATTTTTGTTCTTTTTGGAGCTTTTCCCAGTCATTTTTGGCAGTTTTGATGGCTTTTTTGACTAAATCTTTGTATTTTTCGAGTTTTACTGTGGGAGCCTCAGCGATTTCTGCAATTAATTTCCATTCCTGATCTTTTTCAATTGAAATTGGTCGGATATCTGGATGAGTGAGGGGCTGCTTCTTGAGCTTTGTCATTGTTTCGCGATAAATATCTGGCAAAACGATCTCAAGTGCCTGCTGAATAATTTCTGCTGATCCAATTTCTTTTTCGGCAACGTGGGCTGGGACCTTACCTTTTCTAAAACCAGAAACTTTCATTTTGGGAGCTAGTTTTTTGAGCGCCTGGGCGTATGCGTTTTGTGCGGTTTTTTTATCAACAATGAGCTCAACTTTGGTGTTTTCTGCAATTGCATCGCTAACAGTTTCAGCGGTTTTGCTGTGGGTGTGTTGGTGATCGTGCCCATGGTCATGGTCATGGTCGTGATCGTGATCATGGTTGTGACTGGTAGATGATTTTGAGGTGGTATTTGCCATAGGTTGAGTATTATACCGTACCCTGTCCAGTCTGTGAGCTGGTATACTACTATCTTGGAGATATTTTCCCGTTCGCGCGGGACCTACTTATATAAAGGACAGTATGTCAGAAGACCAACAATCAACACTCCTACACGTCATTTGCGATTATGTCGCGGGAGGCATGGAATTTGGTGAAATTACCAATCGCTTGCAGTTTCATCTAAATAATCCACATGGTGTGCGAATTCACCCTACCTCTGTCCCCCCACTTGATACGATGGGAATTGGGTTTGTAACCGCACAGTATGCAAATGCACCGTGTGAAGGCAGAATGTTCATTTATGGAAATGCCGCACCTCGCAGAGGCAGTGTCAAAGCACAAAAAAATAACTTGGACGAAGGTATTTACTACGCACGACTTAAAAATGGCGTTGAAATCGTAAATGTCATGTCTCGATTTGCATTTGGGTTTGTAAAAAATGACATTGAGGAATTCAGAGGTATTGACTGCCCTGCTGCAGGATCGCAATTTAGGTCAAGAGACTTTTTCCCTGAGCGTGTTGCAAAATTAATTAATGGCGACAGATCCATTTTGACCGAGGAATTTGATGTCGCAGATATTCCTGATGTACCAAGCAACTTAGTTGCGTGGACAGACGGTTTTGGGAATATTAAAACCACCATGAGAAAGTCAGATCTTGAAAAAGCCGGGCTCAAAACCGGCCAGATGGTGCAAGTGATTTTAAATGGCGTGAGTATGCTTGGGGTGATCGCAACCGGCGGTTTCACCGTTGATCGAGGTGTACTTGCTGTTAATGTGGGATCTTCTGGGTATGATAATCCTTTCGTCGAGTTATTCTTGCGCGTCCATCACATGAGAGAAAAAACTGCTTCAGTGCGCTTTGATTTCCCAGAAGGTGGCACACCGTTTGAGCTCAGACCCATTGGCGACGTCAAATAAGTTGCTAGAGTACGGTATACTAAAGCTTGAAATCGGCGCGGTACCAGAGTGGTCTAATGGCTAGGTCTGCAAAACCTCAGTTCACGGGTTCGAATCCCGTCCGCGCCTCAGAGCTTGTTCAATGGTAAAATATCCCCTCATGCCAACGCAAAAAACCTACTTCATCCACACCTTCGGCTGCCAGTCCAACAAAAGTGACTCAGAGCGGATTGCTGGTGACTATCAAGCGCGAGGCTATCAGGAAGCTCCCACGTGGCAAGATTGTGACGAGCTCGTGGTCAACACCTGTGCCATTCGCCAACGCGCAGAGGATCGTGCGCGTGGATTTTTAAATAACGTCAAAATTTACTTCGAATCGAACGCAAAAAAACGCCCCAAAATCATCCTAACCGGCTGCATGGTCCACCACGGCAACGAAAAACTCTACGAAATGATGCCGATTCTTGACGAGATTTTGCCAATTAATGAGGTGGGATTTAATCAGGCTGCCGTTCGAAAAGATACCAAGCACGCGTGGATACCTATTTCTACAGGCTGCAATTCTTACTGCACGTATTGCATCGTCCCCTACTCTCGAGGTCGAGAGCAATCGCGAACTCTTGAATCAATAGTAGAAGAAGTTGACCGCCTAGTTTCTGAAGGCTACAGCGAAATTACCCTGCTTGGAATGAATGTTAACTCCTGGGGCCTCGAAAAAGTCGGCATTGGTTTTCGAAAATTAATGATGCAAAATGGCGATTTTACCAGAGAAGATTTGCCTGATAATCAGACACAATACCTCAAGCCAAAAGAGACGCCCCCGTTTGTAAAATTGCTCAGAGCCGTGTCCTCACCTGATGAAATAAAAACAGTCCGATTTATGACGAGTAACCCATGGGACTTTCATGACGAATTGATAGAGGAAATTGCGACCAACAAAAAAATTGATCGCTTTGTCCATTTGCCCGTGCAATCAGGAAGCAATACCGTGCTCTACCGCATGAATCGTGGATATACCCGTGAAATGTACATCGATGTAGTGAATAAACTGCGTGCTGCAGATCCAGAAATTGTAATCGGCACCGATATCATTGTTGGATTCCCCGGTGAAACAGATGAAGAATTTGAGGAAACGGTTACTCTCGCACAAGAAATGGACTGGAAAGCAGGTTTCGTCGCAATGTATTCTCCCAGACCAGGAACCGCCAGCTGGAGAATTTACGAGGATGACATTCCACACACCGTAAAAAAGAAACGCTGGGAAATTCTTGACGAGATAATCAATAAGCAAAATCTTGGCAACCGACCAGTGATTGTGTAATGCCTGATTCCTCAAAAAACCCACTTATTTCAATTGTTGGTACCACGGCCACCGGGAAAACAAACTTAGCACTTGAGTTGGCGAGTGCAATTCTTAGTACATCTGCTCATGCAGCTATACCACTATTCTCTGGAGTTTCTTTAATTTCAGCTGACTCACGACAAGTGTATCGCGAGCTTGAAATACTGTCCGGAGCTGACATTCCGGCAAATTTTACACATCAAAAAGCCACGAGTTATGATGCATTCTCATCGTTTATTAGCCGAGATGGCAAAATTGAGCTCCATGGCACGGGCATAATTTCTGTCTCAGACGAGTGGTCAGCAGGCTTATTTCAGTCTTGGGTGTTGCCAATTTTATTGAATGCATTCGAGAATCAAAAATTACCCATCGTTATCGGTGGCACTGGTCTGTACCATCGAATGCTCACCGAAGAAGACACTCAATTGACCGTTCCACCAGATGAAACGCTGAGAAGTTGGGCGCAGGACCAATCGGTTGAAGAACTACAAAAGCGTCTTTCAGGCATTACCGCCAGCCGACTCGAATCTATGAATGAATCAGATCGCAAAAACCCGCGTCGCTTAATTCGAGCAATTGAAATTGCTGGCGCTGGGTTGGAAAATTCAGCATCACCAGATTTTAAACGCAACTTTTCACAAAAAATTTCTGAAGCAGAGCACGCGTGGTATGGTGTCACCGCCTCACAGGGTGTACTCCGCGAACGAATTTCTAAACGAGTTGAGCAGCGACTTGAGGCTGGGGTGCTAAGTGAGGTTGAAGCACTGATGAAAAACAACAACCTTGAGGATAGTCAAGCAAGTACTACTTTAGGTTTACGCGAGTGCGTGGCGTACATCTCTGGAGAAATTTCTTCAGAGCAGCTTAGACAAGATTGGATCACCAAAGAACTTCAATACGCCAAAAGACAAAAAACGTGGTGGAAGCAGCACGATAAGATAACTTGGTTTGATACCACTGATGGTAGCTGGTTAGCAAATGCGGTCAAGCATATTCATTCTGAACTAAGTCTCTAGCTGACTAACGTCTCAATTCCCTGTATACTTTCCCCTATGCTTCAATTCTTATTCGGTTCAAACACCAAAACTGTGCATATCTCACTCCAATCGGTTTTTAATGCGATTGTCTTGATCTTGGGTCTGTATGGACTCTATTTGATTCGGTCGATTTTAGTGTTGGTTTTTCTTGGGTTTATTTTGATGGTCGCCATTAATCCGCTTGTGAAACTACTGCAACGCTGGACGAAAGTTCCCCGAGCTATTGCAATCGCCATTACCTACGTGACCCTCCTTTCTTTACTCACGCTCGCAATCGCCGTAGTCATCCCACCACTTGCCACAGAAATTACTGCTTTAGTGAGGAGTATTCCAATTCCGGTGCTCCAAGAACAAATTGCTGATTTGAAATTTACCGTTCAGGAATGGAATACAGTTATTGAACGAGTCGGCACTTCACTGCCGTTACTCTATAATGTGATTAGCACCACATTTAGCGGTGTATTCGGCTTTGTCACCTTGCTTGTTATAACCTTTTATATGCTCTTAGAGCGACCAATTTTATACAAGAAAATTGGCTGGTTCACAAAAAATAAAAAACACTTCACAGAAGCTAAAGATATTTTGAACATGCTCGAAGTCCAGCTGGGTGGTTGGGTACGAGGACAGATTATTTTGATGCTTGTGGTTGGAGTTGTGACGTATATTGGGTTGTCTCTGCTTTCAATTCCGTACGCTGTCCCACTGGCGATTCTAGCTGCGCTACTTGAGATATTACCTAATTTGGGTCCAACTTTGGCCGCAGTGCCCTCAATTTTTATTGCGTATATCACCTTTGGCCCAGCAATGGCGGGCATTATTCTGTTGCTCTATATCATTATTCAGCAAGTTGAAAGTACCTTTTTGGCACCAAGAATTATGCAGGTAAATGCAAATGTTGATCCCTTGGCGTCAATCTTGCTCATTCTGGTAGGACATCAAATTGCGGGGATACCGGGAGCGCTTTTAGCAATTCCGTTTTACATTGTTTTGCGTCTTTTATACTCTCTGTATCGTCACAAGATATTAGATTGATAAATCAATTTAATTTTAATTTTTTCTATAAAAATGTACCTAAACGGTGTATAATAGAATAATGCTTCACGGTGCAGGTACTGGCTGTGATTTATCACAGAGGAAAGTCCGGACAGCAGAATAGAGGGTGTCCTTCAATTTGAGAAGGAGTGCCGCTTCGGCGGTACCAGTTAGAGCAACAGTGACGATGATTCTTTTGAATCGTGAAACGCCTATGACCAATGAGTAATCATTGCGAGGTCGGCTCTGTCTTTTGGCAGAATCGAGGCAATCCTCCCCGCTGCAACTGACGATCTTCACCGAAATGGATCTATTCCCTATCGCTGCTATACGCAGCACGGTGATCATGTTCAGGCAAAGATACATCAGTACCTCAAACAGAATCCGGCTTATGCACCGTGTCGCATATTTAAAGTACGGTACTCAAATTCGCGACCCCAGACACACAAAAAAATACTGTATAATGGGAAAAAAGTAGCTACGAAAGTATTCCCGTATGCAACAACTTTCATTCTATGAAACGTTTTCACTGATCATCACCCAGGCACTGGCTGATACCGTTGTGTATTTGCCAAGAATTATTGCCGCACTTGTTATTTTTATCATTGGAGCAGCTCTTGCACGGGCATTTCGGACTCTTGTTAAGAGTATGCTGGACTCATTAAGTCTCTCATCTGCTGTTGAAAAAACACCTATAGAGCACTTCCTGAGAAATGCAGACATTACCCATAAATTTGAAGAAATTGTTGCCAGTATTATGTACTGGGTTGTGATGTTGGTGGTAATTCATACAACTGTCACTATTTTAGGACTCTCTTCTCTCTCGCTACTTTTGCAAGGAGTTATTGGATTCCTGCCAAGAGTCGTATCATCAATAATAATTCTCTTCTTCGGAGTACTCTTTGCGGGCATGGTTGAAACACTTGTAAAAGGAGCAATTAAAAGTCTGGACGGTCGTAGTTCACGCTTGTTAGGAAAAATTGCGAGCTATTTAGTAGTTGTCATGGCGAGCATGGCTGCAGTTTCAGAACTAGGCATTGCTGAGGAGTTTATTCTTGTCATGTTTGTTGGATTTATCGCCACACTCACCATTGCGGGTGGCCTAGCATTTGGCCTGGGAAGTAAAGGCCTCGTCGCTACGGTGCTAGAAAAGTGGTACAAAGACGTTCAGAAGCAAGTTAAAGAGAAGAAATAACATAGAGCCTTATGACCGACCTACTGATGGCTGCCGCCTTGGGATTTATTCAAGGTGTCACAGAATTTTTGCCCGTTTCTAGTTCTGGTCATTTAGTACTACTTCAAGATATTTTTAATATAGAGCGAAATTCTCTTCTTTTTGAAACCGCACTACACGCTGCAACGCTCGTGGCAGTTATTATTTTTTTTAGAAAACGATTGCTAAAAAGTTCTTTTCATGACTTGATAGTGTTGGGTGTTGGAACGATTCCTGCAGTGATTGTGGGACTTGGCGCATCTTCACTCATTAAAGGAGCATTTTCATCTTCGCTCCTTGTTGGAGTCACATTGCTCATCACAGCTGGCATAAATGTACTGACAGATCGTTTATTAGAAAGACAAAAAACACTCGCTGTTGAAACTACAGTTAAAAGTAAAACAGAAATAAATGGTATTGCAAATACATCATTCACAACTGCATTTATAGTTGGGATGTATCAAGCGGTTGCTATTATTCCCGGCATCTCACGCTCGGGAAGTACAATCTTAGGTGGACTCACCAGAGGGTTTACCAGAATGCAGGCATTTGAATTTTCATTTTTGTTGTCAGTGCCCGCAATCTTGGGGGCAATGACGCTTCAGGTAGTAGAGCTGATGGACGGTTCGGTAGAAACAATTGCAACTCAAGAGCTTGCGGCCGGTATGATTACGGCTTTCATTAGTGGTTTACTCAGTTTAAAGCTGCTACAAATCATGATTGTGAAAGCTCGTTTTGAGTGGTTTGCGTGGTACTGCGGGGCTTTGGGAATCATTACCATCCTGGTGAATTTGTGAGGATTTTTCTTAATTTGTTTTGGATCGAAACTGGAGTGCTTCCGCGACGTGTTGGTGCTTAATTGTATCTGAGCTGGACAGATCTGCGATTGTTCTCGCTACTTTTATGGTTCTAAAATAGTTTCTGGCCGAGAGATTGAGGCGATGGGCAGCTTGGGTGAGGAACTGCTGCGTTTTTTTATCAATGACGCATGACTGGTGTAACTGCTGGGAAGAAATTGTGGCATTGGTCACTGTTGATGCCTTATAGCGCGCACTTTGTCGTGCTCTTGCCTGCATGACGCGCCCCTGAATTTGAATTGACGATTCTGCTGGTTCAGTACTTGAGAGCAACGACACGTTGACCGATGGTAATTCAACATGAAGATCAAATCTATCTAGGAGTGGTCCAGATAATTTTCTTTGATACCGATGAATTGTAGTTGGGCTGCAGACACAAACTTTTTTGATGGAGCCACTGTATCCGCAAGGACAGGGATTTGCTGCAGCAATGATGCTGCAGACTGCAGGAAAGATTACCGTCTCTTGAGCACGGACAATTGATATTTGACCATCTTCTAGCGGTTGCCTCAGTGACTCAAGACAATCTCGAGAAAATTCTGGCAGTTCATCTAAAAATAACACGCCTCTATGAGCAAGGGACAGCTCTCCTGGCTTGATTGGGGAGTGACCACCAAGTAGGCCACTTCTCGATGTAGCATGATGGGGCGAGCGATAAGGTCGTTGGTTGATGTATCCTGATTGGGTAAGGCCACACAATGAATGGAGCGCAGTCACCTCAATGGATTCTTGTTTGGTAAGCGGGGGTAAAATACTTGGCAAAGCTTTTGCGAGCATGCTCTTTCCTGCTCCGGGAGGTCCGGTCATCAAGACGTTGTGTCCGCCGGCTGCTGCAATCTCCAATGCTCTTTTTGCTAATTCTTGACCCCGAATGTTGGAAAAGGAATCAGTGCCAGCACTATTTTGAGGTGGCGGCACAAATGAAACATCCGTTGAAAGTGGTTTATTTTCATACAAGTAGTCGATAAGTTCTGAAATATGTCGAACGGGATGTATGACGTAGTCGCTCAAGAGAGATAATTCTCCAAGATTACCATGCGGCAAAACAATCGTCTTAATGGAGTCATTCGAAAGCCCCGTTATCATTGCTAACGCACCTCGAACGGGCTTAATGCTGCCATCAAGTGAGAGCTCTCCAAGAAACAAAGTATTACTTATTTTGGCTGTACTTCGACGTAGTGAGATTAATAATGCTGCACAAATTGCCAGCTCATAGTGACTCCCTACCTTGGGAATATCAGCCGGTGCAAGATTAATTACAATTCTTGATGATGGAATGCGAATGCCACAGCTTACCAATGCCGACCGAATGCGCTCTCTGGACTCAACAATGGTTTTTCCCGCCAATCCGATCAAAATTAGTTGAGGTGTGCCACGAACTTTACTCACTTCGACGCGAACAAGTTGAGAAAAGAGGCCACTGAGTGCTGCGGTATACGTTACATTCACAATACAGAGTATGACGCCGCAACCTTACATGAAGGCTACAAGTGTTTTTCTGTCGGGACCTATTGGACTGCATTTAGGGCGGCAATCTGCTCAATTAAGCGATTGCAATATCCCCATTCGTTATCGTACCAACTGATGACTTTAAGCATATTTCCGCTGACTACGTTGGTTAGTGAGAGGTCTACGATTGATGACTCGGGCCTACCCACAATATCTGATGAAACGACAGGATCATTGGTCACGGCAAGTATGCCCTTCCAGCGATCAAGCGTGCTCGCATTTTTGAAAATTTCATTTACTTCTTCAATTGTCGTATCTCTGCTCGTCAAGAAAACCATATCAGAAAGTGAGCCAACGGGCGTTGGTACACGCACGGCCAATCCGTCGAACTTACCCTTCAATTGAGGGATAATTTCTGTAGTAGCTTTAGCTGCGCCGGTGCTTGTTGGAATGATATTTTCAGCTGCAGAGCGTGATCGTCTCAGATCCTTGTGTGAATTATCTTGGGTGTTTTGATCGTCAGTGTACGAATGAATTGTTGTGAGCATCGCTTTCTCAACGCCAATGTGTTGATCAATGAGTTGGACAACTGGAGCCACGCAGTTTGTGGTACAAGATGCATTTGAAAATACCTTGATATTTCGGTCAAATTCATTTACTCCGATCACAGAAGTGCTAATATTTCCATCACCCCCTGGAGCCGAAATTAACACGGCATGCGCACCAGCCACAAAGTGCTGTGACGCCTTTTCTTCACTGGTAAAAACACCCGTAGATTCAATAACTGTATGCACTTCGTGCGCTCCCCATGGAATTTTGGTTGGATCGCGTTGAGCGGTGACGGTAATGGTGTGGGAGCCGATGGAAATGGTTCCCAAGACTGGATCTTCGTCGGTTACGTCCTTTTTTGATTGATGACGTTCGGTCGTAATTTCTTCTAAAAAGACACCATAATTCGAGTCGTATTTGAGCAGGTGAACCCATTGCTCAATGTCCATTGATCCCGAAGTATTTATGACTGCCAATTCTGATTGGTCCTTAAACCTCGTCCACCAAACCCGGAACGAAGTCCGTCCAATTCTTCCAAATCCATTTATTCCAAAGCGTGGGCTGGCCATAGATCTCCTTTTTATATATTATGCAAATTCTGTTTTTACATCGTTGCTGACATAGGTGCCAATTTCTTCACCAGAAACAGCTTGGACTAAACTGTCTCCTTTAAATAACTCAAACACCATGATCGGCATTTCGTTATCCATCGACATCGCGAGTGCTGCAGTGTCCATAACTTCAACACCTTTCATCTCGATTGCGTCTTTGAAGGTGAGCGTTTTAAAGCGTTTGGCATCGTTGTGTTTGGTTGGGTCTTTGTCAAAAATTCCATCGACTTTGGTGGCTTTCATTAACACATCACAGCCCAATTCTAGGGCATGGAGTGACGCTCCAGTATCGGTGGTAACGTATGGAACACCTGTTCCTGCACTGAGGATTACCACTCGACCTTTTTCCATGTGTCTAATGGCTCTGCGGCGAATAAAACTCTCTGCTACGGCAGGCATTTGAAGCGCGGACTGCATTCTGGTTGGGACACCAACTTTTTCTAACGCATCTTGTAGTGCAAGCCCATTCATGACTGTAGCAAGCATTCCCATGTAATCACCTGTTGCTCGATCAATACCGTGTTTGGCACCTGCAATTCCGCGGAAAATATTTCCGCCACCAATCACGACTGCAACCTCGATGTGTTTGGCATACACTTGCTTAATTTTTTTGGCTACGGTTAGGGCTGCTTCTGGATCGATACCATATTCCCTGTTTCCAAGGAGTGATTCTCCTCCTACCTTGAGCATAATTCTGCTAAATTGTCTGTTCATATCTACCTTTCACTTTTCTTAAAATGGTAATTTAGTTCTCAATCTTAGTAATTTCCATCGCACTTTATCTGCAAACGTAAACAGTGAGTATAGCGGATCGTCGAGTATCAGGTCGTATGTTCCAACAAATTCTACCAAGTCGCCTCCATATCCTTTCTTGAACCGATGAAAGCCATACCATGGATTGTTTTTATTCGGTTCGGGTCCGAGCGATCCCCAGAGATCAAATGACGTGCACCCCGAGTTTTTTCCAAACTGAATCATTTCCCACATCAATAGATTGCTCGCCATCACGTCCCTGTGGAGATTTCTTGAGGCTCCATATGGATAATATAACACGTTATTAAAGACAAACACGATCCAAGAGACAAGAACCGTATCATCATACACAGCGTTGAAAATTCGCAACATGCCGCTGTTTCCCAATTCATCCCACATGGTTCTAAAATACTGCGGCCCATGGGCATAAAATCCTTGCCTCGAAGTTGTTTCTTCGAGGATTGAAATGTATTGTTCCATGCCTTCTTTTGAAGTATTTTCAAAAATTTGCACGCCTTTTTGCTGTGCTAGTTTTACGTTGTAGCGAGTTTTACTGGACATGTTTGCCAGCAGTTTTTCTTCAGATTGGGTTAAATCAAGGAGGAAGCTATAGCGTGTAAAAAGTGGGCGTCCCCGTTTTGCATTGCGAGATTCGAGAAAGGAGCGGATATGTTGATGTGCAGTAGGTACTCCAACTTTTTGAGCAATATTGGGTTCCATTTTTATGAACAGCGCGCCGTGTTTTTTTCCGAGTTCTTTAATTGCCGATAGCTGCTCTTCATCTGGCATGTAACCTTTTGGAAGATAGCCTGCGGTTTTTGAAATCAAAGGAATTGGGTGAAACGTGACTTGGACACCGTGCGTAATGATCCCCTCATTAAAGAGCCCCACGCGCTCCACTGCCACCCCAGTTTTTTTGCGAAACTCCCCCCATTCCCACGACTGCAATGGATGGCCCACAACTGCGTTATATGCTTCTTTTTCTTCTGTGCGGACTTGTCTAAAAATCATAACTCTCTTCTATACTACACCGTAATTGCTTAGTGGTTAATGAGATCTTCCAGAGAACGCTCTCCTGACAAGATCCCTTCCATCAAGTCATCGTCTACCGGAACGTATCGACGGCCAGAAGGTTGTTTAGGAGTCTTTTTCCCATTCCAACCAACGCTTGATGTAATTGTGGCGTCGCTCCGTACATCCAAAAGCTCAGCATCGATGTCACTGAGAAATCGACTTTTTAAGGATTGCACCACGCGACCATACTGAAATCTTGATCGAGCAAAACTCAGATACAGGTGCTGTTTTGCTCGAGTGATACCCACATAACAGAGTCTTCTCTCCTCCTCAAGCTGATCAGGATCTATGAAGGTCCTTGAGTGAGGGAATAGGCCTTCTTCCATGCCTACCATGAAGACTATTTCGAACTCAAGTCCTTTGGCAGCGTGAAAACTCATGAGAGATACAACAGCATTTTTATCTTGTTCTGAGGTTTGGGAATCCAGAAGATAGTCGTTTTGAATAAGTGCAATATTTTCCAGAAAAGTAACTACGGTATCAAATTGTGCTGCCACATTGATTAACTCTTCTATGTTCGCTAGTCGTTGCAAATTTTCTTCTGTTTTGCGGTCGTATTTATTGAGGTAATCAGTGACGTCGAGTATCTGTTTAAGGATTGCTGCCGGACTGGCCTGGAGTGTTGAATCTTGAGAAATCGTACCAAGCCACTTTGAAAACGTGTCAAAACGACGTTTCCCAAGTTTTACAATTCGTTCGTGGCTGACGGTATCATCTCGATTGAGCGCGTACCTGAGGTATGAGACGACGTCTTTGACTTCTTTGCGCTCGTAAAATTTTGTGCCACCTATGAGTTGGTACGGTATTCCTGCCGCAATAAATGCCTCTTCAAATTCACGAGATTGAGCATTGGTCCTGTATAAAATTGCCATCGAATCGAGTGAAACATCAGCACTCATTCGTTTGATTGTCATCGCGACTTGTTCTGCTTCAGTTCGGCTACTTGCGTGCTCAAATAACACAATTCGGTTGCCGGCTGATTGATTCGTCCAGAGCTCGAGAATTGGATGACTGGTGTTGAGTGAAATAACTTGGGTTGCAGCGTCAAGAATGTTTTGGTTTGATCGGTAGTTTTGATCGAGACGGTACTCAGTGACATGTTCAAAATCGGATTGCAATTGGAGCATATTTCGGTAGTCTGCTCCACGCCATGCATAGATACTTTGACTAAAATCACCCACCACATATAAATTATTTTGCGGTGCTGCAAATAGCTTGCTTAACTCATACTGCACCTTATTTGTGTCCTGATATTCGTCTATCAGTACGTGGGTTAATCTTGTTTGATACATATCTCTCACTTGAGGCACGGTTGAAAGTAATCTGTAGGTCATAAGTAAGAGGTCATCAAAATCAACAGCTTGCGCGTTTTGGAGTGCTTTTTGATACTTTGCATATACTTTGGCAACAAGTTGCTGATACTGGCCTCGTGCCAGGTTAGCATACTTGTTAGGTCCGATTAATTCATTTTTTGCGTTTGAAATCGTGCCTGCAACTGCTGCAGGGTTATGCTGATTTTTATCGAGATTGAGTTCGTCATAGACTTGCTTGAAGAGTTGCTTCTGGTCACTTGAGTCGTATATGGTGAACGAGTTATTGAGTCCAATGTGATGTCCATGTGCTCTCAAAATTCTTGCGCAAATGCTATGAAATGTGCCTGAAAGCGGCAAATGTTGACCAGTTTTCTGAAAAATTCTTTCCCTAATTTCACCCGCTGCTTTATTGGTGAAAGTAACCACGAGTGCTTGATGCGGTAAGACCTTTTTTTCTTCGATAAGTCGGGCTACGCGAGTTGTGAGGACGCTGGTTTTGCCAGAGCCCGCTCCCGCCAAGACCATTGCCGGTCCTTCATCATGAAGCACTGCTTGCTGTTGGTTAGGGTTGAGTGAGGAAAATTGAGTAGACACGAAAAACATCCTAACATATCTACCCCGAAGTGGTACACTGATGAATATATGAAGTATGTCATCGCAAACCTGAAATCAAATAAAAATACAGCTGAGGTCGCAGACTGGATTCAATCATACACCGGGAAAAAATCCGACGCGGTCACCGCAATACTTGCACCATCACTCGTGCATTTAACACAGGTATCTGATGCTGGAGATGACCGATTTGCTCTAGCAGCTCAAGATGTGAGTCAGTTTCCAATGGGTTCATATACTGGCGCAGTGAACGCTCGCCAGCTCAAAGAAATTGGTGTGCAGTATGCTATTGTCGGTCACTCAGAGCGAAGACGCTACTTTGGAGAGACACATGCGCAAATTGCAAATAAGATCGCGCAACTACTTGATGAAGGTATCACTCCAGTGCTCTGCCTCGATACGGAATACATAGTCGAACAAGCTGCGGTGATGGATCCAGAGCATCAGAAAAAAATAATCGTGGCGTATGAACCTCTTTCTGCGATTGGATCTGGCAAAAATCAAGACGTAGGAACTGTCACCGAAGTTGTCAAGGAGATCCACCAAGTTTATGACGATCAAGTGCCCGTCCTCTATGGAGGAAGCGTGACTGAGGACAATGTGCGTGAGTACAGCCTCGTTTGTGATGGTGTCTTAGTTGGAGGTGCAAGCCTCGATCCAAAGCATTTTTCCCGAATTGTCGCAGCAATTACTGCGTAAGATTTTCTTGGTTTTGTGGAATTTTAAATACGACATAATCAGTACTTTCGATTGCTATCTCAAAAATTTCTCTCATCATGGCTTCATCCGCCAGCCACACATGTCTTGAGTTATTGCTAACTGTTATGTAGTCCAAACTATACTTTTCCCAGAGATCTGGTTGATTTGGATTTTTGTACAGTGAACCTGCGTCACGTTCTACTTCTTCGTAGTCATACCCGTGAGTCCAGAGCCATCCACGGAACGTCAAGAGAGATTGACGACCAGTTAGTGTGTATAGCCAGTGATTGTGATGATCGCCGGTTAACCAAACAGAATCAGGTGAGGTGTTATTTTTTGCCCAATCAACAAGCATCATGTCATTTGCAGAATACATACCAACGCCATGGAGCTCAAACCGAATTACCCTCCAGGCATCTATTGCACCTGCAGCAGTCAATACAAAAAAGATACAACTTGCCACGAGCATTCCAACATACTTATTTTTATAATTCCAAAGATATACAACGGCGTACCCAGCTAACCCAGAAATACCCAGCGATGCCCAAGTCAGTATCTTGGTATTGTCCCAAATGAACGGCTGAAACAGTATTAAGTTAACTAGGAGCAGCATCACAAAAAATGGTAAGAAGATGGTGATTGTTCCCGTTCTCTCTGCAGAATTTTTCGCATCACGGAGTTTGATAATTAATCCCAACAGCGCCACGAGTGGCGTGATAGTCCAGTTGTTAAGCCAAAATTGTATAAATGAAATATCTTCTGCTTTGGAATACCATCCTGGAAACCACTGGAAAAAATTATGACTCACGTTTTGGTTGAGAAAAGTAAGGTAAATTGGTAGCGCAATCAGGCCAGAAACGGTCCCAATTATCACCGCTGGAGTGAGTGTTTCTTTCCATGACATGCCGAGTTGTTTTTTTTGAATAATTGAACCAATCGTCCAAATCGGCATTACAATTCCAAGAGCCAGGAATGAATGACTATGTAAAATTGGCATCAGGCCTATGAGTACGCCGGCGACTATAGCGGGTGTTAAAAGATGTTTTGGTATTGATTTATCTCGAGTAATCCACTTTTTCAAGCGCGTAAACCATCCTGCTTTTCTGTCAGAAAAATACACTCTGTGAACAAGGATTAAACTGAGAAGCGCAATCGGAAAACCATGCGTAAACGCTCGTTGTGGAATCACCATGCTGTATATTACCGATATCCACTCAATGACGTAGCCTTTAGATAAGTGCGTGTACTCACGCGGTGGCGTGATCATTGTTTCGAATGGTGTTTCAGAACCAATGATATCTGAAAAGTATTCAACAAATCCAATTCCCCCATTCCATAGAAAAATGAGCGACGCGATGATGGCAATGCTCTCTTTTTTAAAGAGCGTTTTATAAAATGCAAACAACGCAACCACAAATAGTATGCACGCAATAAAAGACGGCACGATGAACGCAGAGAAAAATGGCACCCCTAAGCGAATGAGAGTAGCTGAAATCATGTTTGCTACGAAAGGATAGCTGAATGGTGCTCCAATCAAAAAAGGGCTCGAAGAGAGGAAGAGATCGCGATACGCCATCGCCGATCCCATGGTGAAGTGCGCAGCCCAGTCTCCCCAAATGCTCATGTGATATACCGTCACTGAAGTATCAGGTGCAATTTTGATAGCATTCATCCAAAAGTACAAAAAGTACAAAAACCACCCCAAAAAAAACACAAGCGACCATGGATGGGCGCGTGCTAGTGAAATTATTTGTGAAACAAAGGACTTTTTTCTTTTCAGCACCGTCTTATCATGAAAACTTTTTCACTGAATGTCAATTGGGGGTTGCTTAAAAAATGTGGAAATTTAGGACGCAGGTTCGGCAAATTGACCACTCACCCACCCCTGTTTTTCATCAAAAGTAATTTCATGCCAACCGTTGATTACATTCCCTGTGCTTGGATAGACCTCACCCACGGTAACATATCCTACCTCTGGGCTATTAGAGTTTGCATCGCTTCGAACGCGCAGTACTTCCTTGCCTTCGACAAAAAAGTTGGTCGTTAAAATCCGCACATTTCCAGCATTTTCGGACGGTGACGCGCTGTCTGTTGCAATTGATCCGCTCGCTGGTGGTGGTTCAGAAACCTGCGCAGAGTTTGATGCTGCGATTGGCAGTGACTCTCGATCAGGCGGCGCGGTTGGTTCTGGCTCATCAGACATCTTCGCTAGCTTTACATTAATCAACATTCGTTGACCAGGTAGTACAAAGATTGTATTTTTTTGTGGAACATACGAGGGAAGCATGACTGTGTACTCAATATTTCCTGGTGCAACATTCTTAAACAGTACCGGTGTGTAATCTTTTCGCTCACCCTCAAGTTCTACGATTGCAGTGTCTGGGATTGAGACAAAAGATACTTCTGAAGTGTGCTTAGTTTCTATTGGCTCAAATTCATATATGACTCCTCCACTGGTTTCAGGTCGTCTTCCTGGTCGCCAAACCATGACTGTCAGCGCACCTGAACGAACAGTAATTGAAGTTTCATATTCAACGTATGTTTCATCATCGGGAACAATTTTAATGGTGTATTGACCTGGTTTCAGTGTTTTTTCTATGAGTGGAGTTTTGTCGAGCAGTTGACCATTGAGGAACACCGAGCTTTTGATGTTGTTGGTACTAACTTGCAACCCTGCTGGAGCAGTTTTCTTAAAGGGATTAAAAAATACAAAGCCAATTGCCAAAACCATAATCAGTAGTAATCCAAAAATCAATCGCTTCATGTAATCAGTGTATCACGACCCCTGGTAGTATCCGTGGGCTTACTTGACCTGAGGCTTACGAACCAGAGCCTTTTCTAAGACTTCGGCGACGGTTGCCATCGGGATAAAGGTTATATTTTTCTTAACAGACTCTGGAATTTCTACAAGATCGCGCTCATTATCCTGTGGAATCAATACAATTTTGCTCCCTGCTCGTTGCGCAGCAATACTCTTTTCTTTAAGCCCGCCAATGCGTAATACTCGTCCACGGAGCGTCACTTCTCCTGTCATCGCAACATCTCGCCTCACTGCAATACCTGTAAATGCAGAAACAATAGCTGTCGTCATGGTGACACCAGCAGACGGACCATCCTTGGGAACTGCTCCCTCAGGAACGTGAATGTGGACATCAGATTTTCGTAACGCTTCTTCGTCAATTCCGAGCGAAGCAGCGTTTGCTTTGACATATGTCAGGGCAGCCTCAGCAGATTCTTTCATCACATCACCAAGCTTACCAGTTAATTTTACCTTGCCTGCTCCTGGAGTGAGTGCAGCTTCTATAAAGAGTACGTCCCCACCAACAGATGTCCAAGCAAGACCTGTAGCTTGGCCAACGACGTCTTCCTCATCGGTGAGCGTCACGTCATATTGTTCTGGTCCTAAGTATTTTTTCAATACTTTTGGGGTAATTCTGATTTTGGTGTTTTTCTTATCCTTACTGAGTTTGACTGCAATGTTCCGCGCTGCTTTCCTCAGGACCTTGTTGAGTGTTCTTTCAAGCTCTCGGACTCCTGCTTCCCTGGTATACACTTGAATTGTTCTGCGGATCGCTTTAGCAGAGTAGCTGAAGTCTTTGTCGGTTAAACCATTCACTTCAGTTACTTTTTGGAGTAAATGATCTTGGGCGATATGGAATTTTTCATCTTCTGTATACCCAGCGTAGCGAATAATTTCGAGGCGATCGCGAAGTGCGGGCGGAATAGTATCGAGCGTGTTGGCGGTAGTTATGAACATGACTTTCGAGAGATCGAAAGGAATATCAAGATAGTGATCTTCAAACGAAAAGTTTTGTTCTGGATCGAGAGCCTCGAGTAGTGCCGCTGAGGGATCACCGCGGAAATCATTTCCAACTTTATCAATTTCGTCGAGCATAAACACGGGATTCATGCTCCCCGCCTGCTTTATACCGCTGATAATTCTACCTGGCATAGCGCCGACATAGGTGCGTCTGTGCCCTCTTATTTCTGCTTCATCGCGGATGCCACCGAGGGACATTTTGACAAATTTTCTACCGAGAGCCTCTGCAATAGACCGACCGATACTTGTTTTACCCACACCAGGTGGTCCTACGAAACAGAGGATGGTTGGCAAATTAGTTTGCGATGCTTTTTTATTGTCAGTTTTTTCTTCAGCTCTCTTTTGCTTAAGCTGAAGTACAGACATGTATTCAAGAATTCGGTCTTTTACTTCTTCTAAACCATAGTGATTCTTGGCAAGGATTTTTGACGCTTTTTCGATGTCGACATTACCCTTACTAAATGTGCCCCATGGTAATTCTAAAATAGCATCGAGCCAGCTTCTGAGATATCCTGCTTCTGGATTATTAACAGACATTTGTTTAAGCCGTCGGACTTCTTTGGCAATTTTCTCTTTAACTTCTTTTGGAATTTTTGCTTTTTTGAGTTTCTGCTCGTAATCACTCAGTACTTCTTCATCGTCATCTATATCGCCAAGTTCTTTTTGAATTGTTCTGAGGCGCTCGCGGAGAATATTCTCCCGCATGTGTTTGTCAAACTTTTCTTGTGTTTTGCTGACAACGTCTTTTTCGATTTCCAAAACCTTCATCTCGTGCGCTAAATGCTCGATGACTTGTTTGAGTCGTTTTTTGACATTTGTGGTCTCTAAAATGTTTTGTTTGGCTTTGGTTTTGATTGCGAGGGTGCTTGCAACCTGATCAACTAGTTCACCATTGGTGACGCCACCCATGAGCTTCATGAAGTTTAAAAATTCAACCGGTTTGCCCATGTGAACTGCTTTGCGGAATTCTTTTTGAAGGTGTGCAACCATTGCCTTCATTTCATCATCGTTGGGATCTGGCTCATCAAGTCTAGTAACGGTTGCGACCATTTTGGGAAATGTTGTGGTAAATTGCTCTACACGAACACGTCCAATTCCTCGGACAAGCGCGTTAACACTGTCTTCTGTTTTGAGTGTTTTTTCGATAATTGCGAGCGTGCCAATTTGGTACAGATCTGAGGGGTTTGGTGTGTTAACTTTTGGATCACGTTGGGTGAGGAGCACCACCATTTTTTTATTGGTGTTGGCTTCCTTGATCGCATTGAGTGAAATTTTTCTGCCGAATGTTAGCACTGACTCAGTACTAGGAAAAAGTACGCCCTCGCGAATTGGAACGACAGGCAGTGTCAACGGACCTTTCTTGCGAGGTCTCTTAACTATGCTGATGTTGCCCGATTTCTTGATGGTGAGCGCAGTTTCATCTGAAGAGTCTGTAGTAGTCGTTTCTTCGACTGCTTCAGTTTTTTTAGGCTGATTTACACTCGTATCATTCTTTGAAATTTCACTCATGGCAGTTTTGAGCGTGTCCGTTGTAGTCGACGTTTTCTTCTTGGTTTGCTTGGGTTTTGTGTCGCTATTGTCTGTCATATGATCTATGAATTAGCATTCTATTTGTTTGACTGCTAAAAATCAAGGGGAAAATGAGAAATTGAGAAGTCGTGCTGTGGGTGATCATGGATTCGAACCATGGACCTCAGTCTTATCAGGACTGCGCTCTAACCAACTGAGCTAATCACCCATAAAATCAATCTGTTAAGAGGCGTTATTGTACCACGACCTTGTGTGTATCGCGATCCTAGATCTAGATTGTAAGGACGAAGGAATTGTTTTTATAATCGGCAATGACCAAGCCTCCATCTGATACCTGACCAGAGATGATCTTGGTCGCGAGTTCATCGAGTATGCTGTTTTGGAGTAGCCGTTTGAGCGGTCGTGCTCCGAATACTTCATCATATCCGGTTCGAGAAAAATACTCGACCGCGTCATCCGTCACCTTGAGTGAAATCTTTTTCTGGGCGAGCCTTTTTTCAATTTCTTTTATCTGTAATTTCACAATTTCTTTGATTTCCTCCTGGGTGAGTGGCTGGAAAATAATAATGTCATCGAGCCGATTGATGAATTCTGGTTTAAATGCTTGTTTGAGATGTTCTTGTACGGCTGCGAGTTGGGCGTCAGGATTATCTGCATGCGCTGCAATCTCTGAACTCCCCAGATTAGAGGTCAAAATAATGATGGTGTTTTTAAAATCAACGGTGCGACCCTTACTATCAGTAAGTCGTCCGTCATCAAGAATTTGCAGAAGCACATTAAAAACATCAGAGTGCGCTTTCTCAATTTCATCAAAGAGGAGCACTGAATAGGGGTGTCGTCGAACTGCCTCGGTGAGTTGCCCGCCTTCTTCATATCCCACATATCCTGGGGGCGATCCAATCAGTCTGGCCACCGCATGTTTTTCCATATATTCGCTCATGTCGATTCTGATCATCATTTGCTCGTCGTTAAATAAGAAGTCGGCTAATGATTTTGCGAGCTCTGTTTTACCAACACCCGTTGGTCCAAGAAACAGAAATGACCCAATCGGCTTGCCCTCTTCTTGAATTCCCGCTCGAGAGCGACGAACAGCGTTGGCTACAGCCATGACTGCTTCCTTTTGACCAATTACTCTTTGACCAAGAATTTCTTCTAGCTTTGTTAATTTTTCACCCTCCTCTGTCAGGAGTTTTTCTACGGGAATGCTCGTCCAGCGGGCGACTATGCTGGCAATGTCGCTTTCAGTGACTTCTTCTTTGAGGATCTGTTGGTCTTTTTGAAGGGTATTGAGTTCTTTTTGTGCCTCTTCGACTCCTTTTTGAAGTTGAGGAATCTTGCCATAATTAATTTCTGCTACGCGCTGTAAATCAAGATTTCGCTCTGCTTGCGTGGCTTCTTCTCTGAGGGCATCGAGTTCTTTGCTTGATTCTTTGATCTTGTCGATGATTTTCTTTTCGTTTTGCCAGTGAATTTCTAATTGACGGTACTCTTCATTGAGCTCAGATAATAGTTTTTCAATAACTTCTAGGCGATCCTTGGAGCTAGTATCCTTTTCTTTCTTGAGTGCTTGTTTTTCAATTTCAAGCTGGCGGATTTTTCGCTCTAACTCATCGAGCTCTGCTGGTTTGCTATCAATTGCAATTCGGATTGCTGATGCTGCTTCATCCATCAAATCAATAGCTTTATCTGGTAAGAAACGATCTGCAATGTATCGATCTGAGAGCTCAACGGCGGCCACGATGGCGTTGTCGCGGATGCGGACCCCGTGGTGAGCTTCATATTTTTCTTTGATACCGCGCAAAATTGAGATGGCGTCGTCAATGGATGGCTCCTCTACCATCACTGGCTGGAAGCGTCGTTCGAGGGCAGCGTCTTTCTCTACATATTTTCGATATTCTTTAAGTGTGGTGGCGCCAACTGTTCGGAGTGATCCGCGGGCGAGCGCGGGTTTTAGCAAGTTGCCGGCGTCAGTTGAGCCTTCTTGTGCACCAGCACCCACAATTGTGTGAAGTTCATCTATAAAGAGGATAATTTCACCTTCAGCGGATTCTATTTCTTTAATAACTGCTTTGAGGCGGTCTTCAAATTCCCCCCTATATTTTGCGCCAGCGATGAGGGCGCCGAGGTCGAGGCTTAAAATACGCTTGTGTTTGAGAGCGTCTGGAATGTCGCCGTCAATGATTTTTTTTGCCAAGCCTTCGACGATTGCAGTTTTTCCAGTGCCTGGCTCTCCGACGAGTACCGGATTGTTTTTAGTTCTGCGGGACAGTATCTGGGTGATTCTTCTGATTTCAGCGTCACGACCGATGACGGGGTCGATTTTTCCGTCTCGCGCGAGTTGGGTGAAATCGATGGTGTATTTTTCGAGCGATTGATATTTGCCTTCTGGGTCTCGATCGGTGACTTTTTGTGTACCGCGGACGTCTTTGAGAACGTCGCTCACCTGTTTTTTGGTTACATCGAATGATTTTTTGATTTCTGATTGGTCTAGCAGCGCTAATAAGAGGTGCTCGGTGCTGACATACTCGTCTCTGAGCTTGCCCGCTTCGCTTTCTGCGTTTGTGAAAACGGCATTGAGTTCACGTGAAAGCTGTGGCTGGACGCTTTCAGACAATGTGGGTTGTTTGGTGAGTATGTCTTTTATTGATTGGGCAACTTTTGTCGGGTCTGTGTCTAGTTTTTGTAAAATTGAAGGCACGATTCCACCAGGCTGATTGACCAGCACAAGCGCCAAGTGCTCTGGTTGAATTTGAGCGTGTGAAAGTTTGTTTGCTAACTCGAGTGCACCCTGGAGGGCTTCTGCGGATTTGGTGGTTAGTTTTTGGAGATTCATGACGTACTTCTCGCAATTGGTTCGTACTACAACTGTAATTGTAATAAAGAACACTATTTGTGTGAAGTAGCAAATTAGCAGTTACAATGCATGATTGCTAATGAGCCTTTCTATCGACTATATTGACAGATATAATGTTATAGGATAAAATTATTTTGTACCTCTAGCTCTATCTAACTACGTAAAAATACATGCTATTTGACACGCGGATGAATGAGCGGGGTACCTGTACCTTAACAAGTGAGTGATAAGAATAATTAAGAAGCAAGTTGCTCCGATTTCTCTATCTCTTTTATTTGTGGTGCGCGATGATTACTGAAATTTCAGTATTTATCACGCACCACAAATGAGTGGTGTAACAATCACAATAGGAGTCCAAAAATGAGAAAGATGTTTTTGCTACTAGTAGCAGCAATTCTGGTCATGCTAGCTGCATTGGCCAGAAGCGCAGAAGAACCAGTTCGGGGGCAGACGGAGAGTTCCTTATGCCTCCCCGTAGTTGCCAATCAGCGTGAGCTCGATTGGAATTACGGGTACGACGGTCGGGAAAAATCCCACAATGCCGTCTTACCTGAAGAGTTTATAGGTTGGTCACTATTCAGCTCCTGCGAAAGTGGGAAGTTGACCAGTGAGGTAGCATCCTTCGCCTCAAAGGGCTGGGCGAGGTTGCCCTACGGAGCAGGTCCAAACTGTTTCGGAAAGCTTTCCAATCCCGATGGAGAGGTGGTATACACCTTAAACCCACAGGGCTGGCTCAAAGCCAGCGGGGAGCTGGTACTGGTCAGTCCAGTACCAAATGTCTGGAATCAAGTCCAGACATGGAAAATTGAGGGAGGCGTGACGCCCTTGAACACGCAAGCAGTAGTGGTTTTCTGGGAGAGGAACTTGCACGAAGTAGTATTCCTGCAAAACGGAATATTTACCTTCGCGCCTCCACCTGAGGCGAGCAACTGGATGTCAACTTTACTGCGGCTCAACATAGGCGGAGACACCTATCTCTCCGAATATGTAACGCTTGGGGGAGCCCTCCCCCCGCCCTAAGATATCACTCACTTATAGAATAGGTATAGTAGGCCCCCGTTGATGAAAACTTCAACGGGGGCCTTTTTGTGGTCTTTAATTCCACTAAAAAAGCACCAATTTCTTGGTGCTTTTTAGTAATTTCAAAATGACAGGTTTCTGTGTTATCAGAAACACATACGATGGTAAAAACCGACCTAGGTATGGTGGCCATAGGGATTTTTTTGTTTGTTTCAAAGCAATTACTCGCTTTGGGAAACGGGAGGTCGTGAGGTCTCCCACCCATCTCCTTAGAAAGGAGGTGATCCATCCGCACCTTCCAGTACGGATACCTTGTTACGACTTAGTCCTCATCGCCAACCTCACCGTAGAAGGGCCGCTCCAATAAATTGGTTACGGTCACCCGCTTCGGGCGCTGCTGACTTTGCTGGCTTGACGGGCAGTGTGTACAAGGAGCGAGAACGTATTCACCGCAACCTGCTGATTTGCGATTACTACCGATTCCGGCTTCATGAGGGCGAATTGCAGCCCTCAATCCGAACTGAGAAGTCGTTTAGAGGATTGGCTCAGGGTTACCCCGTCGCTACCCGCTGTCGACTCCATTGTAGGATGTGTGTAGCCCCGGATGTAAGGGACATGCTGACTTGACGTCGTCCTCTCCTTCCTCCCCTGCAGAGCAGGAGCAGTCTCCTGTGACACGTATAACACAGGACAAGGGTTGCGCTCGTTACCGCACTTAAGCGGACGTCTCACGACACGAGCTGACGACAGCCATGCATCACCTGTGTACCACTCTCGAAGAAATTCTGGTTTCCCAGAACGTGCAGGTACATGTCAAATCCGGGTAAGGTTTTTCGCTTTGTATCGAATTAAACCACATGCTCCACCGGTTGTGCGCTCCCCCGTCAATTCCTTTGAGTTTTAATCTTGCGATCGTACTCCCCAGGCGCCTTGCTTAACGCGTTAGCTTACGCCACCCCAACTTAAAGTCAGGGCAACTAGCAAGGAGTGTTTACGGCTTGGACTACACGGGTCTCTAATCCGCTTTGCTACCCAAGCTTTCGTCCCTGAGCGTCAGTCACGTCCTAGAAGTCTGCCTTCGCGCTTGGTATTCCTCTCGATATCTACGGATTTCACCCCTCCACCGAGAATTCTAACTTCCTCGAACGGACTCTATCTTTGCAGTATTCCTTGCCTTTCCAGAGTTGAGCCCTGGGCTTAGACAAGAAACTTACAAAGACGCCGACGGACCCTTTACGCCCAGTAAATCCGGATAACGCTTGCACCCTACGTATTACCGAAGCTTCTGGCACGTAGTTAGCTGGTGCTTTCTAGCGAGGTACTGTCAAAATTCCTCCCTCGCCACAGCGGTTTACACTCCGAAAAGCTTCATCCCGCACGCGGTGTCGCTGCGTCAGACTTTCGTCCATTGCGCAATATTCCCGGTTGCTGCCACCCGTAGGTGTAGGCTCCGTGTCTCAGTAGCCTTGTGGCCGGTCGTGCTCTCACACCGGCTAGCCGTCGTTGCCTTGGTAGGCCATTACCCCACCAACTAGCTGATAGCGCGCAGGCTCCTCCTCTAGCGTCCGAAGACTTTGATCTTGCGACCATATGCGGTATTACCCCGCCTTTCGGCGGGCTATTCCCCACTAAAGGGTAGATTCCTACGTGTTACTCACCCGTCTGCCACTGTCCTCACTCCGAAGAGTGATTCTCGTTCGACTTGCATGCCTAAGGCACACCGCCAGCGTTCATCCTGAGCCAGGATCAAACTCTCATAAAAAATTTATTAGCGTTATATATTAATTGATTAAAATCAATTGGATTTCACTGTTAACCTGCGAAAGAGATTCGCAGGCGCTATTTGGATAGGTGACCCAAATAGCTAAGAAATTGAACGGTTTCTACCATCGTATGTATTACTGATGATAAATTCATTCTGTCATTGTCAATATAAACTGTTAAAGAACCACACGCAGATGCTGGCTACTGTGTAGGCCAGGGGTTCATCTTACTCATGTTTGAAAACCTCCGGTGATGAGTATCTTGCAAGCAAGACTTTATCAGGAGAATGATTATTATAGCAAAGAATTTTTGTTTGCCAAGGGTGTAGATATGACTCCCCCACCAAGACAAATGGTTGCATTTTCTGATTCACTATATAGAACTGCCGACTGCCCGGTGGCGATACCTTTAGTTGGGGAACTGAGCGCGACTGTTTTGTCTTGGAGCGTGCAGGGAATGCGTTCACCGGTGTGGCGGATTCGCACAGTTAGCTGCGCATCTGTTTGCGGGTTATTTTGACTGATCCAATGTATATCTTCTATTTTAAACGACTCCCTCAATGTCTCACTCCCAAACCCAACCACCAGCTGGTTCAATTCAGAATTTTTTTCTATCACATAAAATGGTGGAATATTGTGCTTATCTATAGTAGTACCATCTTCTGCCGTGATAGCCGTTGTTGCTTCTATAGTGAATCCGTGTCTCTGACCAATAGTGTAAAACCACAATCCTGTATGTGATCCAATCACATTTCCAGAAGTATCAACGACATCTCCTGGATTTTCACCGAGTCGGTCTTTGAGAAATCCATGCACATTGATATCGCCAATGAAGCAAATTCCAACTGAGTCTTTTTTATCAGCTACATGAATTAACCGAGTCTTTGCTTCGTCTCGCACTTGATCCTTGGTAAGCTCTGCTAGAGGAAAAATAGTATGCGCAAGTTGCTGGGCATTTAAAACATACAGAAAATACGTCTGGTCTTTGTGTGTATCTACCGGAACGCAGAGCTGATTATCTACAATTTTTGCATAATGCCCGGTCGCCACAAAATCAAATCCCTGCTCCATCGCCCAGTCATAAAACAATCCAAACTTTATTTCTTTGTTGCAAAGTACATCTGGGTTTGGCGTTCTGCCTTTTTGATATTCGTCAAAAAAGTTTTCTACTACTTTCTCTTTATATGCATCTTTAAAATCAAGAACTTGAAATGGTATATCAAGTGACAGCGCGACTGCCAAGGCATCTTTTCGATCTTGATCTGTTCTGCATCCGGGCGCGCGCCAGCATTCCATAAAGACACCAGTTACATCATATCCCTGCTCTTTGAGCAAGTGAGCGCATACAGAAGAGTCAACACCACCAGACATGCCGAGTGCGACTTTCTTCTTTTTTGAGAGTGTGTTTGGTTTTGTTGGTGATTTCATTTGATCCTATATTGTACCAAATTAATTGCTGCTGCCCATGTACCAACAGTATCCCCAGCAGTATAATGCACCAAATATCGAACCGACCATGAAAACGAGCGTCCTTATCAAACCTAATTCATTTCATGCAGAAAAGCATTGGTACCCCAAGGCTCTCAATGCGCAAATTCATCCAGCAGTTTCTTTTTTTATGCATCTTGGCAATGAGCGAATTGCCACCAGATATGCTCATCTGAATCCAAAAGTAGATAAACAAGCATTACTTGCAATCCTGTCTCACCGCACTAAATATTTTAGGTGGGGTGGTACAGATTTGATGAGAACGGTGACTGCAAGTGGTCGTTCGCGCATGGTTGTGATCGAAACAAACTCATGTCCCTCTGGTCAAAAATCATTTCCGGTACTCAACGACAGTGATGAGCAAGGTGGTTATCGTCGATTAATTGAGTCAACATTTCTTCCTCAAGTTACAGCGCACAAGGCAAAAGGTGAGTTGGCAGTTTTTTATGACAAAAATGAAATGGAGGCTGAGGGGTATGCGGCCGCCATGGCTGATGTATTTAATGAAAATGTTCACCTCATTGAATGGCATGACGAACCGGAATCTGGAGTAAGAGTTAAAGCTGAGACTATCGAGGTATATACTTCTGAAAAAACATGGATCCCAATCCGCGCAGGATTTCGTTACGTTACGCAGCGCCCATGGAATCGAATTCCTGTACAAACAAAAACACTGTTGCTCAATCCCATCATCAGTTGTCTAGCAGGCGGTCGAAATAAACTAGTCGCTGCCAAAGCCTACAACCTCTTCAACGCCGAGCTTAGTGGAAAAGGCCTAGAAATAGCTACTCCAAAAACAATTTGGGACGTCAACAAGAATGAAGTTAGACTCTGGGTAAAGCAGTTTGGAGGCAAAGCGGTAGTCAAAATACCTTATGGGAATGCAGGCCAAGGTGTCTACCCCATTACTTCAGAACAAGAACTCGATGATTTTATGAGTCTAGATTTTTCGTACGATAAATTTATCGTACAAAGTCTCATTGGAAACTACAACTGGAGTTCATCTACCGAAACAGACAAATTTTATCAAACAGGAACCATCCCCAGTGCCAAAGGTAATACCTTTGTCTTTGACCTCAGAATGATGGTGGTAAATGGTAAGGAAGGCTTCTCACCAATGGCCACATATGCCAGAAAAGCCCTCATCCCCATGACCGACACGATCGCTACTGGGCTCGATTCAAGAGAAATGCTGATCACTAATTTGTCAGGAAAACTACCAGATGGCACATGGACTACCGATACTTCAAGATTACTCCTCATGGATAGAAAAGATTTCAATCGATTAGGTATCAGTCTTGACGATTTAATCTCTGGATACATTCAGTCGGTGTTGGCGGTGACCGCAATTGACAACATGGCGCAACAGCTTATTTCTACCAAAAAAAAGTTCAAACGAAAATTATTTGCTTCACTCAACGACGATGACCAGCTACTTCAGGAAATACTCTGATGAAAAAAATGTCCCTGTGGTTTTGTCCTATACGCAATCCACAACCATATGAGCATGACCGCATTCTTGAGGAATTGAGTCAACTCGAAATTGATTTTAAAGAAGTGCAGCTGAACGATGTAAAACTCCAACTTACATCGAATCGTTCTGAACTCTATTTAGATGATCAGAAATTGGAATTTCCTGATGTTGCTTGGGTGAGAGTTGGACCACTGTATACCAATGCGTATGAGCGAGCAGTGGCGACAGCACTTGAGTCAAATGTGCATCTCTGTATTAATCCTCGAGTAGGCAGGATGATTTCTGATCAAAAATTTTGGACGTTGCAGGTGCTTTCCAGACATAACATTCCTATTCCAAAGACAATTATCACTCCACTCCCGTTTAGTGCGCCTAATATTGAACAAGAATTGAAGTATCCAATGGTGCTCAAACCAGACCAAGGCGCTCGAGGACTCGGCGTGATGCTTATAGAAAACAGAAAACAGCTCCAATCAGTTGGTGGTTTGCTTGAATATTTCAAAACAGACGAGGCAATTGTTTTGCAGGAATATATTGCTTTTAATCCGGGGAGCGATATTCGGGTATGGGTATTGGGAGACAAAGTTTTGGGCGCTATGAGAAGAACTTCATCTGGCGATACCTTTACCAGTAATTTTTCTGCTGGGGGTAACGTTGAGAAGGTTGAAGTAACGGAATTTATGACAGACATTGCCCTTCGCGCAACAAGTGCTCTTGGATTAACAATTGCAGGAGTTGATCTTCTTGAAACTCAGGATGGATATGTAGTGTGTGAGGTGAATGCAAACCCTGGCTTCAAGGGCTTTGAACGAGCAACGGATGTCAATGTTCCACGAGAAGTGTTGACATACTTGTTAAACAAATTCCAAGAAAAATAGTGGAAGTGAATTACTCGATCTCAATTTGATCAAAACTATTCTCTTTGCCAACATCGATTATCATTTTGGCGTATTTCGCGGGATCGGTTATGAAAAAACTAGGGAGTTGCGGTTCAAAGTTTGGATTTAGTGTTTGAGCTGCTGAAACATCCTCGAGAGCCATCTTGCCGTAGTATAGTTGCGTGCAATCAAAATTATGCTGATTGAGCCATTTCCAGACATGAACCATGCCTTCGAAATAGACTTGGTCTTTGGTATATCCTCCAGGGAGACTGGTATCTTCCTGCCCTCTTTTTTGTCGAACGGCCACCCGCCACCTCTGGTCTGGATCATAAATATATTTGGTAAGCACTTTCCATAAATCAACGAATGAGCTAGTTTGGGCGGTGTGAACCCCGACGTATCGGATGGCTGGAATATATGCAGATTTGTATGTTCTTGGTAGTAATGCGTGCAGTGACGCAAGACCTTCTTCAGTTGTCAAATACGACCCAAAACCATACTGCTTTTTTTTCTGAAACCATGGTTGTTGTTCGTAATTTACTCGACGAAGAGCATGGGTACCAATCTCGTGATACAGCATCCCACGCAAACCTTCTTTTCGAAAAGAAACAGGGAGGCGAAGTTTAATTGTACTGGTATTAATTGTGGTTCTGGCGACAAATGATGATGACCAGACCTGTTCATACCGATCTTCTAAATTATGCATTTCAAGAAAGGTCGTGATCATATCTGAAACCTGTTGTTGGGATAATTCTGGTCCCTCGAGCATTTCCAGATCCTGTTGATTTCTCCCAAAATAAGTTTTATTCAAAATTACTTGTGCAAGCTGGACCAAGTGTGGTTTGGGTAGGCCATATTGTTGCAATTTTTTTTGTGAAATATCGGTGTTATATTTAAATTGAGGATTGTAGGACTGATCCTCAAAAAACTTCGCCTTTTCCTCATGAATATTAACTGGTGTGATATCGCTGAGAAAGCTCATTCGTCAGTTTCTCCAATAAGAAAACCCTGGACGTCTTTGCGACCGAGCTCAATTTTATATTTGGTTCTATTTAGGCGTTTGGTGACGACCATCGCAGTTTTAATCGTCTTTCCCTTAAGTACGAATGTCACCTCAACCACAGGTACTTTGCCTTCAATTGCCTCTTGCTGTCGCCATAAGAGGTCCTCTAGGTCAAGTAATCCAAGGCTTTCGGCAAATTGTGCACTAATCGCAGATCGGAATCTGCCGGTGTTAACGAGTGCCTCAGTCGTATGCTTAGCATTGTCATCGCCAAGTACTTTAACGATTGGCTGCGTTGAAATAATTTGTATCCCCTCCTCAACTTTAATTTTATCGGCAAAACTTTCTGCAAACAGCGCTCGTGCAATTTTCACTCCATGCTTGGCATCCCTCACCTCGAGTCCTTCAACTCGCTCTAGGCGTCGTTTTAAGCCGGCTTTGTTTGCTAGTTGGATAGAGAGTCCAGGATACCCATTGAGCTCGACAATCATTGGTCCTTTTTCTGGATGAATGAATAAATCTGCACCCATGTACTTGTACCCAGCAGCGTCGGCAGCTCTGACTGCAACCTCAAGAAGTCGTTGCCATTCGGGTATTAAGATGCCGTTTACTTTTTTCTTAATATGAGGAAAATGAGTGATATATCCAGATTTTCCATGAATGCCATGCGTGGTAGCTCCGCTTGCCATGTCGATGCCAAGACCGATTGCGCCTTGATCGAGATTTGCTTTTCCACCCGATTCTTCGGTTGGAATTCTTGCCATAGCCATGACAGGCACAGAATTAAAAACAATCACACGGATGTCTGGTGTGCCTTTATAGGTATACTTGGCAAGTGTGGGATGCACGGGAATCATCTCTTCTACCAAGCAGCGATGATTTCTGCCCCAAGTACTATATTCGCCATCGAGCACGTTTTGTACGTGTAGATCTAGATCTTCTTTGGTTATGGCTTCATCAAAGTTATTGCGCCAGACAGACTCTTGCGCGATTTTTTTAGTTATTATCCAGATTCCCTTTCCTGCGAGTCCGTTAACCGGCTTGATCACAAATGGCACTGGAATTGATTCCCAATGAATTGTTTCAAGCTCTTTTCTTGAGGAAAAAATGTGATACAGCGATGCGGTCGGATTTCCTGCACTTAGCATCAGCTCTTTAGTTTTGAGTTTTGAAAAGCCGTAGGACTTGGCTTTGGTGGTGTTCATTCTCGTGTAATGATGCCGAGCATTCATTCCGAGAATGTGAGATGGTTTGACTGCCATGGTGAGCCTTTATTCTTCTTCTTCGATCAATGATTTGAATCGCAGCCGCTCACTAACTCGAAGGCCGACAAACTTGCCAATTACAATATTGAGCAAACCTACGCTGACAATTAGTAGCTCGGGCTCGGTGAGAGCGAGTTGTTGGAGCGCTTCCCACTTGAGAATATATCCGGCAACTACCGCGAGCGCTATCGTTTCTATTGTAAGACTTAAAGCCTCGGTTTGCTTAGAACGTGCTTGAGCATCGATGAAGTTCTCTGCCAAGAGCACGAGAATTAAGATTGGAAAAATGTTGACGCTCATAAGCGTTACTAAATTGATTACTGGAGCAAGTAAAATTATTCCGAAAATACCGATAGAAACAGTCCAGAGTAAAAGCGCAGTTCTAGGAAGATATGGCAAACGCGTTGGCTTGAGAATTTTTTTAGCAAAAAGAGCTGTGGCAGCAATTGCTAGAAATATGATAATTCCCTCAAGTACCCCCGTGGAAACGAGCGCCACTGACAGCACAGCAGGAATATAAATACCGAATCCTCTCAGCCCTAAAACATGTCTTGAAGCCGCGATCAAAGAAGCAACTAGTGGAAAAAGCAGGACCAACACAATAATATTGGGCTGAACACCTTCTGAAACTGCATATCGGATACTATGCTGGACAAAATTAAACCAATTTAATTCACTCGGGGGGTTGTCGTCAAGAAATGCCGCTAATCGGCTTTTTTTAACGCCGCTTGATTCGGTAATATCTTGATCTTTTTTCTCTTGAATTCGTTGCTCAACTTCTGCTGATGGTGATGCGAGTCTAGTCGAGTCTGTGGCAACACCTTCATCGGTGGCAACTTGATCTGAATCATCGAGTTGAGTGTCTATTTGTACCGTTTCAAGTGAGTTCTGTGCCAACACTACAGATGGCGACAGCCCAGAGACCAACACCAATGAAAGAATAATAGTAAGTACCAATGACTTCATTCTGTCTATTATACAGGATTGGCTTGCTGTCACCTAGTTACAGTAGTTTTTTGAGTAACGAATCTGACATTTGGATGCCGGCAGACAGGACCACCAGGGTCCAGAAATAGGACAGATCTATACCTAGGATTGTCATCGGTAAAATGCTGAAACCTGGTACCACATACGTAAGAAGCCAGAGTAATCCCGCATTAATAACAAGTGAGAATAGTCCCAAGGTTACTATATTTATGGGAATAAAAAGAACGTTAAGTACCGGTCGCACCAGATGAAATAACAGCGCCAGCAGTATTGCCGAAACGATCAGGGTAAAAACACTCGAAATAGTCACTGGCGGAAGTGCCCAAGCGAAAAAACCAAGAATAATGAGCGCTCTGAGTATGGCTTTCATAGTGTGAAACTACTGTAGCATGCGCCGAAGGCGCATACGAGTATGTTGTCGTTTGGCAAACCGGTGTGACTCGTCTCTTACTTGTTGGATGAGCTTTAGTGCAGGATGGTCTGGTGCCAGAGCTGGAATTGAGTAGGTAAGGCCTTTTGGAATCGTGCCATTGATGATGTGTGAGATATCTATATTTGGTATGATAAGCCGATCTGGATTTTTGGCAATTCCGATAACGGGGCATGGCCACCTCCAGACAGAAAGTGCAGCACGCACCTGCCCTTTTCCTCCATCCACTACCACTAAGTTAGGAGTCTCCCACTCTGGGTGATTTTGACGTCTAAGCAGTGCTTCTTTCATCATCTGATAATCATTTGGGGTATCAAGTGAGCGAATATTGTAGAGCCGGTACTCGTCAGTATCCGGAACTCCATCAATAAAAGTGACTTGTGAAACTGCGGGGTTCGTGCCTTGAGTATTACTGACGTCATAGCCTTCAATTCGCGTCACAGGATAGGATTTGGGAACCGAGAAGTATGAGCTAATGATTTTTTGTAAATACTTTACCTGATCTTCATTTTTTTGCCTTGTTAGCATTGGCGTGATGAGCGTTGGATGGAGCTTTCTGGTCTGGAGGGTGAGATCTTTAATCATAGAAATTTGATCTCGAAGTGTGGCCGCTCGCTCAAATCGTTCAGTTGTTATCGCATCTGTCATTTGTTCTCCTAGGCTTGCGACCACTTCCTTTTTCTTGCCGCGCAGAAACGCAACCAATTGAGTAATTTGCGCTTGGTACTCTTCTTGAGAAATTTTACCAACACACACGCCAGGACACTGATCAATGTGATAGAAAAAACAAGGTCGATTATTTTTTTCGCTAAATCCTTTGTTGCACCAAGTGAAGATTGGTCTAACTAACCTTAGGACTTCACGCACTTTATACCCACTCGGAAATGGTCCGAGGAGTGTGCCTTTTTGTTGACTTTTTTGCCATGTTTTTTTTCTGATTTTAAGAACTTTGGGAAAAGTTTCATTTGTGATGAGTATATAGAGCGGGCTTTTATCGTCTTTAAGCGCAACATTAAATCTTGGTTGATAGGTGCGGATCAGCTCTGCTTCAACGAGCAGGGCTTGCAACTCACTGTCTAGTTCTTTCCACTGAATCTTGGTCGCTATCGTGACGAGCTGAAGAATTCTATGATTGAGTTGTTTTGTCTGGGTGTATGATTTTATCCGATTCTTGAGGTTCTTTGCTTTTCCGACGTAGAGCACGGAGTCGTTGCTGTCTGAAAACCAGTACACTCCCGGTTGTGAGGAGAGCGATGACACCGCCGATTCCCAAGCCAATAAAGACTTTTTTTTGGGAGATAGGGTCGATGAAGTCTGGTCTTGTTTTAACGATGAATTCTTGGCTGTGGATTTCTGCATGTGCGTTTCTGTCAGTGAGTGTTATCAGCGCAGGCTTGTCTGTGAATATGTCCCAGCTCTCTGCGGTGATGGGCACAGTAATTGTTCTAGTTTGGTACGGTAAAATGTAATCAAGATCAGCTCCAGTTGAGGGAATAGTCTCATCACTCGAGGTAACTTGGATACCGATATCATACCATGCCTGACCACTGTGGTTGGTAATTACTGCCTGATATTGGCCAGGAATGGGCAGTCCAACTATTTTTTGTGGTAGGAGATCTAGATCAAACTTGGCTTGCTTGGTGGGAAAACTGCTAGAAAATGTAACCTCTACATCTTTTGTCTCTTCACTCAGTGTTTTATAAGCGCCTGCTGGATGAGGCGCAGTGCTTGATTGGCCATTGATGATAAATACAATGTGATTGAGATCAAATTGAGAAAAATAATTGATTCCTCCGGTGGTGTGTCCCCAAGTTGGATCAACCGGAATCCATCGCTGTCTGCTTTCATCATAATATTCTGGCCAAGAATGAAGTATATCTCCCTCGAAACTTACCGGTCTGAAAGTATCATTTTGGGTGTACGCGTACCCCACCGCGCGTCTGGCAGGTATGCCTGCCGCTCTCGATAAGGTCACAAACACATCTGTAAATTCCTGGCAAACTGCATCCTCTGGTTGGGCAAGTGCAGTTAGGGCACCCAACCTTGTTGAGCCCACCTCAATATTTGAGTGGGCGTACGTGAGTGTTGCTGTTGTGAAATCATAAATTGATTTCGGGTCGGTATAGGTTGTGGCTAATTCTTTGATGGTCGGGTGATTGGTTTCCCAATATTCCTGACTATTAGTTAATCTGGAGGAAGGAGGAACATGCGGCACATCATTGAGCGGATCAAGCGTTATGTGAGCATCTGCTGCCAACTGCACGATAGTGGTTGAGTGCGGTGGAATGGTGTATGTTGCGATCCAGTTTCCATCTGGGTCAACTTTAAGCTCATTTGAGTATGGGTCAAGTGAATGATAGTGCATTTTTTGGTATGCAGTATCTGGAGGGAGCGCGATCTGTGCGATAGCAGGTGTGCCACCTGAGTTTTCTAGATGGTAGCGAAGTGTCATGTTAAAAATTTGACTCGCGCCAAACAAAGCAGACACCGATTCGCCCTGCAAATCATCAAAAATAGTGGTAATTGTCTCCCCTTGCGAGACTTCATCAGTGGGAGTGGGTGTCACTCGCACAGGGCCGCCAAATTGCTTGGGGGTGATGATTCTCGTCGAGTGTTTTTTAATAGTGCGCTGGTCTGCGAGCTTTGGGATGTGGACCTCAAGTACGATGCCACCGATAGTTGCGAGGTCATGATTCACGTATTCAACGGTAAATTTTCTTGATTTTCCTTGCCCAACGAGTTCATCAGGGAAGGTGATTCCAATGCTGGTTCCCGTATCACTGCTGACTACATTTGCCTCAATTGGCTGGCCATTATACGTAACGATTACATTTTGCAGCGTAGGATAGCTCGATTTCATTCCGTACTGCTTGAGGAACAGTGTGGGTGATTTATTTGTGATGGTAAACTCGTGACTGACACGCGTAATTCCAAGTTTATCAACTTCATAGTTTGAATTAAGGATAGTCTCAAAGTGATCAGTTTCTTGTTCTTGTGCAAAAATTGGTCGTTGCTGCACCAAAAGTACTGCAAAGAAAATCGTAAGTAAAAAGGCAAAAAGGCGACGCATACAACCCATTGTACATGGGATTTAGGCTGAAAGTTTTAGCTCTTCGAGCAAGTATTTGCCGGTATCTGAATCGGCGTGATTCGCAACGGTAGTTGGTGTGCCTACTGCAACAATTTGCCCACCGTTTGCTCCGCCTTCTGGGCCGAGGTCAATAATCCAGTCTGCATTTTTGATGACATCTAGATTATGCTCAATGACAATGACCGTGTTGTTTTGTTTTACCAGTTGATCGAGCACATTCAGTAACTTGCGGACGTCTTCAAAGTGGAGGCCGGTTGTTGGCTCATCCAATAAGTACACGACGTGCTCTGCTGTTCTCGTCGAAAGTTCGCGAGCTAGTTTAACGCGTTGTGCCTCTCCTCCACTGAGTGTAGGCGCGGGTTGCCCGAGTTCTAGATACCCCAGACCAACATCAATTAATGTCTCTAATTTTTTTCTAATCGTGCTGTGACGGCTGAAAAATTCAAACGCATCATCGATCGTCATTTTGAGGACATCGGATATATTCTTTTCTTTATATAACACCTCGAGTGTTTCTTGATTGTACCGCTTGCCCTCGCAGACATCGCAGGTAACGTATACGTCAGGTAAAAACTGCATTTCAATCTTGAGCTGCCCATCTCCTTGGCACGATTCGCAGCGACCGCCTTTGACATTAAAGCTAAATCTGCCTGGTGTGTAGCCCCTAATCTGAGCATCCTTGGTATTGGCAAATACTTTTCTGACGTAATCGAAAACCTTTGTGTAGGTAGCTGGGTTTGAGCGTGGTGTTTTGCCGATTGGACTCTGGTCTATGAGACTGACGCGTCGGACTTCGTCGGGAACCATGATGCGTTCGATTGGTCCAATGACGTCATCGACTTTTTTGCCGAGGTGTTTAGTGAGGTGTTGGAAAAGTGTGTCATGCAAGAGCGTTGATTTTCCTGATCCAGAAATTCCCGTAATAGCCGTTAATTTTTGAAGTGGGAACTTGACGTCAACATGTTGCAAATTATGGTGGTGTGCCCCAAAAATCTGGATTGAGCCTGGACTACGTGCATCGTCGTCACTGATCTGAGATCGTTCTTTGGATGTTGCCATGCCATCGCGAACCACGTCCTTTTTTCGTGAAAGATATTTTCCAGTGAGCGATTTTTTTGATTTGATAATGTCTTCAAGACTGCCGGCGACCACAATTTCTCCTCCATGCTTCCCTGCTCTTGGTCCAAAATCAATGATGTAATCTGCGGCCTCGATGACATCTCGATCGTGTTCAACAACAACCACAGTATTACCTTTTTGTTGCAGATCTCTGAGCGTCTGGATAAGCCGTTGGTTATCTCGTTGGTGAAGACCAATTGTTGGTTCATCTAAGATGTACAAAACACCTGTTAAGCCCGTGCCAATTTGTGAGGCAAGACGAATTCTTTGTGCTTCTCCACCCGCCAATGTGGATGCTTCACGATTAAGTGTCAGATATGCCAACCCAACTGAAATTAAAAATTGTAAACGAGAAATTATTTCTTTGAGAATTGCTTCGGCGATTGTTGCTTCTTTTGGGCTCAACGCGTTTTGATCTTTAATATCTGTGATCCATTGCAGCGCTGCATGAATAGGTCGAGCAGTTACTTGAGCGATGTTTTCTCCCTTAATATGCACGCTCAAAGCTTCTTCATTCAGCCGCTGGCCATCGCATGACGGACAGACTTGTTTTTGCATGAATTGTTCAATTTCTTTTCTGATGTAATCTGAGTCTGTTTCTAGATATCTTCGTTCTAGATTATTGACAAATCCTTCAAAGGTTTCGTGAATGACTGTAGTTTTTCCAAATCTATTTTCTCCCTCGACTTGGTAGACGGTTTTACTTCCCCAGAGTAAGGTTTTTTGGAGCTCTTCTGACATTTCCGCATACGGAGTTTTGCGAAAATCGACTCCATTTTCCTCTACAACTTTCATTACCAATCGAGACCACCAAGTGTCATTCCCCATCATTCGTGCGAAAGGGATGATTGCACCCTCACTGAGCGATAGCTCTGGAGCGATGATTTTCTGGGTGTCAATTTTAAGGAGGGTGCCGATGCCGTTGCATGCCTCGCAGGCACCTTGTGGTGAGTTAAATGAGAATAATCTTGGCTCAAGCTCTGGCATGGAGATGCCGCAATCGCTGCAGGCGCGTTTTTCGCTGTAGAGTTTATCAGTGTAGTTTTTTGGATTGTCGGGGAAGTTGAGGGAGTCGTCCTCTATAAATGACGCAATTGCGAGACCATCAGCAAGTTGCAGTGCAGTCTCAACCGATTGGGCGAGTCGACTTCTGAGTTGTTTGGCGAGCGTTTTGTCTCTTCGTTCTTGTTTGGAAACGACAATTCGGTCGACAACAGCACTAATGGTGTGTTTATTTGTCTTGAGCAAACTAATGTCTTCATCAAGATCGAAGGTTTCTGTGTCAATTCTCGCGCGCTGATAGCCTTTTTTCTGCAAATTTTCAAGGAGGCCCAAAAATTCACCTTTTTTATCCCGAACCACAGGTGACAGCATCATTAGTCTCACTGGCGCGCTTGTGACACGAGCGTCAATTTCTTCAATAATTTGGTCAACAATTTGGTCAACTGACTGCGTGGCAACTTCTTTTCCGCAGTTTGGACAGTGTGGGTGACCCACCCTAGCGTATAGCAAGCGGAGATAGTCATAAATTTCGGTAATGGTGCCCACAGTTGAGCGTGGATTGTGGGAAGTAGTTTTTTGATCGATTGAAATTGCTGGAGAGAGGCCTTCGATGTGGTCCACATCTGGTTTTTGCATGATCCCGAGGAATTGTCTTGCGTAGGAGCTGAGACTTTCGACATATCTTCTCTGCCCTTCTGCATACAAGGTATCAAAGGCAAGTGAGCTTTTGCCACTACCAGAGAGACCGGTGAATACGATCAATTGATTCTTGGGAAATGATAGCGAGACATTTTTTAAATTATGTTCTCTGGCACCACGAATGGTAATCGTGTCGATTGGTGTGGTTGTATTGGATGGTGTACTCATAATGGCAACCGTCTATTATAGCGAAAAAAACCCGTTCATACAGGGGTACAAAGTATTTCACACTACTTATGAAGAGATCATTGAAATTATTTGAGCGTGGCGATGGTGTCCCTCAGAATTGCCGCAAGTTCGAAATCCATTTCTTTTACTGCGTCGTTCATTCGTCTTCTGAGTTTTCTGGAGAGGCGATTTTTATCTGCTGGCGTCAATTCTTGGGGTGAAATTTGTGAAATGTCGATCCGTTCGTTCTTTGTAAGCTGCACGATCATACCTTCTGCGTTTCTTGAGGTGTCGTGACTAAATTGTTTGTCGTCTTCTTCATCTTTTTCGAGCATTCGGTCTCTAAATGGTTTCTGAATTGAAGCTGGGGTGATGCCGTGCTTGGTGTTGTACTCAATTTGAACTTGACGTCTTCTGAGTGTCTCGCCGATGGCAGCTTTGATTGATTTGGTAAAGCGATTGGCATACAAAATAACTTGGCCTTCTTGGTGTCTGGCGGCGCGACCCATGGTTTGGACGAGCGCGGTTCTGGAGCGCAGGAAGCCTTCTTTGTCTGCATCCAGGATGGCAACGAGGGATACTTCTGGCAAGTCGAGCCCTTCTCTGAGGAGGTTGATCCCGACCACGACGTCGTAAACGCCTCTTCTCAAATCATCGAGAATATCTGAGCGCTCGAGCGTTTCAATATCAGAGTGAAGGTATGCGACTGCTGGATAGACCAGCGAATCGGTTGAAATATTTGGAACTTGGCCGCGTTGGAGGTGGCGGTAGAATTTTTCATCAATTGGTCCTATTTCCATGTCGTCTACGGGCAAGTTTTCTTCTGCCCAGATTGTTTTTTCTGATTGGTCTGAGTCTGCTTCTGCTTGTTTTTTTGCAAAATAGCTTTTAACCAGTGAGTCGATTTTTTGGTGGTCGTTGAGGTAGTCGGTCAGGGCTTCTGCCATTTTTTTGGTGAGGGTGGTGACGAGGGTTCTTTGGCCAATTTGTTTTCTGATGATGATTTCTACGACCAAGTCTTCTATTTGCCCGTCAATTTGTCTGAGTTCCACGGTTGGGTCAACGAGTCCTGTGGGGCGAATGAGTTGTTCGACCACGTGGTCTTTAGAAAGCGAAACCTCAAGCTCTTCTGGTGTTGCGGAGACATACACCATTTGTTTGGTCTTACCCATAAATTCATCGAATTTGAGTGGTCTGTTGTCAAGCGCCGACGGAAGTCTAAATCCATACTCAATAAGTGTTTCTTTCCTTGATCTATCGCCAAAATACATTCCGCGTATTTGGGGTAGTGTTATGTGACTTTCATCAACAATTGTCAGAAATCCATTGTTGCTGATTGAGTTGGAATTTTCTATAAAATAGTCCAGTAACGAGAATGGTGGTTCGCCTGATTTTCGGGAATCAAAGTACACAGAATAATTCTCAATACCATTGGCGTATCCAAATTCTCGCATCATCTCGGTGTCGTAGTGGACTTTTTGTTCCAGTCGATAGGCTTCAATAACTTTCCCCTGCTCTCTGAGTTCGTGGAGACGTTTTTGGAGGTCGATTTCTATTTGGTCGAGGGCTGCAGTTTGTGATTTTGGATCCATCACATAATGCTTGGCTGGATAAATGATAAATCGTTTTCCTTCCTTATTCTCGCTAAATGCGCCGGTGTTTGAAGGCGTGACGGTGCTGCCGGTCACGGGATCGATCCAAACAATGGTGGTGATTTTGTCGCTGAGTGTATCGATGCGCAGTGCGCGGTCCTCATACGCTGGCCAGAGCTGAATCATGTCGCCACGGATGCGGTAGGTGCCGCGACGGAGCTCGGTGTCGGTTCGGTCGTACTGGAGATTTGAAAGTTGTAGAAATAAACTTTCACGCTTGATGACCATGCCTTCAACGAGTTTGAGGAGGTATTTTCCGTACTCAACTGGTGAGCCTAGGTTATAGATGCAGGAGACAGATGCGACGACAATGGTATCGGGACGGGTCAGGAGGTTGGTGGTGGTTGCCAGACGTAGTTTGTCTATTTCGTCGTTGATGGTGGCTTCTTTTTCGATATAGGTGTCGCTACTGGGGATGTAGGCTTCTGGTTGGTAGTAGTCGTAGTAGGAGACAAAGTAGCTGACTGCATTGTCTGGAAAAAAGTCGCGGAATTCTTGGTAGAGCTGCGCGGCAAGGGTTTTGTTGTGGGCAATGACGAGGGTTGGTTTTTGGGTTTGCTCAATGACGTTGGCCATGGTGTAGGTTTTGCCTGAGCCCGTTACACCGAGGAGGGTTTGGTGTTGGAAGTCGGTTTTGATGCCCTCGACGATTTTTTTGATGGCGTCGGGTTGGTCGCCTGAAGGTTGGTAGTTTGAGTGGAGTTTGAAGTTCATTCGGGTTGTATTGTAGCAGATATCGATGTGGCATAATGACGATATGATCAATCCAAACCAAGAACTATACCACTGCCCAATCTGCCTTGGAAATCAAGGAATTGAAAATGAACATACCATGCTCTTGCAGCAAGATCTAGTACACCGCAATGATCTTGTTAGTATCTGGATGAACTCGTTTTGGATTGAGGGAAACGAAGGTCATCTGATTATCGTTCCGAATGAGCATTTCGAAAATTTGTACACGCTACCGGCCAACATTGGCACAGCTATTTTTGAAGCCTCCAAACAAGTTGCGCTAGCGCTTAAGACCGCTTACAAGTGTGACGGTATTACGTTGCGGCAAAATAACGAGCCTGCGGGAGATCAGCATGCGATGCATTATCACTTGCATGTGTTTCCGCGGTATAATGGTGATAGTCTTAATGAGAATATATTGAAACAGAAGCGGGTGGCGTCTGTAGCTGATAGGCTGGCAAAGGTTAATAAACTCAAGCCATATATCAACTCAAGCTAAAAGATCAGGTTCACCCAAATAACTCCCAAGATAACCCTCAATGCCAGAAAGATAGTAGAAGCGTCATTGTAGTTTCAGCTGAAATACTAGCTCTTCAGTAGTTAGTGAATCAGTTTCTTTGAAGTTAAACTTTTCCGCTATTTTTCTTGTAGCCAGGTTATCTGGATGGCTGGTCAAAATGATTTTTCTACATCCAAGATTTTTTAAGTTATTAATGATGGAGTTTAGCACTTGGGTCGCTATTCCTTTTCCCCATGCCTCAGTCACTCCCATTACAATGCTAACCTCGCAGCTTGAGATATCATCTTCTTGCGAACTGGTGCCAAGGTGTCCTATAAATCCAAAAATAGGGTGGTTAATTCGGTAATATTGCTTGAGTGGATTCGATGTAGAGTGAAGCATAAATCCTTGAACAGGTGGAACTCTAAGAAATTGAGTGACCTCAGGGTTTTTAAACCAACTTTCATAATATGGCGTTTCATTGCCGTCGAAAATGGTCAATGTAATTCCAGTTGCTCCTACTACCAACTTTTTATCCAGTAATTTGTTGATCGGAACTGAGCTCAGTTTGAGATATTCAATTTTTCTATCCATATCTCACCTCCCCCACCAAATACAACGACCCCGTAACCAAAGCCCCAACCCCCATCTCACTCGCCAACTCTTCCGCACGCTCCAACGCAACAGAACTATCAACCTCCAAAAACACCGGCACAGCCAACACCTCCTCCGCCACCTTCACCAACTCCTCCGCCAGAAAATGCAAATTAAGCCCCATGTCAGTTGCCTGACTAAACTGCGTCACCACCATTGCCGCCACAATCGGCTCCAATAGTTCCAGCATTTCATCAGCATTTTTATTTTTCTTCAATCCAAAAACTACCACTGCCTGCCGTCCAGGATACGCAGCCTGCCAGGCAGATACCAAAGCCTTAATCTTGTCAGGATTATGCGCGCCATCAAGCACCAAGAGTGGATTATCCCGAATGATCTCAAACCTGCCAGCGAACGCTGTGGTGCTCAGGGCTTTTTTAATAATTTCTGGCGAAAGCTCAATTTCATGCGCCTTAGCAAATTCCAAGCAAGCTGTGATCGCCAAACTCGCATTTGCAACTTGGTACAGCCCTGGTGTTTTGACAATAATTTCTGATATTCGATCGTCACCATTTACATAGTCAAATTGAGAACTGTGTGCGTCCGCTGACACTTTTTCTGCCCTAAAATCCTGCCCAGAAACCAGTAGCGGCACCTGCTGATCTGCGCAGTGCGTCTGCAATAAATCGAGTAAATCAGGCTGGTCCACCCCAGTCACAGCGACCGCATTTCCTGGTTTAATCACCTGCATTTTGTCTTGGAGAATCTTAGTTTTGGTATCACCCAGAATTTGGGTGTGATCCAGCCCCACATTAGTAACAACACAAACTGTTGCCTCAAGCACATTGGTCCCATCAAACTTACCACCGAGACCTGCCTCAATCACCGCTGCATCAACACCCTCGCTCGCAAACCACACAAAACACGCAGCAACAAGCACTTCAAAATAGCTTGGCTTGCCGTACTGGTACTCTGCCATACCATCAATTGTGGGGAGCAGTTCATTGATCACTTGTACAAATTGGTCCTCAGAAATCAGTTGACCATCAATCACAAACCGCTCCCTCATGGTCTGCAAGTGCGGTGAGGTATGCAGGCCTACTTTCAACCCTGCCTGTTGCAAGATTTTCGCAGACAGATATGCGGTCGAACCTTTGCCTGCAGTTCCGACGATGTGAATTGTTTTGTATTTGAGCTGTGGATTGCCGAGCCTGCGAAGAAACTCGCGCATCCGCTCGAGGCCCAAATGACCAGGAAATACTTCCGTTTGGCCGGTGGGGATTTTACTATGGAGGTAGCTTTCAGCTTCTGCAAAAGAATTGATCATTAGCAGCTATTCTAGCAGGTATTTTTTTATTTTTTACAAAGTTGGATTTTTACAGTTCAAATGTCAAATCAAACACCGGCTCAGCCTTCGCCCCAAACTTGAACTTATACTCCTCATCACCGCGCAAGAAATCATAGCGAGTCATGTTGTGTTCTATCGCGTGTTGAATGGTATAGGCTGTCAAAATTGCCCCTGTCCCGAGCGAAGTATAGGCGTCACTCAAGTACCCCGAGTTGTATAAATAATATTGCTTGTTGTACTCAAAAATAAGCATCGTAGACACGGCCTTCCCCTCTATCTTGAGGAAAAATAACCTCAGCCAGTTTTTTTCTGCAGCTTTTTGTAAAAATGACTTGAAGAATGCGATGTGTTCTTCATCCCAAAATCGAGCTTTATCATCAGACGATGCCGCATGCAACTCGATAAAGGTCTGGGTGGCCTGTTCTACTTCTTGAGGCTTGGTCACCACCTCAAAATCAAATGCAACTTCTCGCTCCATTTTTCTAAATTTTCGCTTGATTTCATGGCGCTGTTTGCGATCAAGACTGTCGAGATATACTTCCCAACTGTCTGGCAAGTCGATGACGGGACAAACTTCTTGTTGGGTTTCTGTAATTGCATAGTGGAGATGTTTTTGAAGCAGTTGGCGAGTGGGTGAGGTGTGAGGAATACTGCAAAGTTCGGCGCGTTCCCAGAGGATTCTCGTATCGGTAAATATGTTTCCAATCGTTGCGAAAAACTCCTCTTGGTGTTCTGGATCATAAATAAAATCAAGATAATCTGCCACATTTTTACACCCTACAAATCCTAATTGTGGCAAGTCTTCATCGTTCGTATATAAGTACAACGGTGCAATTCCAATCAGCTCTTCATTTTTCATGACCCTGATAATCTGTAGTGATCCCTGACCGATTGTATTCCACCAGGCTTCCATAAATGTGGGAGTCATGAACAGATGCGAAACAGCAGCCTTCTCGAGTAATTCTTCCCATTGTCTACTGTATTGCTCAAATACACTTTTTTCTGTTGTTATATATGCCTGTGCCATGGTGAGCCGTAGTATAGCAGTTGTTGTATACTGTGCTTATAAATCACTAGTATGACAAAATCTACATCTACAGAAACTGCATCTCAAAAAAATAAAAAATCTCAAGGTACTCCGCGCAAAATTTCAAGCATCTCAACTAAAACCGGCGATGCTGGTAAAACCGGACTTGGTTCCGGTGACCGAGTACTCAAATCCAGCCCTTCAATTGAAGTCGTCGGCACACTTGATGAGCTCAATTCTTGGCTGGGAGTTGTCGCCGCAGCACTTGGAGTTGAACACAAAACATATCAAAATCAAATCTATGACATCCAGTCAGTGCTCTTTCACCTCGGCGCAGAGCTGATCGGATCACCACTCACTGAATTGTCTAAAATATCTCTCACTTCACTAGAAAAACGCGCAACCTCAATTCAAGACGCGCTCAAACCTGGTTGGCACACGACATTTTTATTACCTGGTGGAACGCTAGTAGCGTCATACGTCGATGTTTCTCGAACAGTCTGCAGACGTGCAGAGCGCAGAATTGTAGATCTGCACCAATCACAACCAGTCAGGCCGATTGTGTTGCAGTATCTCAATCGATTATCAGATTACTTATATCTCTTGCGATGTCACCTCAATCACGCTGCAGAATACAGTGAAAAACCATTTGATAGAACTACTCCGCAGTAAGAAAGTTGGGCTGAGGCTAGCTTGGAGTCTAATACTTAAATTTTCGGATCAATCCAACGACTCTTCCCTGAATTTGAACGTTCGTTGCATAAATTGGGCTCATGGATGAGTTTGCTGGCTCGAGACGAATGCGGGTCATTTCTTTGTAGTACCGTTTGAGTGTGGCGAAGCCATTTTCTAATAATGCCACGACGATGTCGCCGTTTTTGACGTCATGTGTTTCTTCTATAACCACAAAGTCACCGTCATCAATGTGATCTTCAATCATTGATTGTCCTTTGACTTGAAGTACATATGCTCGTTTTTTCCCAGTTACCAGATGTGGTGAGACTTTAAACGTCGCATCCTGATCTGGATGTGGTTCGATTGGTGAACCAGCTGCAATGTATCCAAGGAGCGGCAAATCAATACTCTCAGACATATTGAGAAACGTTCGATCGACAAGCTCAATACCGCGAACCGCGCCCTCGTGTTTTTTAATTACTTTTTTGCGTTGTAATGCCTGGAGGTGTTCGTGGACTGTTGCTAGTGAAGATACACCAATTGCTTGAGCCATTTCTTTGAGCGTCGGGGAAAATCCGTTTTTTTGGATATACTGGGCAATAAAGTCGACTAATTGCCGTTGACGTTTATAAAGTGTGACTGCCATATATAATCCTTTGTGTGTTATTTCCTTCGGGCGTAAGCTTCCCGAAGCTATCAACAGAATAGCCGAAGAACCCCCAAACAATCAATCGGATCTTAATGGATAAATAACTATAAAACTATATCAAATTGATTATCAGCCGAATAGAAACCGAAACTACACCAAAGCGCGACCAGTCATTGAGTCAGGTTTTGAAATGCCCATTATGCTAAGGAGCGTGGGCGCTATGTCAGCCAGGATACCTGTGGGTAGCATGGTTGGTTTATTGGCGAACTGTCTACCGATAATCAAGAGTGGGACTGGGTAAATTGAGTGTTCAGTATCAACTTCACCGGTTTGATTGTTGATGAGCTCTTCTGCATTTCCATGATCTGCAGTAATGAGGACCGTACCGCCCCTAGCATACGCAGCATTTACTATTTTTCCTACGTGTTCGTCGAGAATTTCACAGGCCTCAATGGTAGCGTCGAGATTGCCGGTATGACCGACCATGTCACCATTACAAAGATTCGAAATTATGACGTCATACATGTCTTTATTTATTCGATCGACCATCTCTGCAGCTATCTCTGGGGTGCTCATGGCTGGAGCTTGATCATATGATTTTACCCCTTTGGAAGGAAAAATAACGCGATCTTCTCCTGGATATAACACTTCTTGTTGTCCGTTGAGATAGTAGGTAACAAACTTTTCTTTTTCAGTTTCGGTAGTTCTGAGTTGTCTGAGGCCATGCATGGAGAGCACTTTACAGAGTGGATTTTTGATATTTTGCGGAGGAAATGCGACATCAGTTGGCAAATTTTCCTCATATCTGGTCATGGTGACGAAGTAGACGTTATTTACTTTTTTTTGTCGAATAAAAGTTTCTGATCCAATGGGTGTTTTTTGAATATTTGTATTTTCATACTTTTCTGCGTAAGGGTCGAATGCCTCGTCCTGTACGCCCTCTTCAAAATTTGGTAACACAAATGCTCTTGTTAATTCACGCGGTCGATCGATACGGTAGTTGAAGAAAATTACTGCGTCATTGTCATTGATAGTGACAGGATTTCCGTCTTGCCCAAGGATGCTGACGGGCTCTATAAACTCGTCAGTAATGTCGGCATCATATTGCTCTCTGAGTGCCTGAACTGGATCGGTGCTGGTCTTCTCGCTACCAACGGTGAGGCAGTTGTAGGCACGTTCGATGCGATCCCACCGTTTGTCACGATCCATCGCGTAGTAGCGACCCATGAGCGACGCGATTTGACCGACACCAATATCTTTGCATCGATCTAAAATATGCTGGACGTATGAAATTCCCGACGTTGGCGGTGAGTCACGACCATCGGTAAAACCATGAATTAAAACATCTGTCATGCCGTTCATTTTGCAAAAATGCAGTAGTGCATAGAGATGTTCGATATTTGAGTGCACTCCCCCTGCCCCAATTAAACCCATAAGATGGATTCGAGAATTATTTCTGCGAACGTGTGCAATTGCATTTAAAAACGCCTGTGTATTCGCAAAAGTTCCATCGGCTATAGACATGTTAATTCGGGGTAAATCTTGGTAGACGATGTGTCCGGCACCAATGTTGAGATGGCCAGTTTCGGTGTTGCCGTCTTCACCGCGTGGTAGACCAACTGCTTCGCCACTCGCCGTAATTTGGGTATGGGGAAATGACATCCAGAAGCGATCCATGTTTGGAGTTTTGGCTCGCATGATCGCATTACCTGCGTTGTTTGGACCAATACCCCACCCATCAAGAATGAGGAGTACGACGGGACTTGGCCCACGATACGGTTGACGAGCATGAGTTTCATTGAAAGGAAGACTCGTCACTTTGGGTTGTATTGATTGATCGTCAGACATAGAGATTATTCTACAGCAGGAGCGGCCTTCTGCTGAATTTCTTCGTGAATTTGCAGGAGCCTGTTGTATTTTGCAACACGTTCTCCCCTGTTAGGTGGACCGAATTTGGTGTAGTCACAGCCAGTGCCTACTGCCAAATCTGCAATGAAATCGTCATTGGTTTCTCCGCTGCGGTGCGACATAATTGTTTGCCACCCTGCTTCTTTTGCTAGTCGAATGACTTCTATAGTTTCACTAATACTACCGGTTTGATTTGGTTTAACCAGGACGGTATTGCACGTTTTATCAGCGATTGCTTGCTGCGTTTTTTCTTTGTTGGTTACTAAAAAACTATCTCCAACCACTCGAGATGTATCACCAATTTCTGCGGTGAGTTTTTTCCATGAATCGGTGTCATCTTCCTGAAATGGATCCTCTATATAAAAGACATGATAGAGCGTTCGAAGTTTTTTGTAGTATTCGATGAGCTCTTGTGAACTGTAGGGTTCGGATCGGTCCTTAAGGTTATATTTTCCATTTGAAAATAATTCTGAAGCCGATGCATCCACCCCAAAAAATAAATCCTGAGCGAAAATATACCGAGTACTTTTAATAGCCTCGAGCATAATTTCAAATACATCGGTATTGCTATAAAGGTTTGGCGTAAATCCGCCCACCAAGCCAGTAGCGTGTATCGCACCTTTTGAAACCAGCACCTCTTCTAATTTTTGAAAGAGAGAAACACCCATATTAAGTGACGAGATAAAATCAATGTGGCTGGCAGGAATTATTTCAAACTCTTGTAGATCCAGATTATCAGCCCCATGCTCTCCGCCGTTGACGAGGGTAAATATATTGCTTGGAATACGGTATTGATCAGTGAGTGCGTATTTTTGTTGAACATAGTAATACACAGGGACATTTAGACTCAGCGCGGCGGCCTTCATAATAGCCTGCGATACTGCCAAAATTGCATTTGCACCGAGCTTTGATTTATTCGGAGTTCCATCTAAGGTAACCATGTGTTGGTCAAGTTCTGTTTGATTGGTTGGATCTTTGCCGATCATTTCTGGTGCAATGACAGAATTGATGTTGTTGACTGCTTGTTGCACCCCTTTGCCAATCATTCGATTTGGGTCACCATCTCTGAGTTCTACAGCCTCGTACTTACCAACTGAAGTTCCTGCCGGCACACTTGTCAGGACAATCGCCCCTGTGTCGAGCCAACACGTACATTCAATTGTAGGCAAACCTCGTGAATCAAGAATTTCTCTGGCATACAGACCCGCTATTGTCGCCATGGAGCTCCTTCTACGTCAATAATACATGCTTTTGCAGCTTGCACAACTTGGGGCTGGACTATCATTCCAGTAGCGCCAAGGCTCAGTGCTTTACGCGCGATGTGGTCATGAAATGGTCCTGAAAATAACAGCGATAACTGTTGGGAGCGCGCCAACACCGAAAGTTGCGACGCGGTCCGAAGAACACCTTGAATGTGTTCTATTGCTCCGGTTGCCTGAGAGCTATCGAGAGGATACTCACTTAGAAGTCCTTGATTTTCTGGATCAATTCCCGTGCTGAGTGCATGGTGGGTGTACATATCAAAGATGACCCCCGCAAACTGTTGGAGCGGAAACGATGATAAAAATGAAACACTGGACGGGGTGGAAATCAGTGCGTACCGTGAGCATCTTGGATGATTGTAGATGTCGTGTGACTTTAATACCTCCAGGAATAATTTTATTTCGGCGGCGGTTCGAGCGAAGGGAATAACTAAACCGATGTGCACGGTAGGATTTTTCAGTGCTGTCGCGATAGCATTGAGTTCAACGGTAAGCAGCTTTCGTTGCTGTAAGTATCGAGACACACCCCGTAATCCCAGCGACGGATTTACTTCGTCAGGTTCATAGTGATTTGCATTTCTGAGCGTTTTTAGGGTGGAACTTGAGATGGTGTGCAAGCTGTAGAGTATTTGGCCATCCTTGGCAATTGATTGAGCTGTTGTCTCGATGTATCGCGCAATCTGGTGGCTGAGTAGACTGTCCTGCTCTGCTCCATGACTCAGTGGGTGCGATCCCTCTTCTAGAATAATTGCATTTCCAGAGATGTATGCTCCATGCAGACCAGTTTTGCCATGAATTTCACTTCTTGAGGGATGGGAAATGAAGAGTTTGGTAATACTCGCAGCGGAGTGTGTTTTGGGGTATTCGAACTCGAATTGCTCTATGCCGGTGCAAATAAATTGCCCTCGCTCAAGGCTCCAGTAGATTTTTTTATGATCCAAAAATTGTCGTTTGGCATGAGAGATGAGTTTTGCTATTTTTGTGACCTGATTGGCGGTCAGTTGCTCGGCAGGTTTGTCGAGATCTTTATTTTTATACTCATCGATTTTCCTGATTAACATACGCTTCTGATTGCGATGTTCCTGCGAAACTATATGGCCGGTTCGGATATCAACGATCCATGTTGCGTGCGTTACCGGTGTGCGTGATTCAATCACTCCTTGAGTGCCGAGAATTTTTACGCTCGTTTTATTGCCAGTGTCAGGGTTCATAGTGTAGGCGAATCCTGAAAATTCAGATTGGGGTTGATACTGCACGACAATTCCGGTGTGCATAAGGAGTTCTGGTGCTGTCGCATGAGGGTGGCGCGTAAAATATTGAAAACATGACTCAGCCCAGGTTTCTAAAATACTTTCTATGAGGTTGGCATCTCCTTGGCAATTTTCTAGAACGCCATTCGGCTTCTGTATCATTACGCTTGGGTACACCGTAACGAAACCGCCAAGTAAATAGTCATGGTACTGACTGTGGAGCTGATGTCGAAGAGCCTGAGGGAGTTGGAGCCGCTTAAAAATGTGCATCAGCCTCTCTTCAGCCGCTTTTTTAGAGCTACTATCAGCGATCGATGTTTCTTTGAGATACTTAGAAATCGTTAACTGAAGGTTGTTTGCTTTTGCGATGTCAAGAAGAGCAGCGGTTGTCACCAAGACTAAGGGTGCGACGGGAATATCGCGGTCAAATAAAAGGTATAGACTCTTGAGGTATGATCCGACTTCGGTTGAGGGAAGTGAATCAAGCGCAGGTAATTGGCAGAGGGCAGTTCTGTTCATCTCTGTACATCATAGCGCAAAGTTCGGTCAAGTGTAAGAGATGCTCATTTAAGTGGTTTGGAGTGTTGATTTAAACCACTCGACTTGTGGTGTTTCTCCTGGGCTGACGTTATTAAGCATTGCAAGGTAGTAGGAAACATAAGTCGAAAAGGTGAGTAGCTCGAATACTTGCCCAAGCTTTGATTTGGAGCTAAGCGAAAGTGCACGAGTCTTAATGTTGTGTTTTTCGAAGAGTGTTTCAGTGAGTTGGAGTCGTTCTTGATTCTCTTCTCCATAGAGATTGGAGTGAATAGACACAGCAACTGCTGAGAATTCGGCATTTTTAGGGTGCTGCAAGCCTTCGAGTAGATGGTGATTGAGTTCTGGAATGGTAAAGTAGGTACTCAGTTGCTTTGAGTTCTCATTGATTTGATTACTAAAAACATGCGCGGCTCCTTCTGTATGTTCAGATGCGATAACGATTGGAAACTGCTCAAGGAGTTCATAGGCGAGGAGCTTAGCAGAATTTTGTTCTTGGTTTACGGCGACGCTGTATTTCAGTTGTGCAGCTGCAATTGCGGTCAGCACATCGCGATACATTTCATCGGTCACTTCTAGAAGGCCTAATTTTGCAAAAAGCGCAATTTGACCAAAAATTGAATAGCCGACGCCCATGCGAGGTACGTTGCAAGGGTTATGTGTTGGAGTAAATTGAAGAAATGGTGCATTCTGAGCAGACAGCATAGTTGCTATCTCACCGCCCGTAGTTATGCCCGAGAGCATCGCGCCCTTGCTGATGGCATCTTTGGCTGCAGAGATTGTCTCTGCGGTAGTACCTGAGTAGCTTGAGGCAATGACGAGTGTTTGGTTGTCTACATACTGTGGGAGCGTGTAATCTGGTGCGGTGAGAACAGGTACCGTAAGTTGATCTGCAAAAAGGGTTTGAATGACGTGGGTTCCGAGTATTGAACCACCCATACCGGCCACTATGACCTTAGAGACATCCTGTTTTTCGATCTTTTCAAGCGATCCAGCGGTGCTCCAAACGTCTTGCACTTGATCTCCAAATTGTTCAATTGACGCAAGTGCGCCACGGGTGTCAATTTCTAAAAGAGCATCTCTGTTGTCGAGTAATGGAGTTTCCATGGCTGCGTTCCTTATTTATGCTGAGTGATCGATATTTTTAGAGATTGTATGGTTGGGGGGAACGACTACCTTTTGACCAATCAGAACAGCTGGCATGGTGTTGACACGAATGCCGATATTTGCTGCAGATCCAGTGATTAATCCAAGTTTGCGGCGTTGCGTTTCAACCATTCTCTCTTTGATCATCGTTCTGGTGGAGATACCATCAAGTCGCTTATTTGCAGTGATGAGGCCTGCGCCGACAGTCGTACGGGATCCAAGAATTGAATCTGCCACATATCCTTGATGTATCGTAACCGATTCAAACAAAATAGATCGTACAACTTCTGTGTATGCACCAACGATTGCTCCCTGCTCGAGATTGCTTGATCGGACTAAACAGTATTGGCCAACGAGGCATTTTTCACCAATAAAGGTGGGGCCTTTCACAACCGCAAAATCCTCAATTCGAGCTCCCGCTGCAATGTGCACTGGGCCAGCTGACTCATCAATGACGGCTGTATCTGCAATTTTTGCCGTTGGGTCTTGAAATGACTTGAGAGATTCAAACAATTTTTTCTGAAAATCAAAGAGGTGCCAAGCATATTTGAGGGTTACTATTTCTTCTTCTTGAAGAATGTAGGTGATATAAGCAGACTTTGCGTAAGCGGAGTATGCCGTTTCTAGCGAATACTGCTCAGGTGGAGTGTTTTTTAAGGTTTCTAAAAATCCTTGGTCAAATAAATAAATGCTATTGATCCTAATATCTGAAGGTTCGGTGCCGGTTTTTGGTTTTTCGACTACTTCTATTACCCGGTCGCCCTCGTGCTTAAGTATACCAAAAAGAGATGGTGTATCGGTCTTTAATCCGATTAAGACACAATCTGCTTTGCGTTCTTTTTTGGCCTCATACAGCTTGTCAGCAATTTCCCCAGCCTGTAGATAATAGGGAGAAGCTACGATGAAGTCCCCATCGACGTGTTTTGCAGCAGCGAGTACGGCATCGCCCTGCCCTTTTGGAGATGTTTGGGTCACGAACGTGATTGATGCATCAAGTTTGTGTGCCTGTACCACACCGCTTAACCCTTTTCCATCAGCGTCCTTTTCAGAAACCACAATTACAATTTCGGTATACCCATGTGCAATAACATCATCGAGCGCGCGAATGATCAGCGACTGTCCCATGAGCGTTAAATTACCTTTGTGAGTATCGGTATTCAGAGGAAAAAAACGTGAGTTTTTCCCCGCAGCAATAAAGACGATAGTGGGTTTTTTCATGTGATTCATTCTATCACGCGTTCAGATTAATCAAGCGCGTGGGTGTTTACTCCATGACTCCAGTCAATTTCTGGGTGAGCGCTCAAGATTTCTTTGAGGGTTCGTTTCATGCCATCATATTGCTCTTGTGTCTTGCCCTCGAACTTAACAGTGATATAAGGACCATTTTGGGACGCTCGAATAATTGCCATTTCTTCTGCTGTATCCATTCTAATACCGTCAATGTCGACGTATTTGGCGTCTGGCCAGCGTTGTACAAATTCTGCCCTAATTTTGGTATCAATGAATTCAAATTTAATATCATCTGCAAGTCCAAACTTAATTTCTGGACTACTCACATAGATCGCTAATTCATCTGCTGCTTCTGCGAGTGTTTGATCTTTTCGCTCTAAATACTGTAAAAGTCGCATGCTGGCATATGCACCATCATCATGGCCATAGAAATTATCCATGAAGAAAATGTGTCCAGACAACTCTCCACCAAACGGTGCGCGGACTTCTTTAATCTTGGCTTTAATAAATGAGTGCCCCGTCATCCACATCACTGGTTCTCCACCTGCAGCCTCGACGGCTTCGGTCACTTGTCGAGAACAAAGGGTGTTGTACACAATTTTGCTGCCTGGCATCATGTCGAGAACGTCTTTTGCAAAAATCGCAACAATTGAGTCCATCCAGAGCGTACGTCCGTTGTTATCGACCACAGCCATGCGGTCGCCATCGGTGTCGTATGCAAAACCGATATCAGCTCCATGCTCTTTAACGCCTTCCGCGAGGCGATCAAGAACCTCAACTTCTGTAGGATCTGGGACACCGAGTGGGAAATTACCATCTGGGGTGGTATTTTGCTCAATTACCTCGCACCCCGCGTCACGAAAAATCTGTGGGTAAAAGACGCCCGAAGCGGTATTACACCCTTCTACAACAACTTTCCATTTTTTCTTGAGTGAAAAATGCTTGAGAATATCTGCTTTGTATTGTGGAAATATATCTTCGGTCCTATTTGTGCCTGAGCCCTCACTGAATTCACGTTTTTCACAGAGTTCTCTCAAGTAGTGAATTTCCTCCGTGATCATGGTGTCTGAATAGCCGACGCCCAACTTAAGGCCGTTATACTCTGCTGGATTGTGGGAGGCAGTAACCATTGCACTGCCTTTAGTCTTGAATTCATAGCTTGAGAAATAGCTGATTTGGCTCATTGCCATGCCAATATCGATTGTGTCGATGCCGCCGTCATTCAGCCCTGCGATAAATGCAGTCGAATATTCTTCACTCGTGAGTCGATTGTCTCGAGCAACGGTCGCTTCTTTTATTCTTCTCTGAGAAAGGAATGTCGCATACCCACGACCAAGGGTGTAGTACACATCTCCCGATAAATCTTCATCAGCGACACCACGCAGGTCATATCCTCGAAAAATCTTTGCATTAATGGGAACTATTTTGTACATGTCTACCTCCGTATTACTTCATAAGTATGATAAAGTATGATCCTTTACTCTACCCCGTGATGGTCAAAAGGTCAAGCTGTTGAGATAGTGTACCAGCTAGACGTGAAGTTTTCATAGCGCGATCGATGTCGCGGAGTCGTTGATGTATGCGCAAAAGTTGCTCCAAACTGAATTTTTTTGCCTGAAAGACAAGTTTCTGGACCATAAACGGTGCGCCTGGCGCAGTTCCGGTTTCTTTTACCTGAATCAAGAGCCTGATCTGTCTGGCGAGCATCACAAAACAGAGATACTCATCTTCTTGCTCGAGTGCATCCATGAGGATAGTGTGTTTTTTATTCTGATCGCCGCTGCCCAGCGTTTCGAGCCAAGCGAACATTTTCTTGCTAATGGCAAAGCTTTCCACTTTAGCATTTCCAAACTTTTTGAGCATTGGTTTAGTGAGTGCGCGCTTTTCCCAGAGAATTATGTCATCTTCATATTTTGAAATTGCCGTAATAAGTGCATTTTTTTGTTTTGAAGTCTGGAGTGAGTGAAGTCCTTCAATAATAATCACTCTTTGTGAGCCAAAGAGATTTTGGGTGCCAAGTAGTTCATCGAGACTACCGAGTGTAAGCTTTTTAGCATCCTCGCGCTCAATATCAAATCCTCGATCGCGAAAGGCATCAATGTGCGCTTGCAATGCCTTTCTTGAGGAAAATAGGTTCTCTCCGTGAATGATGATCATGGTGTGCTGTTGGATGTCTATGCTGAGTATACTGTGTTGATAAAAAATGGTACAGATGAGTCGTAAAATCTTTTTATCCTATCCCACGGTGTACCCATGTCGTTGAATCCAGGCGCGATGCGCTTTGTAGTCAGGGCAGAACCGTCTCACAACTTCCCAGAACGCAGCGGAGTGGTTCATGTGTTTTCGGTGCGCCAATTCGTGCACAATCACATAGTCGATCATTTTTGGCGGAAAATGAACCAACTGCCAATTAAAATTTAGATTCCCTGCACTGCTGCAACTCCCCCATCTGGTTTTTTGTTTACGGATGGTTACTTTTTTGTAGGTAATGCCCATCGTTTGCGCCAAAAGTTTGGTGCGCTCCAAGATGTAGTGTTGAGCGGTGTTTTTTAGATATCTATTGAGTGCGGTCTGAAAAGCCTGTTGCTGCTCCTCAGGTTTTTTTTGTGGGTCTGTAGGATTGTACGCAACCTCATTTTGTAATACGCCAACACCTACGGGTAATTGAGCAGAATATTTAATCACTTTTTTGTATACTTTCCCAAAAATTGTAACCTGCTCTGGGGTGTGGAGTCGCGGTTTTAGCGCTAGTTTAGCTTGTTGTTTTGAAATCCAGGGTGTATTTGTGGTGATAAATTTTTCTATTAGATGTGTGGGCGTTCTTGGAGGAGTAGTGACGATTATCGCACCGTCCCCCTCAATTCTGAGTCGCATGTGTTTGGAGCGTTGATTGGTGCGGTGGGTGTACGAAACAGTCATGAGTGTGTGAAAAAGGTTTGTTGATTATATCAGCCAACTTTTAGAAGAATGTCTCAACGATGCCAGCCAAATTGATGGTACCGATTACTTCGCGCAAGTAGGTAGTGGCGACGATAAGTACTGTCGCGAGCACTAATTCAATAGTTGGTGCAACTTCATTGCGAACTTTGTGTAGCCGCATAGCCATCAGTACATTGATAAAGGTTGTAATCATGAGCACAATTGCAATGGCAGTTAATTGGGTAACGGTTTCACCATCGATTAAGTGCTCTTTTAGTAAATGGTCAAGTTCAGGATACTCGATGAACAGAAAATACAGTGCCTCAATAAAACCATACAAACCATGCGCTCCAAGGAAAATCACGACTGCTTTATTCCAGTATTTTTTAAAGACATGAAACGTATCGACAATTTCTTCTTGCATCTCTTCGAGTGGTGTCTCTTGTTCTAACTCAGAGCCTGGATTGTCGCTGAGTGGGTTTTCTGCATGAATCATATGGGTATAGTACTGTCTATCGAGGACAGATACAAGATTGTGCGGTACAATAGGCCTGGTAGCTTCGGTGCCGAAGTGGCGGAATTGGTAGACGCGCACGACTTAGAATCGTGTGGATTACTCCTTGGAGGTTCGAGTCCTCTCTTCGGCACAACATTTGAGCCTCCATCATTGACGCAATTCCTCAGTTTTTTGATAAAAACCTATTGAGCTTCTTCATTGATAATTTTTTTAAATGCTATAGTTTGCTATAAACGACCCCAAAAACGCAAAAACCCCAGGCTAACCTGGGGTACTTACGACTCAGATCGAACATCCGGTGAGGACGGACCATCTGAGGTAATAGTAATAATAGCAAATATTATAAGATAATACAAGGGGGAATTATTGGACGCTTTCTTGAGTAAACTCCAGAAGGTCTGCATTTGCCTTTTGTGTTCGCCCAAGGACTCGATCATCGTAGCGCATTTCTGTCATCCATTGATTAACGCTTGCTGACCAGCTGCCGTTGCTACTTGGGGTGTATTTTCGCTCGATTAGTTCTGGGGTGGTTCTCCCCTCATCAATATAATTGGCTTTGAGTTCGCGTGCGGCTCGCTCAAAACCTTCTTCGTAGGTATTAAAGTGTAGCGTTCCTCTTGAATGAACGCCAAATCCTAGACAATTATTAGATCCAGGTGGAATTGCTTTGCATAAGTTGCTCTCTTGCATAGCTATCGCAGGTAAAAGTCTAAAATCCACATCGTATCGATCAGAAATTTCTACAATTACTGATCCATAGTGGTCATAGGGTTTGAGCGGGGAGTTATATCTCTCGAGGAAATTGGCCACAATTTGAGCGCGAGCATCGCCTGTTTCCATGACGCTATCAATTTGAAGCGGGCGCTCTTCTGAGGTGCCAGTATTTGGTTCATATGCAGAAGAAATGAGTACGCTGTGCTCATAGGTAGGCTTGGGAAGGATCTCGTCGGCATGATTTTGATAAAACTGCACCGAGGCAATACTTGTCAGTGAAATGCCCACAGCAAGCATGATCCAAGCAAAGGTGAGGAACAAGGTTTTCATAGCGCTTCAAACAGTATAGCAAATTTAAAAAATTGGGGTGGGGTATTTTTGGTGTAATTCGACAGGGCTACTTGACTATGCTATGCTATAGAAAGATGTCTCATTGGTTCAAAAACATACTATCATCATTACTTGTAGCAACGACGGTGTTGTTGCTCAATGGATCAACTGTGTCTGCTGTTGAATCCAGCAAAGTTGGAATTCATATTCTTCACCCGCTTCAAATTCCGCAAGCTAAGGAATTGGTAGAAAATTCCGCAGATGAGTGGCAGTATGTGACGATCCCAGTGACTTTGGCAGATATTGATCGTCCTGATGTTTGGGAGGAGTTTTTTAGTGATGCTGGTGAACATAAAATTATTCCGATAGTTCGATTGGCTACAGAATTTGAAGACGGTAATTGGCAAAAGCCGACCCGCCATGATGTGGTCGTTCTCCTTGATTTTTTACAACAATTTGAGTGGCCAACCGATCAAAAACACATTATTATCTATAACGAAGTCAACCATATGACCGAGTGGGGTGGTGAGATTGCGCCTGAAGAATATGCAGCAATACTCGAATTCGCTGCCGATTGGGCGCATACCGAACAAGTTGGCTTTGTAGTTTTGCCCGCAGCTATGGATTTGGCCGCGCCAAATGGTCCCAAAACTGCAGAGGCTTTCACCTACTGGAATCAAGTTTTGGCATCTCGCCCTGAAATTCTTGATAAAATTGATGCTTGGAATTCCCACGCTTACCCTAATCCAGGATTCACCTCCTCACCTAGAATTTCTGGAAAAAATAGAATAGATGGTTTTCTCTACGAGCTGGCATATCTTAAGAAGTACACAGATCGTGAATTCCCGATCTACATCACCGAAACCGGCTGGCGTGATACCACGCTGACCTCTGCTCGCTTGCATGAATATTATCAATATGCCGACGATCATGTCTGGAATGATGAGCGGATCGTGGCAGTGACCCCGTTTGTACTGCAAGGTGCGCCCGGACCGTTTGCGGAATTTAGTTTTTTGGATGAGACAAGTAAGCCGACTGTACAAGGATTGGCACTACGTGCATTGGTCGATAGTGCTCAACAAACTGCCCTTATTGTTGAATAATATGTAACCTATTCTTAGGATTTCTAAAGTATAGTGCAGCAATCTGCACAATTTTTATGTCAAAAAAATCACGCCTCACCATCACATTAGACGAGCGACTCTTAAAAGAAGTCGACCTTCTGGTTGATGGGAATAAAATTAGAAGTCGTTCTCATGCGATTGAAACTTTGGTCAGACACGGCCTGACCCCTCGAGTAACTGAGGCAGTTCTCTTGGCTGGTGGAGATCGTGAGCAGACCTATGCACTCAATCGCGATAGTGGTCGACCGCTTTTGGCTGGCACGATTGAAGACTTGAGAGCTGCGGGAATTACCACAGTTTTTATTTGTGGAGGGAGAAATAATCAGGCAATTCAAGATGTGTTTGGTGATGGTGCGGATTTTGGGATTTCTCTTAAATATATTGAAGAAGAAAAAAATATGGGCACCGCAGGTGCCCTTACACTCGTGGAACCTGAAATGAGCGGCAAGTCAATTGTGGTTATTCATGATGACGTGATTTCTGAGATCGATTTTTCTGATGTTATTGAATTTCATATCGCAGAAAATACCCAAGCCACAATGGCGGTGAAACCAGAGTTTGACGAAGAACGCTACGGCCAGGTTATGCTCCATGGCAACAAAATTACTGAGTTTAACGCCCGCGGAAGCAAGGGAATCAGCATCGTGAATCTGGGAATGTATGTGCTGACGCAAGAGGTGCTGCAAGGTATTCCGAGAAATTCATATTCTAAATTAGAGACCGATGTCTTTCCTGGACTTGCTGCTAATGGTGAGTTAAGTGGATTTGTGTATCAAGGGAGTTGGCGAAATGTGTCGCGTGGGTGATTAGATTTCCGCAATCTCAATTTTGAGCTCAATTAATTCATTTTTTTGATCTTTCGTTAATTTTTTAATACTAAATTCGGCTTTTTGTGCCTCTGATCTTGAAGGATATTCTCTGCTAAAAACCAGCGCGACTGGTCTTCTTGGTCTAGTATATTTTGCTCCCAAACTGGACGTGTTGTGCTCCTCGACTCTGCGTTCAATATCGGTAGTAATGCCGGTGTATAGTGTGCCGTCGTTGCATTTGAGGATGTAGGTGTGGTAGGTTTTTGGCATTTTTCTAAAACTGCTTTTGTACGGGTATCATAGTCACACCGCGCTCACAAAACCACTACAACTGGTACAATGCAGAAACACATGATGGAACAATTGCGCACGCGAATCCAACAAGCTGTTCAAGTACTTTTTTCACTCACTCCCCGACAAAAAGCAGTGTTACTTAGCGCTGTGCTCATCGGCACTGTGCTCAGTACCTATCTGGTGCTCATGCAGCAAGAAACTCCTCAAGTTGAGGCTGGGGAAGTGCTTGGTGTGCAACCAGAAGACCTGATGCTCACGGACCTTCCAGCGGACCCGATTCTAGAAGAAACCAAGGTCATTACCATTCTCCTTCTTGGTTACGGAGGCGCAGGTCATCAAGGAGGAATGTTGTCTGATGCAATTCAGCTGGCGAGCATTGATTTTGAGAAGAAACAGATCAGTTTAGTATCTATTCCTCGTGATTTATCTGTCAAATTGCCCGGAGTCGGAGAGCGAAAAATTAACGAGGCATTTTCATTGGGTGACGGTGATGATGTGATTGAGAGCGGTGCGAATGTGGCAAAGCAGATGGCGCAAGCGGTTACGGGCATGCCCGTGCATTACTATGCAGCGATAGATTTTGTGGGATTGAAACGCCTAATTGGTGAAGAATTTGGCGGCATTACCGTGCAAGTAGAAGAAACACTTGACGACCCTTGGTACCCCATTTCAGGTCGAGAACAAGATCCGTGTGAGTACTCACCTGATGAAATTGCTGAACTTACTAATACTCTCTCTGGATTTGAACTTGAAAGAAAATTTGAGTGCCGCTACGAGCATATTTACTTCCCGGTCGGTGAAGTTGAAATGAACGGTGGCGATGCGTTGGCATTTGTGCGATCGCGACATGGATCTGCAGGGGGTGATTTTTCTCGGAGTCGAAGGCAGTGGTCGTTGTTGTTGGCGATTCGTGATGAGTTGTTTTCTTTGGATGCGCTTAAATCTATCGAGCCAACCTATGAATTTGTGACAAAACATGTTTCTACCGATGTTGACCTCAAATTTCTTACCAAAATTGCCCCTGCCCTTGCCAATTCTGAAGAATTTGAGGTAAAACGTGTTGGAATTAGTACGGATAATATTTTGATATCAAGCAGAAATAGTCGCGGGCAGTTTGTTTTGTATCCCAAATCTGGAGCATCTGATTGGCAGAGTGTGCAGGATTATGTGGCGCGGGAGGTGGAGTGATGTCTGAAGCTACATCCCCAAAATCAAACCGTCAACACTTCCTCGTCGCCGTTCATGCATTTTTTATGAAAAATAATACAGTGTTGCTGCTCAAAAGAGCCAATAGCGGGTACATGGATGGGTTTTGGAGCGTGCCTGCGGGGCATGTTGATGGTGGTGAGACAATTTGGGAGGCGATGCAACGGGAAATACTAGAGGAAATTGGAATTGCTGTTTCTAAGGCGCCTACTCCCGCACATGTGATGCATCGAATTATTGCCAGTGAAGAATCTGAGCGGATTGATTATTTTTTCAAAATTACTGATTGGAGTGGCGAGCCTGAAAATTGTGAGGATGAGAAGTGTGATGGGTTGGAGTGGTATTCTTCGAGTGATTTGCCTGAGAAGATGGTGCCGTATGTGAAGTTTGGGTTGGAGAAGGTTTTGGATGGGGTGATTTTTAGTGAGTTTCTGGAGGGGTGAAAATGTAATTATGCAGCAAAAAATAACAATCAAAAACAACCGCAATCTCCTCCTCTCTGCTCTTGTCGATCGACCACAAAAAAAAGGCGTTTTTCCCACAATCATGTTTTTGCATGGCTTCAAAGGATATAAAGAAGAAGCGTCCTATGTAGATCTAGCGGAGCGTTTATTGGAGCATGATATTGCTAGTGTTCGTTTTGATGCTTCTGGGTTTGGGGATAGCGAAGGGACTTTGGAGGATGATTATCGATTTTCAAATTATATTGATGACACAGATCCGCATGAGCGATTGTCAACTACCTGGATAAAAAATTAAAAAACATGAAAAAAAACATATCGAACTACGTTCCATTTGAGCATGAGAATCTTGATTATAAGAAAAAAATTTTAGAAGTTGCGCGCGATCAAGACAATTCTTTGCAGGGTGTTTTAACTTCCACATTGATATTTATTAATGCAATTGATTATATTGCTTCTCACCTATTGGAAAACCTAAAAATAATAAATCATCTAATCACTCATAGAGAAATGGGAGGAGTTGTTTTTGTCGCTCATCCAAAACAAAAAAAGGTTCGCCTCTTGGAGTAATGATTAAAGATCTGAGAAATTACGATTTTCCTGATAAAAAAGATTTTATGACAGAGTTGGATGAATTCAACAAATTGAGGATAACGTACATTCATAGACTTTTGTCTACCAATCCAGATGCAATTGTGAGTAAAATTGATAAAGACTTAGCCAATCTTAAAAACCTGGCTGAGAGTTTACTAATAAGATATGACAATCTTGTGAAAGGCGTCACAAGCTCATGGTTTGTATATTTAGAAAAAGTAAGAAATGAAACCGCGAGTGATATTCCAATTGAAGAATTAGAGAAAGAGTCGCCCATAGGTTCAAAAAAAGGAAAAAGCGATGCTTCCAGTAAGTAGAAAAGTTTTTTCAAATTCGAAAAATAAGCAAAGAATTTGGTTCATAACTTTGTGAGCCAGGTGGGACTCGAACCCACGACACTCTGCTTAAGAGGCAGATGCTCTAACCGACTGAGCTACTGGCCCGACTTTCGTCGAGAGGTAATTATACCAAAAGAAGCCTGTATTTAGTGATACACTTTGGATATGACGTCTGAACAAGAAGCGGAGCTTCACAGGCGAGAAGCTATTAAACACGAAATTGCTCAGCTGTTCCCGGTTTCATTTGAGAAAATTCTCCTGTCATATCAAGGACTGGCACTGACGGAGACCCTGACTGAGGACGACTTTTTTGCTGAAATGGCGGAGTTGATCGACGTCGTCTATGCGGGTGAGGAGTTTAGCGATGCGGTAAATATGGCACTGTATGCTCTCATGGAGGATACACTGCTCTTGGTCGACCAGGACCTTTCAAAAAGAAAAATCGACAGCATCACCATTGGTACCCTTCTTAATAAAATGCTCAATGCTGATACTGAGCAACTCCTTAGGTTTGTGAATGAGCTCATTACCCTTCTCCAGAAGGGTCTGTCAAATGTTGTTGAGGCGGATGAATTTGTTTCCAGTCTCAGCGTAGAGGATGTTCTTGAGATGCCCGAGAAGTGGCGAGACATGCTGCATCAAAAACTATATCTTAAGGTGCGTTTTTTCATGCTTGGGCAAATGCTCAATCTTGCTCCAGTTGCAGAAAAACATCTAAACACCATGGTTACGCAGTATAAAAAAGGCAATGAGTTGAGCGATACGGAGTTTTTGAAGGTTTGGTTGGATGAGACGTTGAGCGGAGAGTAAAAACCTGTGCGCCAGGAGGGATTCGAACCCCCGACCCTTTGTTCCGAAGACAAATGCTCTAATCCGCTGAGCTACTGGCGCGATAAGTTGGTATTATAGCACTATGCACCAAGAAGATGAATTGAGTCCAGAAGAATTTAGAGCGTTTAAATCATCTCAAGATCGTGGAACACCACTCACTGAGTCCGAATATGAGGAGCAATTGGCGCGTATCAAAGCCACGTTGTTGCAATGTCTCATCGATTATGGGGACGAATATCTCGATGCGCTTGGTTGTAGCTCGGACATAGTCGGAGTTTTGGTTTATGGCAGTTGGGCAAACAAAAACCCACATTCAAAGTCTGATATTGACATGTTTTTATTATGCACCGGAGATATTGGGCAGGCTTGGGAAGAGTTTCAGGCATATCTTAAGCAAAGCGGTCTCCCTAGGGTGAGTGTAATTGGATCTTGCGATATTACAGATGCAGCATCCGTGAGTTATGTTTTTAAGAGCTATGCATCGCCATTCAAAGACGCATCTTACTTCGTTGTGAGCCCAGGAGAATTGGATCTGGATGCAATAATACATGCTCAATAGAAATGAAGCAGTAAACCATTTTCCCGAATGCAAACTATATCAATTACAGTTATAATGCTCTCAACATGCAGCAAAACTTCTACGCTCCCCTCATCGACAAGTTGTTCAATTTTCTGGATATCAAACAAAAACTTTTTGAAGAAAACCTTGATGCAGAAGACGCTTTTGTGAATCCGTTTATCACCATTGCCCGTGAGCCTGGTAGTGGCGGAGCCCCCATTGCCAAATCACTCGCAAAAAAACTCGGATTTGAGTATGTCGACGAACAAATCATCGAAGAAATTGCCAACTCCACCCAAAAAAGAAAAGCAATTGTCAAACAAGTTGACGAAAAAAGCCGTACCCACATCGAAGATATTTTGCATTCAGTTTTTAATGCAGAATACATGGATGAAACAACCTATGTGCATGAGTTGGTCAGAATTATTTTGACGTATGCATACAAAGGTAAAACAGTAATCATCGGCAGAGGGGCAAACTTCATTACCCCGTTTGCCAGAGGTCTGCACGTCAATATTACTGCGCCGTACTCCGTTCGAGTACAACGCGCCATGGACTTTGAGGGACATTCAAATGCCAAAGCAAAACAAGTAATTGCCGATGTAGAAAAAGAGCGCAAAGATTTTGTCAAACAATATTTTGGAAAAAATATTACCAAAGTAAATTCGTATGATTTAAGCATCAATACAACGTACTTTGGGGTGCAGGAAGCGCGCGATGTAATTATCGAGGCGCTCTATCGCAAATTCTCCAAATCGCTCACCTACCAACAATTCAAACCCAAGAAGAAATAAAAGTACGATATACTACTATTTCTCGCCAGAGTGCTGGAATGGTAGACAGGCTAGTTTCAGGAACTAGTGCTCTTTTTGGGCGTGAGGGTTCAACTCCCTCCTCTGGCACAACGCAGAGCTGGACTTTGCGAGAGTCGACATGTGACGTATAATAGTACGCCTGAAGCCCAGGTGGTGGAAATGGTAGACACGCAGTCTTGAGGAGGCTGTGCTTTACAGCGTGGAGGTTCAAGTCCTCTCCTGGGCACAATGTTACTTGAAGGGCGCTTAGCTCAGTTGGTTAGAGCGCTTCGTTTACATCGAAGAAGTCGGGGGTTCGAATCCCTCAGCGCCCACCCCGGAGACCGTTCAAAAAAGGTCACCTTTTTTTAGAAAAAGATTGGTACATCAATCCCTGGTTTTTTAGTAATTTCAAGAGACGTTTTACCATTGAGACGCTTAAATTTGCCTGAACAATCAGTGAATTTTCTTGTTCGTCTT
>JBGTEY010000009.1:0-90739 GCA_041747555.1 Patescibacteria group bacterium
GAAGGTCATTTTCTTGAGGAAATTCATTACACATTGTACAACTACAATAACAAACGAATCCATTCGGCACTTAAAATGCCGCCTGCAAAATTCCACGCCAACTATTTAGAAACTGTGTGCAATAAAAGGGGTGCTTGACACATATACATGAGTAGAGAACGCGTTATCAGATAATAGCACCGGAAAACCCGTTAGATCATCAGCCACTTGCGTAGCATCAATCGAAAGGGTCTGGCTATATATCCATGTGCTTGTGGGCTCAGGGTATACGTTGAAATCAACAACCCCTGCTTCAAAGAGCTCATCTACATCTGTTTTGCTGATTTCATCCCGATAGATTTTCAGATCATCGACGGTGGCTACGGTTGAGCCGCCGACGTACATATCCATACAGCTGTTACTATTGTAAGATATGTCGCCACCACCGCTAATCGTCTTATTGTCAATCAGAATGCCATCTCTGTAGGTCTTGATAGTTTTACCAGCGCTCATTCCACTGAATGTGAGGACAACGTGGTGGGTACCACCATCAAGTAAGTCAGTAATGCTTAGTGTTGTTGCATGGTTATTACCTGCGCCATCATTCTTGGCAAAGAAATACGTTAGCGTACCAGTTGATTTATCCATTTGGACCCACCAACCAGCGTCATCGCCACACGCATTTATCATCGACAGGAAATGATAGTCAAGACCTGATGATTCGCTCCCGTCAATCCAAAAGGAAAGCGAGAATGGATCATCTGTTTCTGGTTTTAAGACAGAGCTGGGGTCAGTGATATACGCTGTGTGCGAACCATCATTAACAAGCCCATTCTGAATTACACCAGTGTCAAAGGCATAGCCACTAGCTACATACATGTCATTGTTGTTTACTTCGTCATTAAAAATCGACCCTGAGGTTTCATTAAAATTCCAGTATCCAACAATGCCCGTAATTGAAGGTGGCTCGGAGAACACGCATACATCATCAATATAGACATCAAGCAAAATCGTTTGATGCCACCATTCTTCATGGTCTTGCATATTGGGGATGTTTTGGTTAAAACAGCGTGTTCGCCCATCTGCCGCATGCACGACGAAACTTTCTGCACCATCCATTAGCTTAAAACTGTACATTAAGGTGCTTGGCGAAAACGTGTGAGTGCCAGTCGCATAATTTCCAAGCTTCGTACCAGAGTAGTTTGCTTGGTTATATACTTCCACGTACCCACTTGTTCCATCACCGCAGACGTCTGTGTTAAACACTTCAATCTTAACTGTTTCGTACCACCAAGATTCGTGATCCTGTAGGTTGGAAATGTTTTGATTAAAGCACCTGCTTCGCCCGTCTAAGGCATGCAGAATGAAGCTTTCTGTATCATACTCCATTTTAATTGAGAACATCTGGGTGTTGGTTGGAAACATGTGTGAACCGATCGTGTACAGTCCACCAAAGCTCCCTTGGTAATTCGCCTGCTCATAGATTCTGATGAAGCCGGTCGTAGGATCTACGGTTGAGGCTCCACCGATACCCAGAACAAACACTCCGGCTAAATCGTTTTTAGGATCATAAGGATCAACTGTCCCCCCACAAGTCGAGTCGTTAAATACTTGAACGTAGTTAATGTTGTCTTTAACAGACTGCCCGTCAGGGTATTTGTCCTTGTTTAAATCCCAAAGGTTTCGATTTGCGCAGATTTTGTTTGAACTATCAGAACCGACAAGCAACGACCAACCAGAACCCACGTAAATCGAAGACACTGGGTTAAAGTTGACTGTATGTGTGCCGGTGCTGTTGTAGTACTGCAAACTTCCTGTTTGATCGCCTACTAGGCAATATTCGTATGTGAAGAAGTCGATACCTGGATAGGATCTGTCTGCGCAGGAAGGATCTGAGGGCATATTCCCTTCGACGATGGCGCCATTAATCCAATCTACGTTGTTTATGTCCTCGACTAAATCGCCAATAGCTGGGTAGTCCTCCGTATTTGAATTATTAATCTGAAAGTGAAGATGGGCACCAGTCGTTTCCGTACCAGTGTTTCCTATGAAGCCAATGAGCTGGCCCTGGGCAACTTGCTCACCTACACTGACCGCAAAGACGGCATCACCTTGTTCTTTTTTTACAAAGTACTGCACACCACTCTTGTACCTATTCGCGATTGAAAAGGCTGATAAATGACCATATGTCGTTGACCAACTGTTTCCATGATCAATTTCAATTGTATAGCCGGTGCCACTTGCTCTCCAGCCAACGAAGGAAACAGTTCCAGAAGCTGATGCGTACACCGGTTCATCCCATATGCCCCGTTTCGACACTCCAATATCTAGTGAATTCTCTGGGGAATGTGGATCACCTGCACCTCGATTTAAATTGTGATCAGTTGCAACTGGAGAATTAAAGTCACTAATTGACGTCACACCACTTGCATATATAGGTTTCTGGTCAATGTTTGCAAATACCAGAAACAGGGCTAATAATAAAAAACTACCTAAGATTCGAAATCTAGGGTTGTTCACTAGTCTACACTCCTTATTAGAGGTTAATAGAATTGCTCGTCAAAGACGAACATGCAACATGTTCAGATGAAACTTGTATCTAACTTTCTATAACTATTCCTCCTTTTTTGAGTTAATAAAATAAGCGTTCGTTAAAACGAACATAACACTCACGTTTGGACATGAGCGCTAGTTCGCTTCAACTTATCGTTAGATTTTTTTTCACAAAAATATTCAACTATTAAAGAACTCCGAACAAAAACTAAGTACTCAGCTAATTGAGTGCTGCTCTTGGTCGGAGTGAACATTATATATTTTTATAATGTTATAGCAAATAAGTAGGACATACACATTGACAGGAAGGTGCTGCATTTCATTCAAACAAATATTTTTGAGTTAAAGTTAGGCATTTGCCACACGCTAAATCTGCTTAAAACTATTTCCAATTGCAGCGAAGAACTCTTTTTTTTCAAACAATGCGGCATTCCTGTCGTCATCATCCTTGGGACTTGCCGTGACAAGAATGCCAATTTCAAGAAACTCAGAGAGATCGTTCTCTACGGGGATTATAATTTTGTATGCATTCCGTGCGTCAGTTCCCCAATATCCGTTAATCTCAATATGATACAGTATGCCTGTTTGAAGTGTTGAAGTCTTTGTCAATGTATCCGACTCAAGTGGGTGGTTGGAGGCATCGTCAAGCTTTTCTATCAGATTTTGCTGAGAATCATTATTCTGTAGAAATCCAGGCGGAACCAGAATCTGTTGTTTGTTGGCGAGCTGAGTTAATCGATCATAAAGAACTTTTATTGCATTATACTTTGACGCGCTTGAATCATGAAATGTAAGCCATAGGCGATACTCGGCACCTTCATCAGCAAAATAAAGTGAATCATAGTCGGCTTTCCCGGGATTTGCATAAAATAAATCCGTGCGCAACGGCTTAAACTCAACAGGCAACTCGATACTGAATCCTAATTCTTCATCTCTGTATTCAAACATCTCGCCAGAGAGGTCAACAGCATTTTCATAATGTCCTCCCGGAACTTCAGACGGATGGGTTGGGACCGGGATCAGAGCTTCTGTAGGTATATCATACTGAACAGTCCCTTGCCTAGACTGATACTGATTTGCACTTACAAAAATTGCAACAAACAACAAAATTGTAAGAACTAATGCCGTCAAATTTTTTTGTTTCGGAATAGTCATGATGTGATTATAGACTATCCCGAATCTTTGAATCAAAAGCAAACTACATTCTCTGGGAGAATGATGAGCACGTCATGAAATATTCAGTTTGTGAGTGAATGCCAAAAATTTCCTGACACCACAGTAGAAAGAGTGTGATTGATCTACATATAATTTACTTCTTTACTTTTTACGCTTTATGCGTAAAATAGTGCGTATGAAGAAAAATCTGACTTCTAAACAGAAGCAAGTTCTATCAACAATCATTGATTTAACCCAAAAACTTGGGCATGAACCTACTCTGGAACAAGTGAGATCTGCTTTAGATTACACTAGCACCAGCTCAGTTCAGAGACACACAGATTCTTTAAAAGAACTTGGCTACCTCACTAAATCTAGAGGATTATTTCTTCAAGATAATGACAAAACTGTACAAATCCCCCTCGTGGGAAATGTTTCCTGTGGAGCTCCTCTATTAGCAATCGAAAATATCGATGCGTATATTTCCTACGATTCAAGCAAACTTAGAGGAAAGAGTGATGATTACTTCTTCCTTAAAGCTGTTGGCGACAGTATGGATGCAACCAATGTAAATGGTAAAACCATTGATGATGGTGACTATGTTCTAGTTAAGAAACAAGATTATCCTGATTTTGGAAAAAGAATAGTAGCTTTAATTGGTGAGAATGCCACCATCAAAAAACTAAAACAAGGCGATGGTCACATCATTCTTGAACCAGAGTCAAACAATCCAGCAAATAAACCAATTTATGTGTTTGAAGAAATCTCAGTTCAGGGTGTAGCTGAGGACGTAATTAAGAAAGGAAATTAAAACATGGAGATACTAGGCACATTAAGTTTAATTCATTGGATAATTACTATTATAGTTTCAATAGTCATTGGTTTTATTGGAGCAATATCTTATCTTAAATTTTTCTATAAAAGAGAAAAAATAATCAATGATAATTTAAAGAGATCAATTAAGATTTTTTCTCCAACTAATGAGGCCACTAAAAATATGGATATGGAATATAACCTTTTACAAAAAAGTGGACTTTTTAATGTTGAGAAACCTACTAGCGATTATAGAGACACTGTTAGAATTTCAACACATAGCTTAGTCATTATTGGGTTTCATGGAGAAATGAGCAATTTTAACAACCTATTTGATAAGGCAGCAAGCAAAGAAATTCCCATTCTTATTTATACTTTTGGTGATAATAGTGCGTTAAAAAAACATCACTGGGATAAATTAAATACTTACCCTTATTATTCAGTTTGCAATACTCCACTAAGGTTAATTAGCGACGTATTCACAATGCTTTCAACTTTTCCAAGGGAGCGAATCAGATAGAGGACTCGATGCATGACAAAAGTTGAAATAAATGAATTATTAAGAAAATATGTAAGAGATAATTTGTCTCCTAATGAAAATGATCGAGCATTAGTAAAAAAAATTTATGAATCGTTTACAAAGTTCTTTAATAATAACTGTATACAAATTGGTTCTTACCCTAGATTCACTTCAATAAAACCTCTGCATGATTTGGACATTCTTTATATATTGGGTGAGTGGAATCAGTACGAACATAATCCTCAATCTGCACTTTCAGAATTGTTTGAATCAGTAAAAGCTGATTATGAAAATCCAACAAACTACACAGTAAAAGTTTCTCTACAAACTCATTCCGTTACAGTCGCATACATGGATGGTGATAAAGAAATATTTTCTGTTGATATAGTTCCAGCATACATTTTTGCTAAAAATGAATTTCAACTAGACACTTATAAAGTACCGGAGTTGTTGAGAAAAAGACATGGTAACAAGAGAAATGAGTTTTATCATCAACTTACAATTCAAGGTCGAGAAATGGGGTGGATTGATTCTGATCCAAGGGGCTATATAAAGGTTGCATCAGATATTAATAATTCTAACAATGATTTTAGAAAATCAGTTAAATTTGTTAAATCTTGGGCTAATTCTTACAAGGAGGAATATGATGATTTCAAAATGAAATCATTTCATATTGAACAACTCATTACACTTCAATATAAGCGAAATTCTGGACTTGAAATATTTGATGCGATTTTTAATTTCTTTCTACAATTACCAGACTCATTTTCTAAGCCACAAATTACTGATAGAGCCGACAGCACAAGATATGTTGATGATTATATTGAAGACTTAACTCAAGCTCAGAAGAACCTAATATTAAAAGCAAGAAACCAGTTTTTATCCCAACTGGAAAGTATCTATTTTGATGTCAAAATTAAAGATTTGCTACAACCAGTACTTTATGCAAGATTGCCATCCGAAAATTTTCTCTTTGACAGACAAGTTCCAACCCTTACAGAATTAACTATGACTATAGAGGGATGGATACAAAAAGACGGGAATGATTCTCGTAGACTTAACCAACAAGGTTTTATAGATAACGGGCAAAAAATAAGATTTAGGCCTCGTATGGGGGTAGATTGTGATGAGTATTGGTGGAAAGTTAAAAATGATAATAACTGTGAACAGCCAAGAGGAGATATAACAGTTGGCACTACAAAAAATGTTCCTGAAGATACGAAGTATCCTGGGAATCATTATGTTGAGTGCTATGCAATTCGTGATGGAGTTTGTATAGCTAAAGCTCGACAAAATGTTTTTATAAAAGAAAAAAGAAGTTCATATCAGTCTCATTAACATTATGAATAACTCCAAACTCACGAATAAAGAGAAAATCTTATTAGAATTGTAAAGAATATATGAAGCGATTTAAATTTTCAGACCTACTTACGTACGAGAAGAGAACTGAAGACTTATTTATTAAATATGGTCTTAAGCTACACACCAACTCCAGAATTAAGCAATATTTTCAGTTTTTAAAAGAAATTGAGTTGATGAGATCTGCTAACAAGGAAGAATTTGGAAAATTTATTGAAAAAAATCAAGTAAAATATTATTTTAGCCAACACTATGTTGGTGAAATACAAAACATAATTGAATCACTTGAATCTATTGAGATTGATAGCAATCTTATTAAAGAAAAACTATTAAAATGGTCAAAAGGAACATATCTCTTATCTGAAGAGAATATAGATGATACATCTGCTAGAAACACTACTTTTGAGCTAGATTTATTTTCTTTCTTAAATAATTTGGGAATTAAAACAAGGTTTGGTGAAATAAATCCAGATTTGATCAGCTCTACAAGTGAGTACACATACAATATTGAATGTAAAAGACCTGCCTCTTTGAAATCTGTTGAAAGAAATCTTAAAAAAGCATTAAAACAACTTAGAAAACCGTCTAACCCTACTGGTATTTCAACAATAGCATTATCTTTAGATAAAGTGTTATTAGATGATGATCTAATATTTCATTCTAAGAATGAAAAGCAAGCTTTAGAATCACTGGAAAAAATATTAAAAAGGTTTATGGACTTGAATCAAAATTCAATAAGAAAAATTGTTGGTAATGATTCTTGTGTTATTTTTTATTATCTATCGATTCTTGCTGGCTTTGATGATGAAAGCTTACCAATGGCAAATGCAAGATATATGATTGGCAATGTTTATAATTTTAACAATAATGAAATACTTACTGATTTAAGTCAGTTTTCTGGAGGCTAAAGCAAATGAACAAACAATTAACTATTATTAAAAATAAAGATGAAATTATTTCTTTAATTCAGATTAAAAAAATTAAAGTATTAGGGATAGATGGAAATGATGGAGTAGGAAAAACCACACTTGCCTCAGAAATTGCTGAAAAACTTGGTCTTACTCACATTGAAGTAGACAAGTATCTTGTTAAAGATAGTAACGGATATTTAAAATTTTTAGATCTGGAAAAACTAAAAGCAGATATAAATAAGAATGCTGGAAAAAAAATAATCATTGAAGGAGTAATGCTTTATGCAGTTTTAGAGCAGATTGACTTCAAGGTGGACGAAGTGATCTACGTCGCTAAAAACCCTTTTTTGTATGATTGGTTGGACGAATACTCTGGGAAATTTGTGGGTTTAAGCTTTGATGAAATTATCAAACTGGAGGAAGAAAGTGTGAATTTAGTTAATAATATTATTAACCCTAATTCTAAACCCTACAAAATGGATGGTTTTAGATTGGAAGTCTACGAGTACTCGTATAAATTTAGACCTTGGGAAAAAGCTGATATTATTTTTGAGACATGAAAACAAGACACTCCTTTTTTATAGTGTCCGATTTGTCCCATTTCTAGTACAATTACCTCTGAAAGGTGTAAGTGGCTATGGGACACACTGGTTCCAGACCCACATGCTCCGCATTGAGACAGAATTTGGCTTGAGCCTGACGAGGGTAAATCCCGCCCTCTCCGCATACAACGATTTGAAGTATATCGATAAAATAATATGTCTCTAAACAAATTTATCAACAATGATCTTGTTATTCTAAAAGATGGTATTTACAAAATAACTCAGATAAATACAAATTCAAACGATATTGTCTACTCACTAGAATTGCTTGCTTATTTTGAAAGCAGTACGGGTTCTATTGATACAACTATTTCAAAAAAAATAGAGGCAAGAGAGGCAGATCTTGAAAAATTTGAGTATGCTAGCCCAAGGTACCCAATCGGGACAAGATTGTCTGGTGGTAAAGAAGTCTATCTAGCTGTTTTCAAGAATGACACTCACACATATCGATATAATGTATCTGGAGACGATTCAATACTAGCAAATTTACCAGAAGAAGATGTTGCATGGAGTTAATGATTAATGCTGCTGTTATTCCAGAACTAAAAGTTCTGTGCTGAGTCAGAATTTAGCATCGCAAAAGTGTATGCTAAGTATATGATTAAAAAAGTTACTCTGATTCTAATAGGTCTTTTTTTTATAACTTCATTTTTATTTTATTTTTTACAAACTCAAAAAGTAAATCAGTGTCAAAACATTTGTTCTCAACAATACGCATGCCCTAATAATGAAATTGGATGTTTTGCCTCAGTTTGTAAGGAGAGCTGCAATACTATTCAGCTTCCGATATCAAATACTTCAGATACATTTGGTGTTTCAATAATACCATTAAATGTATTACTGATGGAATTATTTTCTTATTTGGTATTTACAGTTTCTAACTAGATTTTCAACTTCATTCCTCATGCTCTCCAATAGTTACTTCAACCATGCTATAATATAGGTCGTACCCCAATCTACGCACTCATATTTTGCCAAAACTAATCTACAACTATTTTTCCCCAACGGGAATGAAAAAAAACAAAGATGTTACTAGTAGCTCTCGACTTATTCTCAGAGAAGCAGAAAAACTCAACATTGATTGGAAAATCATTCCCGGCACCCAAATTGTAACTCTCTCCTACAAGGGAGTTGAACGTTCATATCATCATCAGATTCCGAGCGCCAGCGCAACGATCTCAAATTACATTTGCAACAACAAGATCACCACCAGCAACATGCTGGAGCATGCAGGAATACGAGTGGCCAAAGGCTTTAGGCTAAATTCGGCTCATGGTCCAGAATATCAAAAGCGAGTGTTTGACTCGCTCAAGAAACCATTGGTTGTAAAACCAAGTAATGGGACATGGGGTGATAATATTACAGTCAATATTTCTGATTTTGCTGACTTTACTAAGTCAATTGAGTTAGCATTTAGCTATAGTGCTTCTCAGAATACTTCCATAATTGTTGAGGAAATGTTCGAAGGAGAAGAGTTTCGTGTTTTGGCAACTCGTGAGAAAGTTATCGGAGTATTGAAGCGTGTACCAGCTAACGTCATTGGAAATGGTAGAGACACAATTAAAAAACTCATCAATGAAAAAAACAAAGAAGAAATCCGCGGTGGAAATAGTGAACATGCATCGCATTTTAAAATTAGAATTGATGCATCGTTGCGTGAATTTTTATCTGCGCAATACCTAACACTTGATTCCATAATTCCATCTGGGAAACAAATTTTTTTAAGAAAAATATCTAATGTTTCAAAAGGTGGTGAGGCCATAGATTTTACTGACGAAATTCATCCTACCGTGGCTGATATTTGCATCAAAGCTATGAATGCAATTCCAGGCCTTTCTTTTGCGGGGATTGATTTCATGTCTCAGGATATTACCAAACGGCAAACCAAAGAGTCATATGTTGTCATTGAGATCAATGATTCTCCAGGCTTTGACATCCATGATTATCCGTACAAGGGTAAAAATCGCCACGCAGCAAGAGAATTTTTGAAAGTAATTTTTCCCGAGTTGGCCCAGAAGTAAATTGCTATCTAAAATGCAGATCAAGAATGAGGTTCGGATCAATTGGTCGTTAAATGAAAACTGGTTACTATAGTAAAATAATTCTTGTACAATCGGCTAACACTAGCATTATCGCTTAAGATATCTTCAATTCCCCATGAAAATCCTCTTCGTCTATGACAACCTCTCCAAAACAGGTGGTGGCAGTCAAATCTCATCACTTATGTTTTTTAAAGAGTACCTCAAAAATGGTTTTGAAGGTAAGTTGCTCACTACCAAGCGCATTTTTGAGATTGATCCATCGATTGATAAGAAAAATATTCTGCTTTGCCCTGAGATTAACACGGATTTTCTGTACCCATTCTCGCTCGGCCTTCCATTCCTAACTCGCAAACTCAAGAATGCGATTTTAACATTCAATCCAGATACAATTCACCTTCACGAACCTTCGCCACTATCCCTAGCAATCAGCAATTTTGCAGATCAGAACAACATTCCAATTATCGATCACTATCATACCGAGCACGCTAAAATTCGAATGTCTTCGTTTCCGTTATCACTACTATTCAATGAGCGTGGCATTATGAATGTGTTACAGACAAGTGCAAAAAACCAAATTCTCAAACGAGCAAAAAAAGTCATCGTTCCAACCGAATTCATCAAAAAAAGGTTAGAAAAGAAGATTGGTAAAAAAATCACCATTATTCCCTATGCAATTTTAGATAGATTTTTCAAACCATTGCATACGACCAAGTACCCTCCTAAAAAACTCATTCTTATTTCCCGTCTCGAAAGACAAAAACGCATTGAAGACATGATTCACGTCATGAAGTTACTCAAAGGTAGTTACACGCTCGATATTTATGGAGACGGGCCAGACAAAAGCAGTATTAAAAGCATTATTCAGGAAAACAATTTGTCAGAAATTGTAACGCTCAAAGGCTGGATTGCACATGAGGATTTACCCGTAGTAACCAAGAAATATGACCTCTTCGTGTCGATGTCAGATTTCGAAACATTTGGCATTACATACATTGAGTCATTGGCGCTCGGTGTTCCGTGTGTTGTATATGACTATTATACTACTCGAGAGGTTATCCCAAATTCTATGGCAGTTTTTATTCCAAGTTTCGATCCCAGAATTTGGAGTGAGACGTTGCTAAGGCTAAGATCAAATCCCGATTCCTATTTTCGCTTGAAAAAATCAATTAAAGAAAAATATTCTCAGCTAGAAAAATACCGACTCAAAGCTGTTATAGAAAAAATGATTCAAGTGGACAATTCACTTTAATATACTCCGTTGAACAGCGTATGATTTTCTGTATACTCAAGATATGAAAAAACAACCATTCTTAAGCACCTACAAAACAATAATCTCTGCACCCGTTGAAAAAGTTTGGGAAGCGCTGACAAATCCTGAAATAGTAAAACACTATTTTTTTGGCTCAAACTTAGTAACAACATGGAGCGTTGGTGAGCCAATCTATTTTAGAGGTGAGTACGACGGAAAACCTTACGAAGACAAGGGCATCGTAAAAACATACGAAGAGAATAAAACACTTTCATTTACATACTACACAAGTTGGAGCGAACTCCCAGACGAACCAGAAAACTATCAATTAGTGACATACACCGTCACACCATCAGGTGGTGGCACAGAATTAACAATTACCCAAACGCATTTTTCTGAAGAGAGGGCAAAACACAGCGAATCGAACTGGGAACTAGTAGTTGATGGATTGAAAAAAATTCTCAATTAAAAAAGGCGACAAGCAAATGCGTGCCGCCTATTCTAAGTTTTTCTGTGTGGTTTTAGAAAACCAATGTCCAAACTAGGTAAAGAATTAGTATTGTTACCAATGACCCTGCGATACCATTTGGAATCGGAATAATTGCGAGTGCAAAGTTTAGCACCAACATAAAAATTAGGATTCCGATGATGAGTTCTATAATTCCCATGATATTTTCCTTTATGATATTTGTACTGTCTACAGAATAGCGTTCATTCACTACACGTTTGTGTGTGGATTGTAATAGGACTGTAATAGCGCACTTTCTCTCCATTTGCATTTGTTTACCTTTTTCTTACGGTGCTCTCACAGTGTCGTGATGCGTGCGATGCATACTTACATCAATGAATAGCGCGCAAAAGTGCATGAAATTAGTTTGAGTAGTAGTTAGTATTTTTTATTAAAGGAGGTCATATGAATGACATGATAGACACCAAAAAAGCGTACGCTGAAAAGGCACGAGCTCAGCTCGATAAGCTCAAAGCGGAGATGGATAAAGCCCGTGCAAACACGAAAGAAATGGCTGCAGACGGCAAAATTAAAGCCGATGAGGTCATGGAAGATTTAGAAGCCAAGTATCGCGAACTTGAAGAAAAAATGAGTGGTATGGCAGAAGCTGGCGAAGACTCCTGGGAAGAATTCAAGGAAGACCTTGATGACTCCATTGCTGAAATGCGCGAAAAGTTTTCTAACTGGATGTCCTAATTTAAACGCTCTAGATGTCCAAAAGACAGCTAGTCATGTGGAAAGCACTACTTACGGTATAATGACAATCATGAGTAGTGCTCTAAACATAGTGTGTGTAGAAGATGATGTCGAGATGGCTGAATACCTCAAGGACGTCGTTCAGGGTGATGGTCATGTAGTTTATGTCGCCCATCGTGGCATCGAAGCTCTCAAATTAGTTGAGAAAATAAAGCCAGAACTAGTATTACTTGATCTTGATTTACCGGATATCACTGGCAAAGAAGTCTGCGAGCGGATCAAGGATATGTACCCTTCCACAAGAATTATCATGATCACAAACTACGACACCCAAGATGACGTCGTAGCTGGGCTGACGATTGGTGCAGATGATTACCTTTCCAAGCCAATTCATAGTAAAGAATTAATTGCAAGAATTCATTCATTATTTCGACATACAAAAGTTCGCGAGAAAAAGCTTCAAGTTGATGATCTAATTCTCGATCAACAGAGTCATATGGTAAGGCGGGGTGAAACAGAAATTGAGCTTTCTGCGCAGGAATACAAGCTCTTGCAATACATGATGCAAAACGAAGGCATCGTGCTGAGTAGAAACATGATCATCGGACGTATTTGGGATGGCAATCCAGATGTGGAGACGAGGGTAGTTGATGTCTACATTGGATATTTGCGAAAGAAAATTGACTTCAAAAAACCACATCTTGTGCATACACATCGAGGTTTTGGGTATTCACTAAAACCTGATCTCAAATAGCTTTCAAGTCATCCAAGAGCCTCTTCACGTTTAATGGTTTTTCATAAAATTCGGTTACTAGTCCCTCGTGCTTCACTCGTTCCATATTTGTATCAGATGAAATAAGGAGAATTGGGATTTTATTCAGTTCATTATCCATGCGAAGTGCCGTTATGAAATTAAGTGAGTTGATATTTTCACCAAACCACACATCAATAATAAACACATCGGGAGGATCTTCCCTAAAAAGCGAGGTGAAGGTAAGTGCAGATGCAGTACGTACGGTGTGCCCTGCTGCTTCAAGTATTTCTTGAATTACTTCAACAAACTCCAGATCATCATCGATGAGAATTATTGTTTTATATGCTGATTGAGACACGGTAATCAAATGGTACAACAAAGCTTGTAATAATGTTGTAAGAGTTGTCTAGTATGCTCGTTTAAAGATCACTGAAAAAGTAGAGCCTTTGCCAGGCTCACTAATGACCGTGATATCGCCGTTTTGGCGTTTCATAAAGAGTCGACTGAGACTGAGTCCAAGACCTAGGCCCGCGGTTGATGGACGACTTGCATCGATAACTCTGTAGTATGGTCCAAAGATCCTGTTGAGCTCCTCTGCATCAATTCCTCTACCTTGATCGATGAAGTTGATAGTAACGGTTTTGGAGTTGAGAAGGATATCTATCGTGATTGGCGAATCATCCGGTGAGTACTTAATACAGTTATCAAGAATATTGGTGAAAACTTGACGAGTGCGCGTGGGATCCGCCATTATTTTGATGCCTTTGGCAGTTTTAGCGTCTATAACGAGTTGGATTTTTCGGTGTGGGTAGAGTGATTTATAGTCTGCAATGGTGCTTGAGAGGATTGGACGAAAACTTATTTTTTCTGGTTTAACGGGGATGTCTTTGATTGACGTCTTTAGATTTGTACTAATGTCATTAAGCATTTTATTAAGGAGTTGAATTTTAGTTTCAACTTTAGCTAAGTAGGTGCCAACTCGTGCGTTATTTTTTTCTGTGAGGTACTTGGTGATGTAGTAGGTATAAGTGCTAATGAGGTTGAGGGGACGTTTTAGCTCGTGACCGAGAACTCGAGCTAAGGTTTTTTGAGTTTTGTAGCTCGGGTGTTCGTCATGTATGGTAGTGATAGTAATAAGAATATTTTTTTTCTTTTTTGAGGCAAGCCAACGCCCTGAAATCTCGATAGATGTTGGTGTGTCTGCGTCGTCTATCTCAACATTTGAAATGGTTACACTGTCCTCATCTTGTATTTTTTGCCAGAGATTTTTTGTTTCTTCTTCCTCAGGAGATCCTGATTCAATCGTCAAAACCAATTCATCAATCATATCGAAAATTGTGCTTCTCCCTGCGATCAATGAAGGGAACATTTTCTGCGCTGAATTGTTGGCATACTGGGAAACACCATATTCGTCAAAAAGAATAATCTTATCCGAAAGGGAATCGAGAATTTGAGAAACGAGATGCTTAATTGTTTCCATTGGGAATTTTTTCTGGGCAGTCAGTACGTATAGTATACAGCTAAAGTGATAAATAGCCTATAGTTCAATCTTTCTCCAGATTATTACCTCTAAATCATCGTCAGTTATGAATCGCTCTTCGGTGCGTGATGACGGGAAAGTTTGCAAATGGTACTGCTCCAGTTGATCGAGGTCTTGATCGATTTTCTCTTCATTAATGATGACAAGGGTGATGATAGGTTGGTTGCTTTCTGCTGGAATTGGTTTAGCCGAGGTAGTACTGAGCCAGTAACGGTAGTTGAATCCCCAGACATCACCAGATTCTGAAAGGAGTAGTATGTCGTACGGTGTGTCAGTAGTTTGCAGTCGCTCCGCAATTGCATCGGCAATACTTGCCATGTCCTGCTGCGAGCGTGGAAAAGGGGCGTAGTATCCAGGTTGATAGTTATATCTTGCAAACAGGTACATCCAAGTAATGAGCAGTACCCATCCAATTTTATATGGTATTAGAGTCGTCAAAATTCTTGATACAAAAAGTAAAACCAGCGGGAACGCAAAAATAATGTAATGAAGAAAGAGTGAGTGAGTATACGCAGAAATTCCAATTAACACGCTCAGTAAATATGCGACGAGCACAAAGTCTGCATCATTCTTTTTTGAACCAGTAAAAAATCTGTAGGTACTGATCGCTGCAGCTCCAAAAAGTATGGTTAGGCTCAAGATGCTCGTCACTTTATTCTTTCCAATGAAGTTATTAAGGAATAGTTCTTCGCTGCGCCCGTGACTTTCTCTGACAATTGCTGCAGTGCGGTGTGCGAAGTTCGAAACAATATTTGAAGAGTCTGAGGTTTGAGCAGTTATGTCTACCAACACTTTTTCTTGCACAAAAATACGCTCAAATGAATCGGTGAGTGAGCCATTGTGACGCAAGTCAAAAAGTAGAATGGGAGCAAATGAGAAAATTACGAGTAACGCACTCAAAGCGCTGTAGAGCCAGAACTGCTTTGATTTAGGATTTCTCATGAGTGCGATGATCCAGAGCAATCCCGCGCCTCCCAATAGAATTAAAGTCATGTAATGCAATTGAATAAGAATAGAAAAAGAACCTGCCACACCTAACCACCAAATTGGTGCACCATCACTTTGTAATTTTTTTTCTGCAGATTTGGTTCGTCCAAGTGCTCGCCACGTGCAATAAACCATCGTAAGCGCAAAAAACGGTGTAATGTTTGGATTCCAACTGAATCGACTAAAGGAAATCAATGCATTAGAGCTCGCTACCCCCAGAGCTGCCAACAGTGCAGATCCGGTACCAAACATCTGTTTACCCCACCAATACGTGGCAAAGACAGTTGCAATTCCAATGATTGCAACAGCTACTGCCGGTCCCACAGGATTTGGATAACTCATCCATAAGAACGGCATCATAAAATAGTAGTAAAATGGTCCGAGATACAAATTGCCAACGCTGGTCACGGGACCAATAAGGACAGGTCTCCCTTCTAGAAACATTCGAGATACGATGAGTGCGTCTCTACCTTGATCACCTTGAAATGTCATAGTGCCTTCGATTGCATACAGACGAGTCCAAGTTGCGAGTGCGATTATGGCCACGAGTGCAATTAAAAGAATCTTTTGAGATTTCATAGTTGTACTTTCTCAACGACCCATTTGAATTGACTCTGTTCCCAATAAACTACATATTTTTCATTAATGACGTCGTTCTTATTCATGATAAAGCGATAGCGGCCGATGTGCTCACCGTAGCGAAAGTTAATGCTGTCAGGTTGTTGTCGAACTACTGTTTGAATAAATTCTTCTGCAGGCATTTGTAAGTACCAAGCAGTGAGAATGTATTGAAAACCACGCGTATCGACCACGGCTACGGTGGTATCGGTGGCACTAAATTCTGATTCGAGCACACGAAGGGTTTCAGCATAGTTTGGCTGGAAGGTGGCTTGTGCAATTCCACTTTGAGGATACTCAATGAAAAGCGAATGGAAATATTGAATGCTCGGATACACCAAAAATAAGAATACCAGAGCGGACGAGAGCGACGTCATAAGGTGCATGTTTTTTACAGATTTTTGTTTTTTTTCTATACCTCGTATTAAACCGACCAGTGCCTCTGTTCCCAAAATTGTCAGTACCCAAAAAAACAACAACGAGCGCGTAGCATGTGGAGCGTTTGAACTAATTGCAACAGGTACTAGCGAAATTAACATCAGTGCAAAGAGTAATGAGCGCCATTCCATTGGTTGCTGGAATTTAAGCATTTTAAATGCCTTAATTTTCCACGATGCAAATTTCCAAGTGGCAAACGCTACTCCGACCATCGCCACAAGCCAGGTGCTCGCATACAGGTACCCAGTTTGATGAAGGGCATGCCATGGATGACCGGGGCTATTGTGCATTAAAAAGCCAGGATGAAACTGAAGTGCGGTATTGCTTACCATTTTTTGACCATAAAATAGGTATTGGTTGCCAAGAATTTTTTGAGTCAGTGATTGCTCAGTAAAGCGTTGTCGATACGCGGTGTACTCGGAGCGAATCGTGTGGTCCCCAAAAATTGTAATTTGACTTTTTTGAGCAGAAAGTTGTTGCAAGGATGCAAATAATACTCCCCAGCAGAGTATCGCAACGATGCTAATTGACATCCAAAACTGTCTTGCGCGATGTTGCGAGTCTCTATTTTTTTTAATTTCATGCCAAAAAGGCAAGAGCAATACCAGTAATGGAATGGTCATAAGTGGTGCGTTATAGGTGAGAATGCTTCCAATTGTGCCGATTGCGGTCAGCAGAAGTGCAGTGCGTCGCGACTGCAAAAACTGATCAGTAAAAAACACCCAAATCATCAGAAGTACAAAAAACCAACTTACTGTCGCCTCAAATGCAACTCTGGTATACCACACAAAAAATGGTTGGATTATAAGTAACGCCAGTGCAAGCAATCGTGCTCGCGAACTGAATTGCCACTGCTTTAGGATTTGATTGGTAATGAGAACTATGCCTAATCCAGCAATGACTACTGGCAAGCGCACTGCCAAATCACTAAACCCAAAGACTGCAATCATCGGCACCACCAGGGCAGTATATCCAATCACTTTTTGATCACCAAAGGCTTCGAGCACCAATGGCCAGCGCTCGCCCCACTCATCACTGCCTGTGGTAAGGAGAAGATAGGCATTGTATCCGATTGAAGCTTCGTCTGGGTTGAGGGTGCTTGGAATGGAGCTGATTCCAGCGAGACGCGTGGCACTATAAATGACAATTAAAAACCAAAAAAAATAGTTGTACCATTTGTTCGAGTTATGCATTTTTTTATTAGTTTTAGATTGCACTAGAATTAGTGTGATTTTCCCAAGAGTACAAATACTTTAGTAGCTTCTAATGAAGTAAGTATATCAGTTGGGAGTTAGTTTTTGAAAAGATTGCTACCTTGTCGATATGTAGGCAGTAGTCTCGAGCTAGACACCGCACTCTCTTTATTGCTATAGTTACTGTATTGAATCGTCCCTGTGTTACTGGGTCTGTGGATACCCTTTCGTTTATGTGGAAAAAAAGCTTTCCGAGCAATTGTTTGCGAGGTGCACTTGGGGCATTTTTATTTTTGACGCTTCTTGTTGGTGCTGTTCCCAAACCTGTTCAAGCTGCCACGACTACGTTCACTACTGGTTCTGATTGGGAAAGTGGTACTAAAACAAGTGTCGACACCAGTGTTCATGAGGGTGATGTCTATTTACAAGCAGAAGGCAGTTTTGGTGCCAGGAACTGGAAGACTCCGGATTTGACGATCAGTGTCGGGAGCTCCTTTGCTTCAGATGGCACAAATATCTACGTTACCCGTGGTTTAGCTGACTCACTTTTTTGGAAATATTCACCAGCCACCGATGCTTGGACTGAGTTGGCACCGATGCCTAGAGGAACGTACTATGGAGCAGATCTAGAATATTTGGATGGTCATGTCTATGCAATTTTTGGTGGATATCAAAGTGCGTTTGCTCGTTATTCTGTAGCATCAAATAGCTGGGAAGTACTAAGTGAATTAGCTGAGCTCACAGAACGTGGTGCAAGTTTAACTACCGATGGCACCGATATTTACGCGCTTCGTGGGAGTAATAGCCAAGAATTTTTCAAATATACCGTTGCAACCGGAAGTTGGTCGCTATTAGCCGCTACGCCCGCAACGATTGGACTCGGTGCAGATTTGGTCTATGACGATGGGTATTTGTATACACCTCGAGGCGTGAATACAACCACCATGTACCGGTATGATATTGATGCAAACTCATGGTCAACCATGGCTGCGCTCCCCGCATCTGTAAATGATGACATGGATATCACCACAGATGGGACAAAAATCTATGTCCCACGCCAAAATAACACCACAACTTTTTATGCGTATGACATTGCAGGTAATTCATGGTCGACTCTTACCGCAATGCCGCTGGCAAGTCGCTATGCTGGTGTGGTTTATAACAGTTCTGATGAGTACGTCTACGTTTTTCGAGGAAATGGCACGCAAACAGTCTGGAAGTACGACCCTGCTGCGAACTCGTATATTGGGCCTTCTGACGCACCTCTAACGCTCAGTAACGGCAGCGACATCCTCCACTATGATGGGGAGCTGTACGTTGCCCGTGGGGCGAGTACTACGACCATGTACAACTATGATATTGATACGAATGCCTGGTCCACCTTGGCAGTTGCACCCGCGGCGCTGGCAGATGATACGCGAGGTGTGGTTGCTGGCTCGTATATATATTTCTTTCGAGGCTCCAATACAACAACCTTTTATAGATATAATCCATCGGGAAATTCGTGGTCAACTATGACTGCAGCACCTGCAGCGGTGCGATTTGGTGGATCACTTTCGTATCCAGGAAGTGGCGACTATATCTATGCAACCAGAGGAGCAACGACATTGAGTTTTTGGAGGTACAGCATTTCCCAAGACAGTTGGGATGCTGGAGCAGTTTCAGATCTTCCTGAGGATGCAGAGGCGTCATATGGTTCTGCAATGGTTTCTGACGGCACTGACATCTATTATTTCCCTGGAATTGGCATAAAGCGGTTTTTTAAATACGATATCAGCGAAAATAGTTGGGATGAGTTATCTTTACCTCCGTTTTCTCCATATTATGGAACAGACATGGCATATGACTCAGGCACAATCGTTGCCATGGCGGGTTGGTATAAAAATGACATGTGGGAGTACTCAATTGCTGACGATTCTTGGAGAAAATTACAAGATATGTCAGGTTATCGAGCTCAAAACATTGGTCCGTATCGGGGCGCATCGATTGAGTCTGTAGGAAATGGTGCGTTTTATATTTCACGAGGTAACGCAACTGCGGATATTATCACGTATCAAGCAGGTGATGATAATTTTCCTGGTTCTGGTGTCTGGACCTCTCCTTCCAGAGATCTTTCATATGTTTCAAGCTGGGGGAATTTCTCGAGCAGTGTCACCGCTCCTGATGACAGTTCAGTTACCTTTCAAACGAGAACCAGTGCAGATGGCACAACCTGGAGTGACTGGGTAGGTGTCTCTGGTTCCACTATTAGCTCACCGGTGAATAAGTATATTCAGGTTAGAGCGACTCTGATTGCGTCAACAGGTGGCGCACAGACTCCAGTTCTGCACTCAATTTCTATTGAGTATGCTGCAGACTCATCAGCCCCCACCAACCCAACAACGTTTGTTGGAAAACCTCAAGAAGTAAGCGAGGAAAGTCTAGTGAGCGGTGAAGCTTACACGCATGTAAACCCGTATTTCTCTTGGAGTGGACACGAGGATGGGCAGACTGCTATAGATGGATTTTTTGTATATTTTGGTACTAATGAATCAGCTGATCCGGCTTCTGTTGGAGAGTATCAAATAGGGACTTCCTATGTCGCCACAGAACCATTTTCTACTGGTACCTACTACCTGAGACTAAAAACCAAAGATACCGCTGGGAATGTAAGCGAAGCAACGACTGGTTTCACCTATATCTATAATGGAATTTCACCAGCGCAAAGTCTATCAGTTGCAGAAAGCGCTGATTTTGTAGGCACGGCGAGCTTGGTTGCCACTACGGGCGACGCGATTAAACTTCAGAGCAAAAGCAATGGTTTCTGGATGGAGGAAACGCTCAGTACTACCCCTGCCACAATGCAGTACGGTGCAAAAAATATCGCGTACACAGAAGACACAGAAAAACTCTACGCATTTAGAGGAAATAACTCGACAACATTTTATGAATATGATATTGAATCAGATACCTGGTCTTCACTTGCAGCAGCACCAGCAAATGTTCGGATGGGTGGAGGTGTTGTAGAAGGTCCTGATGGTTTTCTCTACGGACTGAGGGGAAACAACACCACATCGTTTTGGATTTACAACATTGAAGAAAATACCTGGAGTGATGAGGATGCTGCAGATGCTCCACTGACAATTAATTATGGTGGGTCAATTATTTATGATGGTGATCAATATGTGTACGCTTTGAGAGGCAATAATGACGATGCATTTTGGCGATATGATACTACAGTGGATGAGTGGGAGTCGTTGGCAGCCATTGATTTTGGAGCTCCTTCTAATGCAGTTAATAATAGTGCAAACCATGGCGCTGACCTTGCAATTGATATTGAAAATGAGCTGATTTATGGCATACAGGGCAATTTAAGGGATGGCTTTTCGGTCTATGACATAAATACAAATGCTTGGACCGTTCTTGATGACTTGCCGCAACTACCATATATGGGAGCATCATTAGAATTCTCATCGACAACAGGTGAAGTATTTTTCATACCAGGGTATTTCTCTGACAAGATGTTTAAATATGATGTCACTGAATCTACATGGTCTGAAGTGAGCTCCGCACCGACCACTTTTTACTATGGCGCAACGCTCAAAAACGTAGGTGATTCACTTTATGTAATTAGGGGGAATAATTCTAACGGCTTTTACCGGTATGACATCCCCAAGGATAGTTGGCTTTCACCAAACAGAGGTCTTTTTGGTACTGAGTATCAAGGTGTCAGTTACCTGGGTGCAGACTATGGGGCAGATATAGTCAAAGGTGATGGTGATCATTACTACATCACGCGAGGTAACTACGCAGATGATTTTATACGGTGGGATGCTGCTTCTGGGACGAGTGCGCGCATGAAGAATGCACCCGTGGGTACGTATCTTGGCTCGACGCTGGTATATGACAGCACCGAAGAAGCGATTTATTTAACGGGTGGAATCTATTTGAGAAAATTTTTCAAATATGACATTGGAACTAACACCTGGACAGAAGAAGCAAGCGATCCACCCCCCAATAATATCAATTATGGCGCTTCGATGGTGCACGACGGTGCGCGCTACATATATCTATCTGCGGGCGGCGCTACGACAACGTTTTATCAATTTGACACTCAGGCAGATGCTGGCGAAAAGTGGAGTACGTTAGCGGCTTTACCAGCAACAATTGGATACGGTTCAGAGTTACTTTTGAGAGAGGGGTATATTTACGCATTGCGTGGAAATAATGTTGCAAACAATCCTTTTTATAGATATGACATTGAGGCTAATACCTGGAGTGACCCTGCAGTTGCTGACATGAGCATAGATGTGAACTATGGTGGTTTTTTGGCAGATGGTGGAGATGGTAATTTTTATGCCGCACGAGGTGAAAATGATACTAATTTCTATTCATACTCGGTGGCAGACAACGACTGGACAACACTTGATGCAACACCCGCTCGAATTGGCCGCGGTGGTTCGGGCGAAAGCAATGGCAGCAACAAAATTCACATGCTGAGTGGGGCTGGGACAGGCAGCTATGCGGATGCGGTGTACACCTATGTGATGCAGACAGAGAATTCTGGTTTTGAAACTAGTGGAACATACACTACTCCAAGTCATGATTTAACTGCAGTCTATAAATGGGCAAGTTTAGTCGTAGATTATACGGCCGCAAGTAATACTAGTCTGATTATTCAAACAAGAAGTTCTGAAGACGGTGAAACTTGGAGCTCATGGACCAATGTAGCACAAGAAAAACAAGTTGGCTCGGAATATACGTATCAAATCAAATCGCCTGCAAATAGATATATTGAGGCTTCCTTCGCGCTGACTTCGTCTGACGGAGTGAGCTCGGGAGTTATTAATTCATATACGATTAACTACTACAAGGACACGAGCGCTCCGACAAATCCAACTAATGCTGGGTTAAGTGTCTACAGTGATGACGGACCAGGCGACGTGATCGTGAGCAATACTTGGTATAACCACAGTGAGCCTCACTTCGATTGGCCCGAGGCAGAAGCAACGAATGGAGCAAGTGATACAGCATCAGGTTCTGGTGTCGCTGGATACTATGTTTACTTTGGCACCGAAGCAGAAGCCGATCCAGCTGTTGATGGAGAAATGCAGAGTACAACTGACTATACAGCGAGTGAGTTGGTCGATGGCACTACATACTATCTAAGGATTAAAACTGTAGACAATGCGGAAAACATCTCAGCAGACGTTTGGGCACCGTTTATCTATAAATATGATGGGGGTGGGCCATCTGCTCCAACAGCAGTTACTGCTGATCCAGCAGGTTATACATCCGTGAACTCATTTGATTTTGATTGGCAAGCTTCAACAGCAGATGGTGCAACGGTGAGTAGTTATTGTTATAAAACGGGAGCAAGTTCAGGGGATTACTCAGTTGATCAGTGCATTGAAGCAACAGAAATTACTGGTATTCCCTCCTACAAAGTGGGAGCGAATACGTTTTCGGTTCGGGCTAAGGATACGGCGGGGAATTACAGTGAGTATGTGACGGTGCAATACTATTTTGTGGATAGTGACAACGCGCCCGCACCACCTAGAGATGTAACTGTCACACCGAGCACAAACACTACTAACTCATTTGCCTTTGCATGGTCTGCGCCAGCGAATGGTACATTTTACGGGTCTGTGTCAAACCTATCATATCTGTATAGTATCAATGCCTTACCTACCGCACAGAGTACAACCTCAACCAGTTTGAAAAGCCTCATAGCTGGTGCATATGCAACCCTACCTGGGGATAATACGTTTTATATAGTTACTAAAGACGAGGCGGGCAACGTCAATTACTCGAACTATGCATCAGCTACCTTTTCTGCCAATACTTCTGCACCTGGTATTCCACTCAATATAGATATTGCTGATGTCTCGGTGAAAGCTACAAGTTCCTGGAAACTGGCTATTTCTTGGGAAGAGCCGACAATTGGAACAGTCGCTTCATACGCAATTTATCGCTCAACAGATGGTGCAAATTATACGCTGCGCGCATCAAGTGGTGGCATTTCATATGTCGATGTAGGACTTGCACAGGAAACGTATTATTACAAAGTAAAAGCTTGTGACAGCACCAATAACTGTGGAGAGTTTTCTGATGTGGTGTCGTTTCTACCTGATGGAAAATTTGTGACGCCAGCTGGAATCATCTCTGATCCCGTTGCATCTGCCATAACCACCAAAAAAGCAACTATTTCCTGGACTACAGATAGAACTTCAGACTCTAGAATTTCGTACGGATTATCATCAGGTTCGTACTTTGATGAGGAGGTTTCAAGTTCAGAGCATGTTGCTGCGCATTCCCTTAACCTCCTCAATTTGTCTCCAGGAACACAATACTATTATGTTACTAAATGGACTGACGAAGACGGAAATACCGGTGTATCAGCAGAACAAACATTTACCACAGAACCTCCTCCTACCACAGAAGAACCAACTGCTTCCTCAGTTGGGCTCGATCAAGCAATCATTCAATTTGTTTCAAAAAATGCATCAAGAGTGAGAATCTTCTATGGTGAGTCATCTGCATTTGGAGGTGTAGAAGACGTGGTGGTTGGTACTGGGGAGGGGACGCATACCGTACAGCTCGAAGGCTTAACTGACGGTACCAAGTACTTCTTCAAAATTAACTCATTTGATAGCGAAGGCGAAGAGTACGAAGGCGAAATTCATTCATTTACCACACTTCCTCGTCCGAAAATTGAAAATATTACAGTCAACCAAGTCCGTGGAACTGCAAAGTCAACGCTCTTGGTGACCTGGGAATCCAATACGGAGATTTCATCAATTGCGACATACTATCCACTCTCAGCACCATCGCTAGCCAGAGATGCAGTCAATGTGGCGCTAAAATCTGGCAAACATAAAATGATCCTCAGCGAACTTAACCCTCAGACCACCTATGTGATCCTAATTAAGGGGAAAGATATTGCGGGCAACGAAGCGATTGGTGAACCTCAACAAGTCACCACTGCATCTGACACGCGGCCTCCGGTAATCAGTGATCTAAAGGTTGACGGTGAAATAATTGGTACAGGAGACGAAGCAACTGCGCAGCTGCTCATTTCGTACAAAACTGATGAACCAGCGACTGCACAAATTGAGTTTGGTGAAGGAACCGGTTCTACATACTCACAAAAGACTCAAGAAGACGGTGCTCTAACAAATAATCATTTGGTGGTTATCTCAGAGTTGTCACCAGCCAAGGTCTATCACTTGCGGGCAATTTCTAAGGATGAAGCCGGCAACGTAGCTGAGTCGATTGATAAAGTTGTGATTACTCCCAAAGCAACAGAAAATGCACTCGACTTGGTTATAGCAAGTATGTCTCAAATATTTGGATTTTTGAGATAGTAAGATAATTATGACAACCACAAAAAAAATACCTCATAAAAAAATATGGATCCTGATGGTCATTGCCGCCTTTTGTGTTGGACTCTTGGTTGCACTGGCTCTTTTTAATAAGATGCATAACGCAAAAGATATTAAACTAGAAGTATCTTTCGTTACACCACGCCAAGCTGTAGTGTTTTGGAAAACAGAAAAGCCGACGATCGGATATGTCAAATATGGTTCTCACAAAAACAATTTAGATCAAATTTCACAGCAAACGACCAGCGCGCCAAGTGAAATACACGCGGTGATAATCGATGATGTGCCACTAGAAGGTTTATTTATTAGCGTGCACAATGAATCTGATAGCATGTTTATCTGGCCAAAAGTCATACCAATTACCTTTGATCCCACAACTATAGAGTAGCGAAATAAGAACAATGACTGACACAATTTTAGAGCTCACAGACACATTTAAATCCTTTGAAGTTGGGACGACAGAAGTCCAGATTATCAAAGGGGTAAGCTTTAGTATTCAAAAAGGTGACTTCGTAATTATCTTTGGACCATCAGGATGCGGGAAAAGTACTATCCTCAATATGCTCCTTGGTCTAGAACCCCCCACCAAAGGTACGGTCAAATTTCTTTCAGAAAGTTTATATGACCACGACGACGATGGAAGAGCACAAATTCGAAAAAAACAAGTCGGAATGGTGTATCAGCAATCAAACTGGATTAAAGCATTAAACGTCATGGAAAATATATATTTCCCACTCACGTTGCGAGGTGTCAGCTTAGAGGAGCGTGAAAAAAAAGCGATGGAGGTCTTAAAGCTCGTTGGCATGGAGCAAGGTGCATATCAATGGCCAACAGAACTTTCATCAGGTCAACAGCAACGCGCGTCATTAGCTCGGGCTTTAATTTCAGATCCTGTACTACTTGTTGCGGATGAGCCAACGGGAAACCTAGATTCTGTTGCGAGTAAAGAAATTATGGATCTTATTAAGACCTTTAATAAAAATGGTAAAACTATAGTCATGGTTACCCATGACCTTGAGTATCTTACGTATGCAACGCGCTCCATTAACATTGCTGATGGCTTGGTAGCACAAGAATACAAAGAAAATGACGACAGACTTAAGGCAATTAGTGTTTCTAAACGCGGTCATCTTTCTGATGAGCTAAAAATATAATGTTAAAAAATATTGTCACGCTACCAAAGAAACTGCTCTCGATTAACTACCTATCGGTATTGAAAGAGTTGATGTTCTATAGCCGATTCTTTGTGCTTGTTGTCTTATTTTTAACATTTGATGCGATTAGAGTTCTGGCAAATTTGTGGCCAATTAGATATATCACTAGACCGTTAGCTCCGATGACAAGCAAGATTCAGAGTACAGTACTTGGTGTTTTTAATTCGAATTCTGATGGAGAAATTTCATCTCTGGATTTAGTGCATTTAGCGATTAGACATTTAAAAGCAAAAAAAGCCAGAACTCTGATTACCATTGGTGGCATGTCGATTGGTTTTGGATCGGTGATATTTTTATTGTCATTGGGGTATGGAACACAGCGATTGGTGGTATCTCGAGTAGCTCGATTGGATGAAATGAAGCAGATCACTGTCACCGTCGGCCAGGCTACCAACCTGAGCCTGAATGACGAAACGCTGGCTGCATTTCAGGATATGGAGAATGTGAGCGCGGCATTGCCGATGATATCTACTGTAGCTAGGGTTAACTACAACAATTCAGTCTCTGACGTTGTGGTGTATGCCGTCAGTCGCGCATTTTTGGAAGAGTCCGCCATTCAACCAACAAGCGGCAAATTGTTTGATGATGGCGAGGTAGTTTCTAGAATTGAAAGCATGACTGGCGAAGTGGCAGGTGTTGAGGACGAAGTACAAGTTGGTGCAAAAATGTATAAGGAATTGTCGCTGGTGCGTTACTCAATCCATCCTCAAATCTGGAAACCCGTCTATGTAGAACCAAGCGAGAAAGCAGAAATAGTAGGTTACACGAGCAGGGTTCCGGGCGAGCAGGACTCGAGTGAGGTCTGGGGAGAGTTTTATAGCTCCGCAAGCGAAGTGCCAGAAGGTGTTGATTTATTCGAAAATAGATTTAGTGGGTGGGTGCAAGATAGTTTTCCGTTGTGGGTTAAAAGTGTTTGTTCTACTGATGAACTTGATTGTGTAGATGGATCGCTTAAAATGCTCAAAAATGGCAATGCTCAGCAGTACACCAAAGGATACATCACTGAGGACGATCTAAACATATATCGCTACAAAATAGTTTCAGAAAAACCACAGCAGCTGACTGAGGGCGCGGTCATCAGCTCAGTACAATTTTCCATTCCTGGCTCACGATTTCCACAAGTGTATGGCACTACTGAGCTAAATTCTGCAGTGACTACCATTCATGCCTCTCAATCGAATCCAGATGAGCTTTTCTCTGGAGATTTAGTTGTTGGCGATGCATATGCAGGCGGAAATGGATGGGGATCAGTGGGTGTTAATCAAAATGGTAAAAGCGTTGGTTTGTGGGTGAGAGCCAAGGTGCCTCTGTGGAGAAAGTTAGATTGCGGCGAGTGTGCCGATCAGTACTTGAAAGAACTGGATTCAAATGATTTACAAGTAGTTTCACAGGCAGTTGTCAAGGCGGGCGACGTGTCAATTGAAGGATTACCAACTGCTCCAAAAATCGGATCGGTACTTGGAGAAACTACAGAAAATGGTGGTTCCACTACGCAAGTAGCAAGTGCATCGGGCACCATTGGAAGGTCCCCGTTAGCTAGTGGTTCCGCAGCTTTACTAGAGGAAGAAGGCGATTTAGACGTCGGTGACGGTACACAAATTTCTGCAAGAACACTAGAAGACGGCAGTGTTGAATGGGTAAGCATCGCTTCTGATTCTGCGGCGCTGTCTACCGATGATCGTGAAATAGTTCCCTTTACACCAAGTTCTAAACGAGAAGTTGTAGTCAATGAAGCGATGTTGAGTATGCTCGGTATTACACTCGATGAGGCACTTAATAAAACTTTTGATGCTGTGTTTGTGTTAGATCAAGAATTTTTTAGTAGCCAAGACATGCAAATTGAATCAGAGTCTGCAGTATTCGCGATCATTGGTGTTATACCTGGTGATAAAAATGCCGCCTATTATCTTCCATTCTCTGATCTGAAGGGAATGGGGATAGAAAATTACTCGCAGGTCAAGGTCGTGGTAGCTGATCAGTCGGCCCTTCCGGCAGTTCGCCAACAAATAGAGTCGCTCGGATTTAAAACTACCTCAGTGACCGATACCGTTGGAAAAATTAATAGCCTTTTTGACACAATTCGTCTGGTACTTTCTGCTCTTGGAATGGTTGCTTTAAGCGTCGCGGCACTGGGTATGTTTAATACGCTGACCGTATCTCTGCTGGAAAAAACTAGAGAAGTCGGTTTAATGAAGACCATTGGCATGAAGTCGAACGAAGTTAAGAGACTCTTCATTGCAGAATCAATTGTCATGGGTTTGTCTGGCGGAATTTTTGGACTGGTGTTGAGCACTGGCGCAGGATATGCATTGAGTGCTGTCTTGTCGACGATATCTGTAACCAAGGGTTTGGGGTACATTAACATAGTTCACACTCCGTTGTATTTGGCAGTTGGAATTGTGGCGGTGGCATTCTTGGTCGGAGTGTTGACTGGGTTGTATCCGTCGCATCGTGCAACCAAAATCTCAGCGCTCAACGCACTCCGCTATGAGTAGGGATGTTGCAGCATTTGGATACGTTTTCACTCGTTACCGGGAAATCACCCCATGGACTGTTTGCGAAACTTCTCGAATGGCATTTGTTTGTGCTTTTTTATCACTTCCTTTTGTCATGACGCATAAGACGTATGGCCGTGTTTCGTGATATATCACTCCGCAGTCGTGAAGTTGAGTGGTTGGATCTTCACTTGTTGGATTTTTTATTCCAAATTTATGTGCAACGGTTGTAGTTTCGGGAACGCCTGCAACTAACCCATCGGTGAATGTGCTCTGGGCCAAAAGCTGGAGTAAATACTCGGAATTTTTTCTGGTGAGATACGAAGAATTGTAGAGAACACGAAAAATAGAGGAGTAAGAACGTACAGAAACAAAGTCTGCTGGAGTAGAATTCGCGGGAAATGGAATATTCAAATCTTCATGCACTTTTTCAACAAATTTTAAGGGAATATTTTCTACCAAAAGCGTAAATGCGACGTTGTCAGAGAGAATTACGGTTCGTTCAATGAGTTGACGGGCGGTGTAAACTTCTCCAAGTATGAGGTTTTCTCCCTCTGGCAGGTTGGTGCTGATTTCCTGCTCATACGTGATTTTTTCGTCAAGAATTAATGGATTTTCATCCGCTATCTTGAGATAAGCGAAGAGAATTGGAAGTTTAAGCAAACTTTGTGGAGCAAATGATGTTAATTCGTTATGTCCATACCAAGGTCCGTTAAGCAGATCTCGGTAGTAGAGGCTTATCTCAATGGAGGGGTGATTCGCAATTTCTGTTTCAACTGCTTGTTTGAGATCGGAGAGCTTGGCATTGCCTTGATTGTTACCATATTCACATTCAAGGAGCGGATTAATCAATGAGTAACCACTCTCGCGTTTCTCTTGTTGCAGGTCGGTGTCTGACTCAGACGAACTAGGTTCACTACTACTCTTTTCTGCAAAAAAGTTTCCTAAATAAAACGATCCAGCAACCGAAAGCACCCAAGCTGTGGCGACGAGAAACTTTTTGGTACTGATGTTGAAAGATGTGGTGTGCGTATGCGGTGCTATCTTGATGCGTTTGGGCAGGGTTGATCATAGCATGAGGGCAGACTGTTTGAGAAGTCGAAAATTAGCGCCAATCAATGCCCTCTAACCCCTGTAGGGCCAAATACGAATTAGCTTGACTAAAATGATGCTTTCCATGAAACAGTTGGGCAGAAAATGGTGAAGGGTGACCGGACTCTAGAACGAGGTTTTTTTCACGATCGATGTGCTGACCTTTTTGCTGTGCGTATTTTCCCCAGAGGAGATAGACGATGCCAGTGCGGTTATCATTTACTGCTTTGATAGTTTGATCGGTGAATATTTCCCAGCCTTTATTTTTATGTGAGGCAGGATTTTTGGCGAGCACTGTCAAAACACTGTTAAGGAGGAGCACTCCTTGCTTGGCCCAGCGTGTTAGGTCTCCAGAGTTGTGGGGGGTGACTTCAAGATCATGTTGAATTTCTTTAAAAATATTTGCCAAAGAAGGTGGAATTTTGGTCCCGTCGTTAACGGCAAAACTTAGCCCATTAGCCTGACCTGGTCCGTGATATGGATCTTGTCCGACAATTACAACTTTTACCTGATCAAGAGGGCAGAGGTCGTACGCTCTAAAAATATGTTTAGCGGGGGGAAATACATTTTTGGTTGAGTATTCCTCCCGAACAAACGCGGTTAACTCCTGCCAATATTCTGCAGAAAATTCTTGCTTTAGCGCATTTTTCCAAGATTCATGGATGATAACTTGACTCATAACTATCCGTACTGTATCACAAGTTTTTTTAAAATAACGCATTTTTAGAAAAATAGTATACAATATCCAAGTACTATGCACGACGATACGTCTGATCCATTGCCTCCGGGTGTTTCCCCAAGAAAACAACCATCTAACCATGAATTGACGCGTGAATTACACTCGTTATTTTCTAACGTCGTGATTGTTCGAACCGATGTCCAGCGCGCATATTTTGCCACAGAAGATGCATACATTGCAGAAAAGGAATGTATTGTGCGCAGTGAGCAGGTTGCGGAACAATTAACGTCACTCGGTGTGCCAACGCAAATTGTAATCGCAGATAAACTGCTGGCAGAGAATTTACTCAAGATCAAGCCAGATTTATGCATTAATTTTGTTGATACCGTCCGCGGTTCAGGCGCACTTGCCTCGGGAATTCCCGGTATTTTTGAGCTGTTGCAAATTCCGTATGTTGGTGCAGATACGCTCGCACTTTCACTCAATAATAATAAATTTCTAACAAAAACCTTGCTTGACGCCTGGGATTTGCCGACGCCTCAATCTCAATTATTTCGAGCAATTAATCAGCCGCTAGACAAATCATTGCGGTTCCCCTTGATCGTAAAATTAAATGAAGAGCACGGTAGTGTTGGAATTGATCAAGCATCGGTCGTAACCAATGAGAAAGAACTCAAAAAGCGCCTTGAATTCCTCATAGGTACATATCAACAACCGGCATTAGTCGAAGAATTTATAGAGGGTGGACGAGAAATTACGGGTGTTGTGCTCGAGGCAAAGCAAACTGTAAAGGTTTTCCTTTCAGAGCGATCGTATGAGGTGAAGAGCGGTGAATTTAAGCTGTTAACCTTTGATACAAAATGGGCAACTGATTTGGGCGAAGAAGAACCAGTGGAGTATGTACCGTTCACTGACGCCAGTGAGTCGCAAATCAGAGAAATTAAGGAAGACCTTAGAAAAGCCTTTGAGATTTTGCGAATGGATGACCTAGGGCGATTTGATCTGATTATCGATAAATATGGAAATCACTATTTTATTGATAGTAACGCCAACCCATCACTCGGACCGGAGAGTTCGGTTGCGCGAGCAGTTCAGGCAAATGGCCAAAAATTTTCTACCGTTATGCGCAATATTCTCGAGAGAAACTGGCGTGATATCACTCTCAACGAATAGTATCACCACTGAAGATTAGTTAGGATACTCGATCCAGTATTCACCCTCAGGTGAAGTATCTGCGTCGTAGGCATCGTCTGTGGCACTTCCTCGATATGCTGCTCTACAAAAACCACTCGGGTTGCTGCATCCGCCAACGGGGAAATTCTCTGCAACAGCAGGTATACAGTCGAGTCCGACTTCTGTACATCCACCGGTCACGTCGCCGTATCGGTTGGTGTAGAGGTTGAAGGTTACGAATCCATTTTTTGAGCCATCTTCGTCATATGCTGATCCGTCAAATTCAATAGGGATCTGTACCCAAGTTCTAAAGAGTGCAGCTGCGCTATTGTCATTACCACAGGTGAAGAGATTCGTTTCTGGGTCTAGACACCAGAAGTGCATTTTGTCTGTCATGGTAGAACTTGGAGGCATACCGATATTACTCAATGTAATTTCGCCCGTGCTTTCCCCTTGGAGAAAGTGAATTCCATGTCCAACCCGTAAGCGATTTCTTCCTTCTGGATCGCTTGGTAAGTAATTGTAAACATTGCCTTCACTTTGCCATGAGTCTAAGCTATTTTGCCCGACTGAGTGAATTCTGTAGGGAGCAAGTTCAGCTGGTGTATCTGCAAATTCTGCAGGATCACCAGGCATTGGCAGGTAGTCGCCACGCTGTGGGTAGTTGAGTCTGCCAAAGTCGAGCCAACCACCGCCTCGATAGATTCCGCAATTTTCTTCTGACAAGTCGCCTTGATTACAAGCGCGTGCTTCGAGCCATACACTATGAAATCGGGTGAGAGCACCCATCTCGCCACCGATTTGGTGGTATTGGACGCGAGCATCAGTAATGGCATGCGTACCTAGAAGGAGTGCGCCATTAATACTTTCTTGTGAAGTTTTGTTTTTGTAACCCAGCCATTTGTAGCCTTCATGCTTGCAGGTGTTCTCTGTGCACGTGCCAGCTGCGTAACTCTCAAAAGAATCAGACGCACCGGCATAGGTTTGCCAAGGATACGATATTTCACCACCTGCCCATTCATAGACTTGGGTGCCAAACACATCATCAAAATCATGGGGGTTCATCTTGTGTTCGTGGTCGTAGTGACAACCGAGTTCTTCATTCCATAAACCATGCCAAGAGGTTGCGTCATGGTCAGCATCTGCGCATTTTGGTGATCCTGCGACTGGTGTTGCACCAGGTTGCGCTGGACTTGCGGATGGTGTGGAACTAGGCGGAGAACTTGGTGTGGCTCCAGGTTTACCGACTATGATTGGATCTGGCAAGAGCGAAGGGAGTGGTTTTACAGAAGGATCAGTGACTGGAGGACGCAAGTGTTGTCGTTCTACACGAAGCGTTTCGCTATTCACCACCTCTGGTCTTGATATAGCCCGGATGGTAGATTTTTGTTTTTCTGGTGAGGTTTCTGCCTGTTGCTCGGTGAGAAGTCGTTTGAGCATTGTTTCTCGATTACTAGGTTGAGATCTGGAGGAGCTTTGTCCTTGAGCTGCTTGAGGGAGCACAGCAAGAACGATCGCAACCATAAGGAGCAAAGAGAAGACAGCTTTTATTTTTTGAGGGGGGATTTTCATAGTAATCCTTTATGTTATTACTATACAGAAAAGTATATATCAGATATGTACTAATTACAATGGCATCAATTTATGCATCACGAGTTAGGATACACCTCGTGGTTGTGGATTCCGTGTACTTGGGGGATGTGATGCATGTCTGACAATTGTGTAGCCTCCAGTATTTGTGCTACAGTAACAATTATGAAAACAAGACGTTTATTACTTGCAATTTTATTGGCGACCGGAGGACTGCTATTTTCTGTTTTAGGACTATCCCAAATAGTGAATGCCCAGCAATTAGTGAGCTGGAACAATCCAGGCTGGGGGTCATCTACAGATGTGATTCATTCAACTGTTAAAAGTCCTGCGATGGGTAATATTGACGTTGGATACACTATATATTTACCACCTGGATACAACTCGAGTCAAAATAGATATCCTACCGTTTATTTTTTACACGGTATACAAGGTCATGAGTGGAATTATCACAATAGTTTGGGAAGTAATCCCAACGGAATTGTTCAGCTGGTTAAATCTGGTGCTGTGGAACCGATGATTTTGGTTTTTCCAAATGGTGGTTCTGGATTGAATTACATTGATGCACCAGGTAATTGTGCAGATACCAAAGCCTGTCCTGAATCAATGTTAATTAATGAATTGCTGCCCCATATCGATCAAACATACCGAACCATTCCAGAGAAAGAATTTAGAGCAATTCAAGGATTCTCTATGGGTGGCATGGGTGCGACCTACCTTGGAACAAAATATCCAGAATTGTTTAGTTCAATTGCAACACAGTCAAGTGCCTGTCAACTGCTAGCAAACTGTGAATCCGTAAAAAATCACATTCAATCAAACATCTCATCAAATGCATCGTACTTAAGAGATACGGTGGCATTTAGAGTTTCATATGGATCTCAAGAAGGAAGTCCGAGTGGAAGTGGTATCGCCGGTTGGCAATCGTCCTTACACACCACGCTAAATGGGTATGGAATCCAAACAGAATTACTCAGTTTATTAGGTACAGGTCATAATATGAGTGCGCAACACTCGGTGGTGAACCCAAGCACAAGTCGAACATTTGGTTTAGATACACTGATGTTCCATAGTGATAATTTTGGAAATGGCTCAACACCTCCTGGGCCGAGCGTACAACCATCAGCATCGCCAACAACAATTGCGTCGCCGGTTTCCTCTCCAGTTGCGTCACCGATCGCTTCCCCAGTGTCATCTCCAAACCCAACTGATGAACCTTCGCCGTCCCCCAGCACTGAGGAGCCACTATTCCCTGACTACAATAGAGACGGATTAATTACGTATTCTGATTTCGAAATGCTGCTACCTGCGTTGTTTGGTTCGAATTGCGCCATTAACCTTTTGGGTAGCTGTGAGATTGACCTTTTTGACTACAACGCGTTTATGACTGCATATGAAAGTGAGAATCTATGAACACTGCCAATACTACAGATCAGTCCACCCACACTAATCACACGACCTCAGAGCATTCGATAGGTTCACACGATCAGAGAACACATCATCCAGCCCATCTTGACCGATCAAAAAAAATTATGGCAGGACTTGCGATTGCATTTTTTACTGTAATTGGCCTCGGAATTTTGGTTGTTAATTCACAACAAGCACAAGATCAAAGGACACAAGCAGATGTAATTGACGGTGCATCGCTGTATTTTCTTCCCCAACAAGTTACGCTCCAGTCTGGTACGACGAGTTCAGTATCACTGTTGATAGATCCAAAACAATATGAAGTGACAGCAGCTGACATTCGGTTGCAGTACGATCCTACCAAAATTGAGGTAGTCTCTGTCTCACAAGGGCAGTACTTTCCTTTAGAGTTACGGCCTTCAAGCATCAATGGGTTTGAGGGTGTGGTGACTACGACGCTTGGGCATCGACCAGGTGAAGTTTTGAGAATTTTGTCGGCTCCTGTACTTACAGTCGAGTTTCGAGCCCTTACAAGTGGAGAAAGTATGATTTCCGTGCTCGGAGAATCAGTTGTAACTGCTTTAGGTATCAACGAAGATGTGCTGACTGATTTAGGAAGCTTAGTCATCACTGCGCAGGGCGGAAGAGGTGAGGGAACAGGCGCCCAACCTACTTCAAATCCGACACGTCCAAGTCCCTCACTAGGACCTCGTCAACAACAGCAACAACAAACTCAACAGCCTGGATCATCATTTCAAGAAGCGCAAGTTGATGTAACTGTCGAAGATCAAATTATTGTTCCGAAGCCTCCTGAGGAGACAATCCCCCCAAGATTTCTCCAATAAGTTGGGGTCCTTCGTAAATCATTCCCGTAATTAATTGCACTAAATCTGCACCGAGGTTGAGTTTGGTTTGCGCATCCTGCGGTGAAAAAATTCCTCCAGTGCCGATGATTGTGAAGCGGTTTTTGAATGTTTTTCTAGTGAGGGCTATGTGCGCGTTTGATCGCTTCCAGGTTGGCTTACCGCTTAAATTGCCTTGACTTGTTGCCCAATTTCGTCGATCATTTTCGCTGATGTCTGGGTTTGCATGGTCTTTGGTGAGGTTTCCAAAATTAACACCTGCTGCAAAGGATTGTTGCGCGACTTTGAGTAGTGCTAGAGTTTGATCTTGGGGGAGGTCGATAGGCATTTTAATATAGACAGGGTGGCTAATCGGCACAATAGTGAGTGCAGTAAGTAAGTCACTGAGGCGATCTGGTGTGGTAAATGGTTGACCACCTTTTAAATTGGGGCAACTTATATTGAGTTCGTAAAAATCATGTTCAACCTCAGACTCCTCGAAGAGCTGAAAGCTGGCTACGATGTCTGCAATTTGCCCATATTGATGTGTATATTCACGATTGGTGCTGCCAATGCTTATGCCAATTGGAATTCTGAAAACTCGATTTGAAAGTTTTTTGATAATTGCTGGCGCACCCTGACTTTTAAAACCTTTATTAACCAAAAGTGAGTTTGAATCAGGATACCTACCAAGTCTGGGACGTTGGTTTCCCCCATATGAACGAAGTGTCACTGTACCCATCATTGCAAATCCAAAACCAAGATCTGGCAAAATATCTGGAAGAGAGCCCGTGTAGTCAAATCCAGCGGCAAGTCCAACAGGGTTTGGAAAATAAATACCGTCAAGTGTTTTTCCTAGATCTCGATGTGGGACAGAAAATAAGGCTCTTGTTAGAGACTGTGTCATTTTTGATGTACTCAATATCTCTCCAGTGCGAACACAATTGTTGTGGACTAACTCTGGATCTACTGCAAAAAATAGAGGTTTTGCGATAGTTTTGTATGCAGCTCGAATGAGTCGCTGTTTTGTAGTGGAGTTTGGTGGTACAGTCATAGTGTAGATTGTACTCTCATCGTCAATGATGTATGAGGTGAGATTAATAGAAAGGTGAATATGCAGTGCGATTCCAGAAAAGTTGTGATCGTTGGCCTTGGAAATGTTGGAGTGACGGCAGCTTTTACACTGTTATTATCAGACAGTGTAGATGAAATGGTGTTACTATCAAGATCAGTTGATAAGGCGTATGGCCATAAACTCGATTTAGAACATGGGATGCCATTTTTAAACCCTGTAACAATAAGTGCGACGGATGATTACGCAGCTGTGGCTGGTGCAGATGTGGTGGTTTTGACTGCGGGGGTTGGTCAGAAACCAGGTCAGACTCGACTCGATTTGGTCGATGCGAATAAAAAGATTTTTGAAGATATTATTCCTCAATTAAAGCCGTATGTTCAGAATGCGACTATTTTAGTTGTCAGTAATCCAGTGGATATATTAACGTATCATGCAACGAAGCTTTTTGATCTGCCCGCTGGAAGAGTACTCGGAACCGGAACAATGCTTGATACAGCACGATTTCGGTTTCATTTGAGTGAGTTTATGGATGTTAATTCAAGGAGTATCCACGCGTATATTTTGGGCGAACATGGTGACTCCTCCTTCCCAGTCCTATCGAGTGCAAATATTGGGGGCCAGCCACTTGCAGAATTTCCCATTTATAGTGAAGCTAAGGCAATTGAGGCATTTGAGCAGGCGAAAACTGCTGCATACAAGATTATTGAGTCAAAAGGAGCGACATTTTATGCGATAGCCGTGGTAATTCGTCAGGCCATACAGTCGATTTTGCACGATCAACGGTCTGTGTTGCCAGTGACATCGGTTTTGGCGAAACCGTATTATGATCAGTCTGATGTTGCTATCAGTGTTCCGTGCGTAGTTGGCAGAAATGGGGTAGAACGTGTACTGTATATTCCATTTTCAGAAAAGGAACAGAAGCAATTTGCTAAATCTGCTGTCACTATTAAGGAATTTTGTTAAAATTGAAAAAAAGTCTTCAATTTGTAAGAAAGAACTGTCATGATTTCTGAAGAAAACCAACCACCGCTTTCCATCAAGAAATGTGTTCCTTGCACAGGTGCAGAGGATCCATTGGCTCAAGCAGAGATTGAGTTGTATCTTCAGCAAGTTCCAGCATGGAAACTACTGCACGAGCCAGATAGGATTGCACGGACGATACAGACACAAGATTTTATGGATGCGGTGACTCAGATTCAAAACATCGCTCGGCTTGCGGAGCAAGAAGGACACCACCCAAATATAGCAATCAAAAATTACAACCAACTCACTATCGAACTATTCACACATAAGATTATGGGATTGCACGTGAATGATTTCATTCTTGCAACCAAGATCGATCAGGCTCTCAATCCTGATACAATAGACTAGATGAAATGGCCACTTGTTCGACGATTAGCAATCATTGCCTTCTTTTTGGGATTGAATATTGTTTTGGGAATGCGTTTTTTGCGAGAAGCCCAGAGTCAGGTGCATCCAATTGTCACGACCATTTTGAGGCAATTTGGAGTGGCAACAAACCACCCAGAATGGGTTGAGGAGTTCATTCCCGCTACTGATCTCGAAGAAATTACCATTGATCCACTTGAGGTGGCAGAAAGCGTAAATCGCAGACGAGTACTTGATGGAGTCCCCGCGCTTGAGTTTAATACTAAGCTTGCATCTGCCGCGGCGATACTCCTCGATGAGTTGCGAGAGGATGAGTACAATTTAGAAAGAGAGCTCAATTCGGATTCATTGAAAGACGCACTTGATGAAACTGGGTACGAGTACGAATGGGTGAGCCACAATGCGCTAGTCGGACCGCTCTCAACTCAGGCGATTATGACCGGTTGGTTCTCGAGTAACACTCAGACAGAGGCATTGCTCAATCCCGAATTTACCGAACAAGGAATTGCCATCGCTGTGATAAAAAATGACGAACTTGGGACCGTTGGCGTCACCGTTCAACTACTTGCGCGGCCAATGGACGAGGGAGTTGTTCCGGCTGCAGGGGGAGCGACACAACCCAACACAGGTTCCCCAAGTAGTCAGCCAAAACCTACCGCTCCGCCCCCTAACATTGGTGATACAGAAGTACTTCTTGCGCTCAACGCATATCGACAGTCTCACGGTGTTCATCAGTTGGTTCAGCATGATCAGCTTTGTAGGTATGCAGAAAAAAGAGTTCAAGACTTGATAGCGCACGGTAGTTTAGATAGTCATGCAGGATTTAGGAGCGATTTTGATGGTGGATACCCGCCACAACTCGAAGGATATCCAGGTGGCACCATCGGTGAAAATTTGGCACACCAATTTTGCAGAAATATGACAACGGGAGATTCGTTTGTTGCTCAATCTGGCACTGCGCTTATTGAATGGTGTTTTGATTCATCTACTTCTGGGCATCGTGAGGCACAATTGAATCCTCGCTATAACAATGTCTGCGTTCGACATGGTGAGAATATGTATGTGATTATTTTTGGCGACTAAATCCGTGTTTTTTTAGAGTCAAACTCGAATAAGGCACGATACTTTCCGGAACGGAAAGGAAATCGTGAGGGTAAAACAATCGACTAGGGTTCGCAGAAATATGGAAATGTTTTCAGGAAACAGCCAGTATGATTGGTTAATGAAAACACTAGAGAATTCACTGAGGTTTGATAAATCAGATCCGGCAAAATTTAGACTTCATGTCTTGGAGCACTACTACAAATATGGCTGGAAGCCAACAGTTGAGGCTTTTAAAATTGGCAAATCAACTTTGTATGATTGGAAACAGGAATACGAAAAATCTGGTAAGAAGTTATTATCGCTTGTGCCCAAAAAGACACGACCAAAACGTGTCAGACAGATGACTACAGATTGGAGATTAATACAGTTTATTCGTGAATTTAGAGATCAACATGGCAATATTGGAAGAGAAAAGATAAAAATATTTCTCGATGAATATGCTGTCGAATTAAGAATTAATTCAATTAGTCATCGCACCATCACAAAAATAATTAAACGAAAAAACTTGTATTTTGATCCACCCAAAAAAGCAAAGAGGAAGAATAAGTTTAGTCGAGATAGAACAAAAAAATCTCCAAAAGTAACAGCTCCAGGATATGTTGAAATGGACTCAGTTATAGTGTATATCGACACTATTCGACATAATTTTATGTGCTGCATTGATATTTTTACCAAATTTGCTCATGTCAGGAAAGTAAAAACGCTTTCAAGTTTACAAGCAAAAATCACATTTGAAGAATTTCAACAATTATCGCCACATAAAATTCACACAGTACAAACTGATAATGGTTCTGAATTCTTCAAAACGTTTCATCAATATCTTGAAGGACAAGAAATCAAACACCAATTTATTTATCCCAAATCACCCAAAATTAATGGTGTAGTAGAGCGGTTTAATAGAACGATTCAAGAAGAATTTATCAACAGAAATGATGAGATCTACTTTGATTTAGAAGCATTTCAAGTTAAACTAATTGAGTACTTAAATTGGTACAACAATAAACGACCACATGCGGCATTAAATTACCAGTCGCCAATGCAATTTATTAACAACAGTTTTCCGAAAAGTATGTGCCTCTAACAAAACTTTGACGACAGCCCCATTTTCTGATACTATAGGCATAAGCAGTTTTATACTGTCTTCCATGTCTAAAACAACAATCACCGAGCTCGAACAATCTGCAAACACCGTACTTCACCGATGCGCTACTATTTTTCCATTTAAAATTTTCCCTACAACTATAGAAGTCACACCGACCAAAGTAAGCATCAAAGAAATGATTCTGCCATTTTCATCGACGCTCAATCATATTCTCATTAAAGATCTAGTAAATGTTCAGGTGGAGACGAATCCGTTTTTTGCTCGACTACAATTTGAAATACGATTCAAAGAGAAGAACCCTAACCCCATTTCATTTCTCGAAAAAGAAAGCGCTAAAGAATTAGCAAATATCGTAACGGGACTCATTGAAGCTCGTGGCGAAGATGTCGATGTTTCTGATGTTGGTGACCCTGTTGAAAGAGAAAAGTTGCGATCTGCAGGTGATTCTCAAACGTTATAAGCGTTCCTCAAAAAAATCAACCGTCCGGCTCATTGCTTGGGAAAAAGCGGTTCCGGTTATGTTGTGTCCACTAAGTGCAATAAACTCATGGTAAAGCCACACGCTAATACCCAATGATAGTAAAAAAAGAGCAATACTGAATAGATTTCTATAGATAGTCATTGTGATTTGCTATCCTTAGCGTGAGGTATGCCAGAAAATGAGTAGACCATCAGGTGTATACTATAGCGATGCAATCACCAAACGTTGTCGGCTATGTGGGGAAACCTTATCTTGAGTTTATTCAGTGGCTTCATGAGCATGGTTTTGAAGTTCATTTATTTCATGATGCCAAGCAGCCAATTCGTGGGGAAGACAGCCTAACTGATCTCATTAGTGCTACCCACTTACTAGATTTTTCTAACCGCGAAATATTCCTAAAACAAGTGGAGTTGCTCACGGTTTCACCTGCTTTTTTTGTAAACGTTTTTGAAAATGCAGTGGTACCAAAAACATGGCTCACAGAGCATTTTTCATTACCTGGAATCACCCTTGAGGCAGCTGAGCGTGCTACAGATAAAAGTTTGATGAGACAGGCCTTTGCGACTCAGTGCGCAGAGTACTCTGCGTACTTCAAAACAATTACTAGCTGGGAAGATATTGAATCAGCGCTTGAAAATAAATCATTTCATTTCCCGCTGATTCTCAAACCAACTAATCTTTTTAAAAGTTTACTAGTTACCAAGAGCAACACCGCAAAAGAGCTCAAAAAAAACTTTGATGACAGCCTCGCCATCATTCAATCAATCTATACAAAAGAACATGTCAGTCGAACTCCAAGTTTTGTTCTAGAAGAGTATCTTGATGGTCCATCCTTCTCGCTAGAAGTGTTTGTTAATGGTGAGGGAAAAATGGTTAGTGCGCCTTCACCAGTTGATTTGGTGATGGGTAAGGATCTTTCAATAGATGACAACTACAATTATTCAAGAAAGTTGCCAACCACACTCACAACCAATGAACAACAAGAACTACAACAAGCAGCGTTTGCTGGTGTTCGGGCACTTGAACTTTTTAATAGTCCAGCTCACGTTGAGCTGGTGTATACCAAAAATGGACCCAAAATTATTGAAATTGGCGCTCGAACTGGTGGATACAGAGCAAGAATGTATAAGCTTGCCCACGGTGTCGACTTGTTCCAAGCTCAAATAGATGTTGCACAGGGAAAACTCCCCAATTTAGCTCCCCAAGTAGCAAACTACTGCGCCGTGTATGAATTATTTCCACTTTCGAAGGGGCATTTTCAGGCCATATCGGATATAGACCAAGTCATGCAAAGTAGCACGTTGTATTATTCTGCTGTACCAGCGAAGTTTGGTGAGTTGGTTGGTCCATCAAAAGACGGTTTTCGTTTCAGTGGAGTCTTTATTTTTGCGTCAAATGACGAAGTCTTATTTAAGGAAGAAACTAGTTTCTTCGAACAGCATGCCAAAGTACTTACGTCATCAGTGTAAGTGATTAAACGAAAAAATTTCCCGCATTCTGTTTAAATACTTTTTTTCATCTGATAGAAATGGTGGTAGGTACGCAGGCTCTGCAACATTTGCTTTTAGAGTGTTGATATCAGCAATCGCAATTTTTCCTAAGTATAAAAATTTCACTAACGTTGGATTCAGTGTGATCCACTCAGCAACTGCAATCGCTCCACTGAGATAGGTCTGATCCTTAAAAAAACCACCGGGCTGACTTGTATCGGTCAACCCTCTTTTAGCGCGGACACTTAACTCCCATCGTCTCCCAGGATCAGCAACAAATTTTTCTAAATCAGAAAAAAGTGAAGAAAATGATTTTTCTTTTGCTGTTGCTACCGTGTAGTAGTACAAAGCTGGCGTCCAGAGATACGGTGCTTTATTTTCTAGTAATGTATGAAATGAAGCTAAGCCTTCTTCTGTTTCACGAAAATCATGCAAATCTGGTGATCTTTCGATCTGTTGCCAAACGAGCTCATCATTCCGCCATCGGTACAGATGGGTTCCAATTTCATGATGGAGCATGCCTCGCAGCGAAAATGCTCTGTACTCAATAGGTTTTCTAATTCTTAACTCATATCCAGATTCAACTTTTTCTAATGCTGTTCGAGAAGAATAATCGGTAGAAAGAACTAAATTGACTATATTGTGTACGCCACTTTCAGTTAAATAGGAATTAATTTGAGATAAAACGCTTTCTTCTGGCAGTACATCACCCTCTGTTTTAAATAAATAAGCTTCTTCAGTGCCAAACTGAGCCAATGTATCTTCTAAAGTGCGAGTTGCTACTGCAAGATGTGTCGTCTCTAGTAATCCTTGGTACGGCGGTTGATCAAAAGAGATGGGTATACTGTACTTAAATTGTGGATTATAATTTTGATCAGTAAAAAAACGCTCTTTTTCTTCAAGTATATTTGTGGGGACTAAGTTGCGTAAATAATTTTGAAATATAGCTAAAGACATAGAGTGATAGTATACTTTATGTTTGATATATGCGACACCTTTTTAAAAATTTTACCGAAAATATTGAGTCAAATATTATCCTGACCGCAGCAGAACTAAGGGGGTGGGAAGTAAGTGTTTTACTCAATGGAACAACTCCATTATCTGAAATTCGGAAAAATGAACTTGTGTATCGAGTTCTTGGAGGTCGTTTTTCGGTGAATAGTAGTATTTCGACGAGCATCTCAAACAATAAATTTCTAACACAATCTCTTTTGGAGAAAGCTCATGTATATGGCACCAATGCCAAGTTGTATTCTATTTCAGAATTAAGTGACCAAGAATGCCAAGCACTTTTAGAAAAATTTTCTAAACTGGTGGTAAAGCCTGTTGATCAAAACAACGGTGTTGGTATAACAGTTGGTTTAATAGACCTGGCCTCGATCAAACGAGCGATCAATAAAGTAAGTGAGCTTGGTTCTAAACAAGTGTTGATTGAGCAGCATATCGACACCATTAGTGAGTATCGCATTATTTTGTGGAAAGGTGAAATTATTGATGTTTTGCATCGTATTCCTGCCTTTGTAGTAGGTGATGGTGTAAGTACGATTCAACAACTTATTGAACAGAAAAATGCGTATCGTTTTGAGAATTTTGGCACCGTGTTTGAACCAATTATTATTGATGAGGATTTGAGCATGCTTCTTGCAGGCACTGGCAATAGTCTTGATTCTGTACTACCCGAGAACGGGTACCTTAGTGTGAAAAACACCTGCAATCTTTCTCAAGGAGGTGAAGTTAAGCGCATCGATCCTTTAAGTGTTCATCCAGATTACAGAGATATTTTTAAAAGAATATATGAAAAAACTTGGTTAAATTATTGCGGCGCTGATCTCATCACACCAGATATACACGCGGCGCCAATTCCAGGAAAATCTGCTATCAATGAACTCAATGGAGGGCCGGGGATTACCCTTGCGTTTTATGATGATGTGGCTACGAATCGAATGTATTTTGGTATGTTTCAGTTGCTTGCAAAGATGGAAAGTGATCCGGTTCAGGTGTTTGGAGCAGGGGGGATCTGAGTGCTGTGAAATCGGAAGCGGTGGGATTCACCCGACTCAGGCACAATGCGGAGCACCTGGGTCTGGAACCCAACTGTCCTTATAACACTGTCTCATTCCAGAAGGCAACTCCAGGCTAATTGTATCAAAAATGAGACAAATGGGACACTATAAAAAAGGAGTGTCTTAGAACCAGATGATATGGTTTGATATCTTTATGGCTGGCATCCAGGCTAATCAATGCGATACAATTAGGAAAGTATGAGCACATCCTATAAACAAATTTCTTTGCTTCCCTGGTTAGAACTTGTAGATATTCAGATTGGCAATGCTATTTTTTGGAAATATGATACCTCGGTCATAAGTGACGGTGACACTAAAGCATATTTGGATGAGTATGTGAGGTGTTACGTCGATAAGCACCAGAAACCAGTAAAAACGCTCAGTATTGCTTCATACAAGTATAAGAACTACTTTGAACCACTGACTGCTGAAGAGTATCAGGAACTGAATTTTGCCCGCAACATCCTGTGTTTCCTATGTGTCGGCGAACAATCAAGAATTGCTTTGGCAAACAAAAATAGCAGCATTGGCCCCCCAAGTAGTGATATCTTTGACATGGTTTCTCAGAACTTTATACCCGGAACGAAAGATATTGCAGTTAAATCTGGAAGCATGACGAGCGGAGGGTGGACGTTGGACGAAATTCATTTTCAGGAGCCTTGGTCTACTGGTGGATTTTTCAAAAATCTAAACAGACATGTACTGGAAGCAATTAATAAGCTTCTTACTCTTCCAGAACACGAAGATTTTAAAAATAGACTATTGCGATCTAGCGAATGGTTTCGACTAGCCCATCTAGAAAATGGGTCAATATCTCCATTCTTTAGAGCAGTAATGATGGCAACTGCGTTTGAAATTATTTTTGACATTCCTAATGTTAGAGACAAGGCAGGCTTTCTCTCGGATAAAATTGATGAGACGATTGCTCGAGACAGTTTCATTCAAGCTACTAGGCAATATGGAAAGAATAACGAGAAAAGTAAGACAAGAAGTGTTGCCGCTTGGTGGGGATGGGATTTCTATAAACTAAGAAATTCAGTTGTCCATGGAGATAATATCCCCATGAGCGATTTGATTTATTCAGACTGGATTACTCACACTATTGTCGCAGATATGATGTTTTACGCTTACGTTGTTTACTTATTGCAAGAGGCTGGTTGTATGACTGACAAATATAAGGCGCCAGAATTTTCCGAGGTGTTTAAACTGTTTAAGTGGTTATGAACCAAATCCGAGAGTTATGCTTCCGCCAGCTTTAGCACCTCTAAAATCGATATTTGCCATGATTCCTTCTCTTTTAATATCAACGTAGCGAAATTCTGCAATATTATCCGTCGGGTTAATAATCGGTTGATCGGCGAGAACTTGAGTTAGCGTAGCCATAAAGACTAACCAATTACTATCTTTTTTACAAAAATCGTTTGGTAAACCATACTCTTCAAGTAGCTTTGTTAACTCCTCTCGAAATTCTGGCAATACAAGAAATTCAATGTTCCCGTCTTTAGGATAGGTATCTATAGATTCATCGATCTTTTTCATTATCTCCTTTATGGGAGCTGTAATATGTCGTTTGTCTGTGTGAAGTACCCAATCAGCATGAAAGCGTACCAAGGAGTCTTTGTTTTGACGATTCTGTTCTCTCTCTCGATCAAGAAGTTTCCTTAACTCAACCATCAAGTAAACAACTTCAAACTCTTCCTTTATTTGAGGCCGTTCACTAAGAAATTTATTCAACTTTTCAACTATTTGTATCTTCATAAAATTTGTAGTTAATACATTTCAACCATAAACATTAACCCATCATAAAAAACATATACCCATACACTTTTTGCTCCCATATCCTTAACAAACATTCTCCACATCCTAAATACACCATTCCCTTTCTCGACATAAAAGAATTTCTGATACAACATGTCCACAATCTGCTGATTAGGGATTATGTTATTAATTTTAAATTTTGCATGAGAATAATCTATCTCTGGATTAAAATGTTTGGTAAAACCCTTAGTAAGCCTGACAAGATATTCTTTTGTTTTTTTGATTGGATAAGTCATGCCTGTTTGTTGAACTTTTATTCCATTAATTTCAGATTGAAGAGGAACGAGGCTCTTCACGGTAGCCCGTTTTAACTTGGGACTTCTTTTGAAAGAAGACCTCATTACTTTATTGTCCCAAATCCATTCACCAGATTTTGACCTGTTAATTACGGATGATGTAAATACTCTAAATGACTCATCAATTAAACTGAATTTTTCGTTACACCCCCTACAACACCATATAGTAATGAGGTCTGTTGGCTTTGGAAAAGGAAAAAGATTCTTAGGAGGAATATGATCTTTTGTAAGATTTTCAGTTGAGCCGCATAAATAACAACTATTCATAAAAATTCAGCCAATGCTTTCCCTAAGCTTCTTATAACCTTCAAACCCATCTTGGAACTTATCTGTGTAGTCAAAAGTTGTAAATGTGTAGTCCTGTACAGTACCGGTAATTACCATTTGACGTATTTTTCTGAACCCTAGCTCCGAAAGAGCATTCTTAACTTGTTCATCGGTTGTGAATCCCCATACTGCCAAAAGAGTTCTACTGATTCTAATCTTTGTAAGAGTGTTGTCTTTTAATCGAAATCTGGCCTCTGAATAATCTCCAGCCGTTATTATATCCCAGCTATCGAATAATACCCCGTCATTTTGTAGTAAAACTGGTGGGTGGTATGCACCGATCTCATTTGCTACAAGCTCAAAGAATGCTCCTGAGGGGACTCTTCGTTGTGTCAGTTCTCTTCTGGCAAAAAACCTGTTTCCATTAATATCTGAGAATTCTACAAAAACGTTCAGATCTCTTATTTCTTCATTGAAAATTTGAGTAGTAGAGATAGGAAATTCAACCTCTTTTTCCTTTTGTGGATCAAGAATAAAAGGTGTTATTCCAGATCTCCACTCGAATGCAAATCCTCGTATGCCCCAAACGATATCGACCGCATTGTGAGCACTTACGTTTTTAATGGTAAAGTAAGCAAAATGACCGTTTGGGCCACCACTGGCTCCGATATTTGGAGTAATAAAAAGTGTGGGAACTGATTGTTCCTTTTTCTCCTCAACGAACTCCACGCTTGATTGAACACCGTTCGTAGAGGCCTTTACAAGATAACCGTGCTTTGTGGTGATACTTACAACCTTCTCAATCAACTCTTGCGGTGCTTTGTCCTCAGGGTCAATGCGAATTTCGCCAGTTTGACCAACAATAAAATGGACATGCTCTCCAGATTTTTCCGAACGGTCGCCAATAATGATATGAAAATCTTTCCCTTGATCAACGGTTCTTACCCATAAATTATCGTTTTTCAGATTCTTAATTATCCGCTCTCTCTGATCAACACTCTTGTCGTCGATTACATACACATCCATTTCTTCAACCCTGCGACTAATGAATGACAACATGTCTACAAGACAATTTTCAATGAGATCCTTTCTTTTTCCTGCACGCGCCCACTTTTGAAACTCTTTAAATGAGTTTTCTAATCCTTCACCCACGTCCGAAGAAAAATTCCTAAAAATCGCAATTATTCTATTGATCTTTTCAATCTGTTTGATGTCGTTTGGACTTTTAATGAAGGTGTCCATTTCAAGAGAGGAATATATCCCCCTTATCTCAGCTACATATTTTGGTTTATCCACTGCTTTCATATTTAATTATTTCCTTTAAGCAAATTTAATACTTCTTCCTTTTTATATTTTCTATCCATTCTCGCTCCAAACCGAACCGCTTTAAGAATGCCTTTTTTATCCCACTGCCTGAGAGTGTTGGCGTGAACTTTGAGAAGTTCACACGTTTCCTTCATGCCTAAAAGTTCTGGTATTTTTTCGTCGGTTTTCATTGTGTTATGACTTACTATTTGTTACCATTAGCTTACTATAAATACCCATAAATTTCAATGGAAGAAAAATACATTCTAAAAACCAAATCACATGAGGACTGGCGTAACTATCTATTAGTAAACAGCTTCTTCTTTGCAGTCCTTATCCAACATTTCAGAAAAAGACTTGAGATTCCCCCGGACGGGATTGGGTCTGCAACTGAGATCATTTTATGGGAGCGTCATAATATGCAGCAGCTTGCAGACACTTTACGCAACAAATCAAAAGGCGGAACAAAATCAGTAACACGACAGATGGAGGAATATTATGGATTAGATTTCGTTATTCGACAAAAGTTGTTCGAGCCAATATATGAGTTAATTGAAAAGTTTCACAATTTCAATCTGAATTTTGAACTACTAAAAGTATACACATTAGGTCATACAAACATGTCGTTTCCTGGAAGTACTAAGGTTTTACTTGTAACTTCTCCGAGCGATCCAATTACTGAAACAGGAGTATATATAAAGTACACTCCTGAATTAACAAATAAAGAGCTAGCAAATTTGAAAAAACAGGCTGCGGAGGGCTACCAAACTCTTTCGAGAACTAAAGGATTTAAGATTAAGGGGAATGAAAAAAGTCGAAAAGCCCCTAAAAAAGATAGCTTAGAAGTATATTTAACTATTGAGAAATATCTTATTGAACAAAAAATATCAAAGCCTAATTCATTTAATATTAATCCTATCTTTGAGATTGTCGCTGAAAAGTTAAAGACTAAGCCAGGTACCGTCAGAAGAAAATATTATTCAATAATTAATAACTTTCAACTCCCATCACTCCATGAAGTAAGTCTTATTCCAACAAATTGACTCAACTTCTTGGAATACCTCGACCGTGACGCAACAAATACTCCTTGAGATAATGTTGGTATGCAAAACATATCAATTCAAACAGTCGAAGTTCCAGTCAAAGACTTATTTCCAGCAGATTATAACCCAAGATATTGGGATGAAAAAGCTATCCGTGATCTTACAAAAAGTATTCAAGAGAATGGCTTTGTAATACCTATTCTGGCAAACAGTAATAAATCTCGATATGGGACTGTAATAGCAGGTCACTTTCGTCTCAAGATTGCAAAAGATTTAAAGTATAAAACTGTACCTGTAAATTTCATCGACATTAGCGACGTAGAGAAAGAAAAAAAGTTAAACCTAACATTAAATCGTGTCTCTGGAGATTGGGATTATGAACTCTTAAAAAGCTTTGATATTGAGTTGCTTTTGGGATCTGGATTTAACGACCTTGATTTCGGTCATATTTTCGATGACGCACTTGGAATTGAAGATGATGATTTCGATGCTGAAAAAGAAGCTGCTAAAATCAAGACTCCACGAACAAAACTAGGTGACCTGATCTATCTTGGAGGACTTAACTCCCATCGGCTCATATGTGGTGATAATAATAATCCGGAAGTCGTAGTAAGACTCATGGGTTCAGATAAAGCCAATATTCTACACTTCGATCCCATCTACAATATCGACCTTAATTACAACAAAGGAGTTGGTAATAAAGGGACGTATGGAAGTCGAAAGGTAAACGATAAGAAACCAGATGATGAATACAGAGCCTTTCTTAAAACTGTATTTCAAAATGGCTTAACTCATACCCATCCAGACTGTCATGTTTTTTCCTTTTGTGATCAGTCATATATTTGGATGTTGCAAGAATTGTTTGCCGAACTTGGAATAGATAAGAAGCGTGTGTGTCTGTGGATCAAAAATAATGCCAATATGACACCCCAAGTAGCTTTCAATAAATGCTTTGAGCCCTGCATATACGGAACTAGAGGTAATCCATATCTATCTCATATTCACAACCTGAATGAAGTTCTGAATAAAGAAGTTGGTACTGGCAACAGATTAACTGACGACATCATGGATCTTTTTGATATTTGGCTTGCAAAGCGTGTTGCTGGGCAAGACTATGAACATCCTACACAAAAGCCTCCTACCTTGTATGAAAAAGCCTTCCGCCGTTGTACCAAGGCTGGTGATATTATTCTTGATCTTTTTGGCGGTTCAGGAAGTCAGCTAATAGCGGCTGAACAACTGAAACGACGAGCCTTCTTATGTGAAATAGATCCCGTCTTCTGTGATGTGATCGTCGCTAGATATCAGCAACTGACTGGAAAGGAGGCCACGTATGTTAATCCAAAAGAATGACATTTTTGAGTTAGGATCACACTATCTTGCCTGCGGTGATGCGCTAGACACAAAAATTGTGAACCGTCTTCTTGGTGATAGGAAAGTTTCTCTAGTTTTGACTGATATGCCGTACGGCGTTGGATATGTAGAGAACAAGTTTGAATTTAATCACATCAGTAAGTCGAAAATTATCACGAACGACCACGAACAGACTGACCAAGAATATCGAGTGTTTACTAAAGGTTGGCTCAATTTGATAAAGCCATACTTGGCCGAAAAGAATAGCTACTATCTTTTTAATTCAGATAAGATGCTTTTTGCCATGCGGGAGGGGCTGGTTGAGGAAGGATTTAAGTTTGCCCAACTTCTTATCTGGGTTAAAAATCATGTTGTCCTTGGGAGGCTTAATTATCTTCCACAACATGAATTAATTGCGTATGGCTGGTATGGCAGACATGCATTCCAGAAATCACAAGATAAAAGCGTCTTGTTTTATCCAAAACCAAACAAGAGCCCACTACACCCAACAATGAAACCAGTCGGGTTGCTTCGCAACCTTATCCTAAACAGCTCAAAAACCGATGACTGGGTATATGACCCGTTTCTGGGTTCAGGATCTACTTTGGTGGCGTGTGAGCAAACCAAGCGAAGGTGTTTGGGGATAGAGCTTGATCCCGAATACTGCCAAGTCATTATTGATCGTTTTGAAAAAGTTACCAATAAAAAAGCTAAAAAACTATGAATAACAAAGATAACCAAATTACAGTCAGAGATCGTATAAAAGTTGAACAGGATCTATTGGTTGAGCAATTGAAGAAAACTCCAATCGTCCAAGTAGCCTGTGAGAAATGTGGCGTGGGTCGCTCGACCTACTATCGTTGGAGAAAAGAAGATGCGGAATTTACTCAACAGAGTGACCAGGCATTACTCGATGGAAGCCTGTTGGTTAACGATATGGCAGAGTCACAACTGATGAGTGCTATTAAAGATAAAAACATGACGGCTATTATTTTTTGGTTAAAACACCATCATCCTGCGTACCTTACTAAGGTCGAGATTACTTCAAGTCAAATGAAAGACCCGATGCTAACAGCAGAACAAGAAGACTCAGTCAGGAAAGCTTTGCTCATGGCAGGAATCATTAAACCAGAGGTGCAAAAAATAGAAAATGAATAACACTATATTAGATCAATTATTTGCAGATCAGTCTGTTCGGAGAGAATCAGCAAGACAAAGCCATATTCTCTTCTTTCATATGTATTTTAGTGAGTATGTAAAATATCCAACTGCCGACTTTCAAAAGACGATTTTTAAACTTACACAGAAAAGTAACTGTCCAGAAGTATTCATTATGGCTTTTCGTAGTTCAGGTAAAACAACCATCCTAAGTAACTCGTACCCAATCTGGGCAATTATTGGTGAGCAACAGAAAAAGTTTGTTGTTATCGTGAGTCAAACACAAAGCCAGTGTAGGCAAATCCTTAACAATATAAGGAGAGAATTAGAATCAAACGATCTTCTCAAAAAGGATTTTGGACCATTTACTGATGGGACTGGCGAGTGGAGTTCAAGCTCACTTGAACTAACTAAATATGGTGCAAGAATTACTGCTGTATCTACTGGGGAAAGTATACGTGGACTCAGGCATGGCCCTCATCGACCAGACCTGATAATTCTGGATGACGTAGAGGATATCAATTCGGTCAAGACATTAGATAACAGACAAAGCATTTATCGTTGGTTTACCAGTGAAATTAAACCCCTTGGTGATATTGGAACGAGAATTGTCGTGGTTGGGAATCTCCTCCATGAGGATTCATTAATGATGAAGCTTAAAGAATATGACAATAATATTGGGCAAAATAGTGTATTTATTGAATTCCCACTTGTTGATGAGGATGGTGTAATTCTTTGGCCGCAAAAGTTTACACAAGAAAGAATTGATGAACTGAGACGCGAAACAATTGATAGTGGTTCATTTGAGCGAGAGTACTTGCTTCAGATTGTTCCAGATGATCAGCAAATCATACAAAGATCGTGGATCAAGAAGTACAGTATTATTCTTCCAGCGAGAGAGATTCCAAGACCGAGAATGATTTTGATTGCAATTGATCTTGCTATCAAAAAGGGTGATGGGCGAGATTTTACCTCGATGGTTCCAATGTATGTAACAGGATATGATAAAACTCTCCAAGCATATGTTCTGCCTAACATAATCAATAAACAACTAGACTTTCCTGAAACCGTTGAAGCAATTAAAAAATTACATGCGGAATTGAAAGAAACCTTTGGCATCATTCCTAGGATTTTTGTAGAAAGTGTTGGATATCAGGATGCGGTGGTACAACAATTATTTTTGGTAGAGAAACTCATGGCAGAACCAGTATCAGTTGGGCACCTCGATAAAGCTTCTCGATTGAGGCTTGTTTCTCCATATGTGCAACTTGGAAAGGTATTCTTCCCTGAATTGGGAGCCGAGCCATTGATAAATCAGTTGCTCAACATTCATTCCACTAAACATGATGATCTGGCAGATGCCTTTACTATTGGATTAAGCAAAATTATTGAAAGTGATCAGCCTTATTATTCAACCAGGATTAAGACTGAGGATAAGCCACATTATGTACTAAATGAGATTACTGGACAATGGCACGATCTATCAAAACCATTCACAGCTGGTATGTTAGATATGAAGTATTAGAGTCCTAGAATTTGTTTTTTCTTTTTATCAAACTCTTCTTGAGAAATAATACCTTTTTCTTTCAGATCAGCTAGTTTTTCAAGATCACCTACGCCGGAATTAGAATTCTGCTCAGAGGTGCCACCTAATGCTTCTTTTCTAATAAAATCCTGTGCTTGTTCAGACCAAGGTTTAGGCAACTCAACTTCAGCAAGAATAGTTCCTCGTCCATTTACTTTAATAATATTTTTACCCATTCCACCTTTATCAAGACTGACACTTTCGATATCTTTTCTGAGTACCCTGAAAGACTTTCCATACATGCTTTGGTAGGAAACATAGTCGTCATTAGCGGTAAATTTATAACCACCTAAAGCAAAAGAAAGCTTTCTATCAGTTTTATTTCCGAATAATCCCATTTTGTTCACCTCCAGTCACAAGTTAATTGCTTAGTCTAACTTAGCATAAAATATGCCTGTTTTCAAGGCTAACTGCTAAGTGTGGCATTGTGGATAACCCAAGCATCTCTTTAGAGAATAAGAGTATGCGAAAAAATGCAAAGCTGCCTAAGCTTTTGGGCAAGCGAATACAGAAACGCCGAAAGGAAATTGGCTTAAGCCAAGAGAAGCTCGGTGACAAGATCGGTATTAGCCGTGCGTACATGGGCTACATCGAACAGGGTCGATATGGACCCTCTTTAGAGGTTTTGGAGAAAATTGCCAAAGCCATCGGTATTCCACTGAAACAACTATTCTAATCCTGATTTGTCCTTATAGTATCTTCAGCCTGGACTTCCAGAATAATTGGGGTATCTTGTGTTTTGACAATGCTAGCTAGAAATAAGTACAAAATAATAACTCTTGCACTAGACGCAAAAATATTTCTATAAATATCTCCTTAAACACGTAAATCTTAACAACGAAGCACAAAGTCAAAAAGGAGTGTAAAAAATAAACACTTGCAAACGCAACTAAGTTGCGGTAACATATGGTCTATGAAACAGGCCAGTGTCGATAAATTACTAAAAGAGAGCAACCTCAAGAACACAAAAGTTCGCAGGGAAATTTTTCAGATATTTGGAGATACGGATAACCCCATAGATGCCTTAGAGTTTACGGAAAAAATTAAGGTCAACAAGACCAGCATTTACAGAGAATTGAAGATTTTACTTGCTAAAGGTCTTATTTTAGAAATCGATTTTGGCGATGGAAAGAAACGATACGAGCTATCCTCTCTAGATCACCACCACCACCTTATCTGCACGAGCTGTAAGTCAGTCAGTGATGTTCAACTTAAACAGGACTTGTCTTCAGAAGAAGAACGTATAGAAAAAGAAGAGTCATTCAAGGTTCAACGGCACAACCTTGAGTTTTTTGGATTATGTGCCGGTTGTAGATAAATTTATGAGAATAGCATTTGTTGGAAAAGGTGGAGCAGGTAAAAGTACTTTCTCTACTTTGTTTTTTCTAAACCTAATCAAACAAAACAAAAAGGCCATGTGCTTTGACGCTGACTTAAATATTCATGTTCCAAAATTATTAGGAATGGACTTTCCTGAGAAAAAATCTCTCTCTTCAAATGAAAACACGAAGAAAATAAGAAAATACTTAATTGGCAAGAGCAAGAAAATACAAAGCGTTGACCATTTTTATAAAACAACTCCACCTTCAAAGGGGGTTAATTTATTCGAAATACATCCAGATAATGAAGTCATCATAGAGTTTGCTGAACCATATAAAGACGGCTATGTGGCAGTAGTAGGAACTTATGAGGAAGGTGAAATTGGAAGAAGCTGCTATCACACCAACCTCTCAGTCTTAGAAAATTTACTTACGTTTGCAAAATTAAGCGATGACGACTGGATTGTCACAGACATGGTAGCTGGAATCGATGCATTTTCTAACACACTTCATAAACAATTTGATGCACTTTTTTTGATAGTTGAGCCGACACAAGAAAGCATCACAGTTTACGACCAGTATTTGAAGCTTGCCAAGCATGCAGGTATTAATGATCGATTATTTGTCATTGGTAACAAAATAGAAGATAAAGAAGACGAAAAATTTATAGCCTCAAATATTCCAGCAGATAAATACTTAGGATCACTTAAGAAAAGTCCTGAGCTTAAAAAACTCAGGCAGCAAGGTTCGCCTCTAAACACAGATATCCTTTCTTCCCTTGACCAGCCATTATTTGAAAAATTAGTCGAACTCAGTAAAAAACTTCGCAAAGATCCTAATGATAGATTGAAAGAACTATATCAATTGCACCTGAAGTATATTGATCAAGATTACGTCAAAAACGCTGTTGGAGATCTCTCAGGTCAAATCGATAAGGAGTTCCAACTTTAGCGTATGTTTACATTAACACCTTTAGTCGCTTCACATATCCAAGACACTTTGTCTGATAAAAATAAGATTTTCGAATGGATTAATGCCTTTGGCTCACCCCTAAACATTATTTACCCTAGAACTGTCACTGACAATATTACTAAATTTCAGAAAGTCTTTTCATCTCACAAACTTAAGGGTGAAATTTTCTACGCCTACAAAGCGAATAAGTCAGTAGCTATTCTAAAACAACTTGCAATTTCAAACGGAAAGATTGATGTTGCCTCAGAGAAAGAGCTTCAAAAAGCCCTCTCAGCTGGATTTGTAGGACAAAGGATAGAGGCCACAGGTCCTAAAAATGACTCATTTATTAAGCTTGCACTACTTCATGGCGTTACCCTCAATGTCAATAGTCCACAGGAGCTGGAGACAATTAAGCAGTTAAAGAAGGATCTTGTTGTAACTGACTTCACTCAGATATTTATTAGACTAAAAGAGTTTAAATCGAACAAAATTGACATAGTTCAGAAAGATGCGAAGTTCGGTTTTAGCATAGAAGAAGCACAAAAAGCAATTGAAATATTAAAAAACTCTGAGATGTTGGAATTTTATGGATTTTCTTTTCATCTACCTACAATAAGTGAGCAAGAAAGAGTTGTCGCAATTGAACAGTCTCTTGACCTAACTCTGCAAGCGATTAAAGCCGGATTGAACCCTAAAGGAATAAACATAGGTGGTGGCTTCAGTGCGAACTTCTTAAAAAACGAGAAAGAATGGCACAACTATATTTCCGCCATTAAAGATTCCCTTATCGACCCCTATAAGCCTTCCATGAGCTGGAATCAATCAGGACTTGGATATTGGGCTGAAAGAGGAAAAATACGAGGCTCCGCAAAATTCTCGGACTTCTATCGATCCTCTGATCAGTTTGAGGAGCTCGATAAGATTCTCAATGCAAAAACTCCAACTTTTAGAAAGATTGACCAATTCCTTCAAGAAAACATGCTGACTTTATTTATAGAACCAGGCAGATCATCACTTGATCAAGCTGGAGTAACTTTGGCAAAAGTAGTTTCTATAAATAAATCTCTCAAAGGCGAAACAGTAGTCTTTCTTGATATGAACAGATCACATATAAATTCCATTGAGCTTGAGTTCATGGCTGACCCAATAGTAATTTCTTCAAAAGAAAAAACTTCAAAACCAGCAACCAATGGGGTTTTCTTGAGTGGAAACTTATGCTTGCCACATGATTTTATTTGTAGAAGAAAAGTATTTCTCAAAGAGAACTTAGAACCCGGAGATATTTTAGCATTCATAAATACCGCAGGTTATTTTATGGACTTTACGGAAAGTGAAACCATTCAACACCCAACGGCTTACAAAATTGCTGTCGATTCATCAACATGGTCACTTGATGAGAAATATGAACCTAAATTTAATTGAAACCTATGTTAGTTCAATCTATCACCGATTTAATCGGAAACACACCATTATTGAAAATCCCATCACATGTGCATGGGCTTAAGAATATTGAAGTTTATGCCAAGCTTGAGCTCTTTAACCCTTGGGGATCGGTAAAGGACAGAACCGCATGGGGTATTCTGAAACCTCACTTAGACGAACTTAAGAATAAGCTTGTCATCGAAAGCTCTAGTGGAAATACCGCAAAGGCATTACAGATGATCGCTTCCTTGCATGGAAGTAGCCTTAAGACAATCACTAACCGCATCAAAGTTCCTGAAGCTAAAGATGTCTTGAAACTAATTGGAGCTCAAATACAAGAACTACCGGGTAAAAGTGATTGCTACGATCCTCACGACCCAAATGACCCGATAGTGTATATTCAACAGGAAATCGCCAAGGATCCGGATAAATACATTTATAGTGACCAATACTTCAATGACTTAAATCGCAAAATTCACTACGACACTACGGGCAAGGAAATAGTTGATGATCTTGGAAAAGTAGACTACTTCATCGGCGGTCTTGGAACTACTGGCTCTACTCTCGGGGCAGCCCAAAGAGTAAAAGAACACAACCCTGAACTTATAGCCGTTGGTGTTGTGGCCGAGAAAGAAGACTATATTCCAGGTATTAGAAATCACGATGAAACTCTTGAAGTAGGCCTGTTTAAGCCAGAATTTTACTCAGAGATCGTAACTGTTAACTCTCATGATTCCTTAGAAGCAATGATGAAGTTGATAAAAGGGGCCGGCCTTCTTGCAGGCCCAACTACTGGAGCATCGTTTCTTGGTGCATTGCATTATTTAAAGAAAATTGACCACACACTAACTGAAACAAAGAAAGCTGTATTTATAGCTTGTGACCGAGTTGAATGGTATACCTCATACGTTAGGGAACGAAAACCCGAATGGTTAGGTGAAGCTAATTCTGAAAGCTGGAAGGATAAAGTAACAATTGATACAAGTGCCGACATCTCAACGGATGAAATTGTTAAATGGATTGATGACAATCTACCTCTAATTGTTGATTTGAGACAGCCAATTTCATTTAAAACAGCTCATATTCCAGACTCAATTAATTTACCTTATGACCATTTGGATTCTATGTTGAACACCACAAATCCATTTTGTACTAAACAGAAGATATTGTTGGTTTGCCCATTAGGAGAAAAATCTGCTTTAGTAGCAAGTTATCTAAAAACTAAAGATATTGACGCTTATAGTTTAGGAGGAGGCATTAACGCCTGGAGAGATCAAAATTTATCACTTGAGAGAGATTTATAATAATATGCTAAACATAAAAAACCAATTCCCATTTTTCACTAATAACCCAGGGGTCACTTATATGGATAGCGCTGCTACTACTCAGAAGCCACAGTTAGTATTAGATGCACTCACAGACTTTTATACGAGATACAATACTAACGCTGGTCGGTCTTCATACCCAATTGCAAACAAACTAACAAAAGAGGTTGAGGAAGTAAGGGAGAAAGTTAGAAAGTTTATTAATGCGAAAGAAAAAGATGAAATTATTTTTACCTCTGGATCGACTGATGGCTTCAATAAGGTAGCTTATACCCTAGGACTGCATTACCTTAAAGATGGCGATGAGGTTCTCTATTGTCCCCAAGACCATAAGTCATTTGTCCTTCCTTGGTTTAACGTTCAGAAACTATTAAAAAAGATAGGAATTACGATTAACCTCGTTCCTTTCAAAGTAAACAAAATGGGAAGTATTGATAGGGACGATTTATTTTCCAAAGTCACCAATAAAACAAAAATTATTAATACCACACACATTCACAACATTTATGGCGCTGATAGCGATATAAACAAAATCAGAGATTGGTTGGGAGATAAGGATATACTAATCAATGTAGATGCAACTCAAAGCGTTGGCCATCGGCTTGTTGATGTACAACAACTTGGAGCAGATACTCTCTCTTTCTCAGGTCATAAAATGTTTGCAATTCAAGGTGTCGGGGCAACTTTTATTACCAAGAAGATTCACGAATTTATGGAGCCTGTCTTTGTAGGCGGAGGTAATGGAGTTAAACTACATGACGGAGAAGTCAAAGTTACCAACTTCTCTCAGGCTTACGAATCTGGTACCCAAAACTATGCTGGTATATTGACGCTTGGAAAAGCCATCGAATTTATAGAGCAAATTGGAATTGAAAACATCTATATCCATCTTTCTGAGTTAACTCAATACCTCCTGAAAGAACTGAGGGAGTTGAAGAAAATAGTATTTGTGTATGGCCCCAATTTTTGGAGTTGTGCTGATGGCGCGGGAATTCTATCATTTAAAGTAGATGGATTATCTGCTAGTGAGGTAGGCTTTATTCTCGCTGAAAACGGCATTTTAGTAAGAACTGGAGATCACTGTATAAGTAGTCGTGATGAATTTGATGACACAGTGAGAGTGAGTATGCATGTTTATAACACAACAGAAGATGTTGATAAATTAATTATAATACTCAAGAAAATGTTATCTTAAAATGACAAAAAGAGTACCAATACTTCTAGTAACTGGCTTTTTAGGAGCTGGGAAGACAACGTTCCTTAATTGGCTTATTCATACACACCCTCAACTGAAAGTGTCACTCATTTTGAACGAGTTTGGTGATGTAAAACTTGAAAGCCAGTTTATTAAACAAGGTTCTGGCGGAGAAGTAACGGAACTTGCTAATGGTTGTATGTGTTGTGTGGCTAAAAGCGATATACCTCGAGTTATTAACTACATTTTAGATAATTCACCACAAACTCAATATATTCTGATTGAAGCATCAGGTCTCTCCGACCCAGATCCTATTCATGAAGCATTGCAAAATTCAGAACTTACTAAGCGGATACGTTTAGATTCAATTTTGTGCATTGTAGATGCAGTTAACTTTGAGAAAAACAGTAAGGAACATTCAATCGTAATGTCACAAGTTGGGGATGCGGATATTGTACTTGTCTCCAAAGTAGCTGAAGCTGGAGAAGAAACAGTAGCAAAGATTAAAAATCTGTTAACTGGAATAGGAACTGGAACAAAAGTTCTTGAGTTTAGCGATGATCTCGATCCACGACTATTTTTGGATCCAGATATAAAAACAGAGGGCGATAAATACGAAAACGAGAATGTTGACACAAAGGAAGAGCATCACCATCACACTCACGAACAAATGCAGGAATATTGGTTCAAAAGTGAGAACGACATTGACATTAATAAGCTTCAAGACGTAATGAGATCAGCTCCCATGGGGATTATACGAGCCAAGGGATTTGTAAAATCTGGGAGTAACAAATACCTGTTCCAATATGTGGGGACAAAATTAGAATTAGAAGAAAGTAGCTGGCAGATTCTCGAATACAAAAGCACAAAACTACTGTTTCTTGGCAAAAACTTTGACGAGAAAGACTGGCAGATTAAACTACAATCTACGGAAATCGTTAATCCTTAAGATTTTTGAGGGTGACACTCAGTGCAATGCTTTCCATTAGGATGCTCACAGGTTTCCTGTTCACAAAGTACCTGAGTAATATCGGGCATTTTTTGTGTTGGTTATAGTAATCTTGCGACTAGACTTCCTCGCCCCTTCCCGATACCTTGTGTCCTGATGAAAGATAATATCAGGCTAAAATACTGCTTATACGCCCGTAAATCAAGCGAATCGGACGAACGACAAGCAATGTCCATTGACGGTCAGCTCAAAGAAATGCAGCTTCTTGCCAAGAGAGAGAAGCTCGACATTACGGAAACAATTACAGAAAGCCACTCTGCCAAAGAATCAGGACAACGACCAGAGTTTAATAATCTTCTCCATGGAGTAATCGAAGGAAGATATAACAGCATCCTCACATGGGCACCCGATCGGTTATCTCGAAATGCTGGTGACTTAGGACGAATCGTTGATTTAATGGATCAAGGCAAACTGACTCATATCAAAACTTATTCTCAATCTTTCACAGACAATCCAAATGAGAAATTCTTACTGATGATTCTCTGCTCACAAGCAAAGCTGGAGAATGATAATCGAGGCGTCAATGTTAAACGAGGATTACGGAACAAATGCCAGATTGGGATTAGACCAGGGGTTGCACCGATCGGCTATCGAAACGTGCTGAAAGTAAATCGCATCTCAACAGTGGAGCTAGATCCTGAACGAGCACCCGTCATTAAGCAGATATTTCACAAAGTTGCTGATCAAGGGTTCTCTGGTCGAATGGTTAAAAAATGGCTGGACGATATCGGATTCACCACAAAGAGTGGATGCAAAATGCCACTGAGCAAAATCTATGTCGCCCTCCAAAATGCTTTTTACTACGGCGAATTTCAGTATGGAAACATATGGTACAAAGGCACCTACGAGACACTCATCACAAAAGCGTTATTTGAAAGAGTCCAAATCCAACTCCAAGTTGCACCGAGACAATGGAATAAACAACTGTTTCCGTTCAAGAAAATTTGTATTTGCGGATCATGCGGTGGAAGTGTTACGGCAGAACTCAAATATAGAAGAACCAAAGCAAACATCGTTAACTCACATATTTATTATCACTGTAATCGAATCAAGAAATATGATTGTCCTGAGCCCTATATTACGGAGCAGGAGTTGATCAAACAACTCATCGGTTATTTACCAAAAATTAAACTCAACACCTCGTACTTAATGCAGGAGTTCGAGATAGAAGTGAAACGGTTACAACATTTTAAAGCAACCGTGACTAGTGACTATATACCCCGAGTTGAGATTACTCCTCATAATACTGGCGACCAAAATCCCAGAGAATATAACGAAACACATACAGAGATGCTTAAAGAATACCTTCTCCATGTCCTTCAGTTTGGAACTCCAGAGGAACGACTCAAAATCCTCAAAGGAGTTACTTCAAAATTCAGTCTGAGAGACAGACAACTTAATCTCCAGTAAATCTGCAAAAAGTACGCAATTTCTTCAAAAGAAAAAGATTCGAACGAGCGTATTTCATTAAAATAGGGCTAAAAGTAGCTCTTTTCATCAAAAGATTAGAACCGAGCGCAAATGCCTTGAGGGTCATTTAGGCGATTTTCAACATTACAGGCTATGTTTGGGATACTTGCGATTTCTCTCGCTTTTTTAGCAAGCCACATCAAACTAATCGAGCATAGTAGATGGGTCTTGGAGCAACCGAAGACCTTCTGCGGAAGCGGTGGGATTCGAACCCACGAACCGGAAACCCGGTCAAGGTTAGCAACCTTGTGCAATTGGCCACTATGCGACGCTTCCACGTTTCAAGAATTGCATTATATCAGCTCTCGCAGCGGTTTTTGAAACGGAATCTCCATGACGCATCAAAAAGGTGTGCACACGCATCCAAAAATAGCGTAAGATAGATATAGTTACATACAATAAAGGTAAATATGTTTGATCCAACTCTTTCACTAGTATCTAGAGCGCAACCTGGTCTGGCCGCAGAAGAATTAGAAACACCAATTGGCGTTGAATCAACACCCCAACCCCCAGACAGTGAGCAACTTTTGGAGCAATCGACACACCTCTATGATATGGCACAAAAATACTGGGATTCAGTGCTTGGGCGAAAAAGAAGTCCAGAATATGGTTTTAACAGCAAAACCACCCAAGATAGGGAATCTTTATTATTAAGAAAATTTGACATATTAAAGACGCCAAGCCCTAACGGTATGGAGATAGACCCAGAAACAGGTGAAGAGGTAGATCGCGACACACTCATTCTTAGTACCCACGAACTCCTCATTGAGCAGATTCTTTCAGATATGGTTGAAGCCACAAAGCAGCAGGCTGCTATTACTAATGAAATAACTAGACAGCGAGAAAAACTGACAAGTGATGATTTGCAGCATCTAAAAATAGCTCGTGCTGAACTTTTACAGCTAGCTACTGCCCAATCTGGTTTAGAAAAGTATCTTAGTGCAGCAAAAAAAGGTGTAGAAAACTATGAATTGCACGCACATGCAATTGACAAGGATAGTAAATATAACTCGTTCATGAAAAAAATGCTTGGCCTGTATCGGGAGCAAGCAGGAGCTGAATTTGACGAAATGCAAAGAGACGGCTCTCAGTTGACTGGGACCTTTGGTTGGCAAACTGATGCACTTCTAGGTGGTAGCAAAATCCAAGCATTATATGAAGATATGGATGACCGAATTACAAGGTTGGAAGCGGGTGAGCAGAGCGTAGAGGTGATACACACTGATTTGAGCGAGGAGGATCAGGGCGAGGTTGCTGAGGAGGTTCACGATGAAGCAGCACCTGTTCCTGGTGCGGAAGAAGCACCCGTAGTACCTGCTTCTCAAGCTGAAGTAGAGCCAGCAGTGAGTCCGCAGGAAATATCAGCTGAAATTCTAGAAGAACGCGCATCTATTTCACAGGAACAAACGTCGGCACCTTTAGACGCTAGTGCACCGAATGAGCGGTTTCATGTAGAGCAAGGCAACCAAGAACTTTCAGATCCTGAAGTACCAGTGCCACCTGTAGAAGAAGTAGCACCGGACGATCCAAATCACAGACTAGCATCATAAGATTTTTTTATTAATTTCTCTCACTTCGTCACGCGATCAAGTCAGGGTGAGGAATAGCAATTACATTTCATTTGAATACGCTATAATACGAATCTACCAATTGGAGGTGTCGCGTAGTGGTCTATCGCAAACGCCTGGAAAGCGTTGGCTCCTTGAGCCCCGTGGGTTCGAATCCCACCACCTCCGCATTGATAAAAATTTGGCTTTAGCCAAATATTTATCAATATTGCATAGGATGAGAAGTTTATGCCCGATCAAGCGAAATCATTCAGCTTATGGAAATTTGAGCCTGACGAGGGTAAATCCCACCACCTCCGCATTGATAAAAATTTGGCTTTAGCCAAATATTTTAACAAATCAATGCCTCAAAATACATGCTTATAGTTTGTAATAATAATTCATTCGTGTATACTAAAATTAGTAATAAGATAGTAAGGGAACACTACTATGTTCGACACAGAAAACCCAACTTTTGCGGTTTCACTTCAAGAGAGTGAAGCACCAATGCCACCCGCAGAAGGTAAAGAAACATCAGGACCGACAAACCCAGAGTGGGCTGATCCTGATAACGATTAAGCTATATGAAGTTTTTAGTCCTTTCTCATAAAAAGGATCTACACGTCAGAGCTGTTCAGAAGCATTTCTTGAACAGCTCTGATTTTTTGTTTATAAATCCAGCGTCCAAATCTGATCTTCGATATACCTATACCAGTGATGGTATGCAGGTTTTTTGCAATAATGAACTAATTCCGCTGTCTGACATACAGGCGGTTTGGACACGGAAGTATTCTTCTGCCGCATTTAGAGATCTCTATACTGAGCAAGATACTGATCTAGAAATTCTCCAAAAGAAGCACAAGAGTATGACACAAGTAGCTTTTTTGAGAGAGTTGAGTGCTCATATAAAATTTGCAAATCCAAGCTGCTTATTTGTTAATTTTTTTCTGGATAACTTGAGAAATGAGTACAGACTGCTCCAACTTACCATGGCAAAAGACATTGGATTTACTATTCCCAACACATTGGTGTCTGAAAATAAAAAAGAAATTTTGCAGTTCTTAAATAGTCATGCATCCGTCACAAAGAGACTCTATCAGGGGGGTGTCTCATTTGGCAAAATCGGTCATTCTTTTGGAACACTTGCGATAACTGCTTCAGATATTAAAAATCCTGATCAAAAATATTATGATTCACCTGTTTTTTTGCAAGAAAACGTTTCAAAAGAATATGAATTACGAGTTACCGTGATTGGAAAGAAGATATTTGCCTGTAAGTTCGACAACCAGCGAGATAATTTAGCAGAAAAATCAAAACTCGATTGGAGGTTTGGCATACGGTCAATTCCGCATACTACTTACAAACTCCCTGAGCAAATTAAAGAAATGTGTTTCACATTACTAAAAAAAATGGGCCTACAATACGGCGCCATTGACATGATTAAAACCAAAGATGGACGGTATGTTTTCTTAGAAATAAACGCAAACGGCCAATTTCTTTGGATTGAAGAAGCTACGGGCATGGAAATGAGCAAAGCAATGGCGGAGTTATTGATGAACCCGAAGAAAAATAGACTTTGATGTATTAAAATATATAAAAACCCCTTTGTATCTGTTATAATGGTCGAAAATAGGACCATATGAGATCAACAGAACGCAGCTACGGATTTCTCCTTAAACCCATCGACGCAGAGCAACAACCGCTTCGTATCACTGCTGGTGAGCTTCACAAGAATCGAGAAGCGTATAAAGACATGGTGGTTGAGGTTTCTGGTATTCTCAGAGCAATTCATTATCAAATGGGCGGGGACAGTAGAATTTCTGTCGTGGCTGAAGAGTTAGTAGTCAGTAGCGGTTGGCGTCAGTTTTATGTCGTTATTGACGGTTCAGACTTGTCTGTTATGCCTGTTGCCGAACCCCTTAATCGAAATCAATGGAAAGATCTTGAGGGAAAGCGAGTTACCATGAAAGTAGCAGTTAGAGAAATCAAGGGTCCGATGAAACTTCTCACCAAACTGAGAAACTCACTCGTCTCTGATGAGCACAAAGTAACCTGCATTCCTCAAATTTTAGAGTTAGCTGAAGATGACGGTATAAAAATCGAATTGCTGTAGTAAGGCGCAAAGTTCGTTGCGGCACTCTACAGGACTTTCCGATAAGCTACATCACCCACCCTGAACATACGAATTCTTAATTCGAATTTTTCCGCGCTTAAACTCGATTTTGATGTCAATTTTTGGATCTCTTCCTCTTCTTGAATTGAGTAAACTGACCGCGAAGCGTTGGAAATCTTGGTCAGCGAGACATTTTTTTACAATCAAAGCAAAATCTTGAGAGAGGCCATCGCTGGTGTCTGTAAGTTGAGCTGAAAACGTTTTTCCATCTGGTTGTATTCTTAGTGCTATTTCCAAATTTTTTGTGAGTGAATCGCCACTAGCATCGGTAAACGTACCTACATCTGTGGTTAGATTATAAATAAGAAGTGAGCTCAAGATTATTTCTTCTCGATACATCATGTCATTTCTTAACATTAAATTTTCTTGATCGACGGTAATTTGTTCTTCAACTGATTGTATTGGTCCCTCTGCATTTATGGGTGGTTTCTCTGGTGCTTCTGCTGCGTCAAGTTGAACATCGCGTTCATTCAGCCAGATGTTAACTCCTGCCTGGACATCGGGGCCTCTGAAGCCAAGAGCCACGGCATTTTCAACGCCATTTCTAAGGAGTGCCTCTCTGGCTTTGGTGGGCAGCTGGGCGAGTTTTAACTTGCTAAACGGTGAGGATGAGTCAAAATTCGCTGCTGCTGCAGTGCCTAAGAACATAATATTTGGATGATTTTTGAGCGTGTCTGCTACTGGTACTGCTTTCCCTGGTAGTGTCAGGGGTTCTCTGGCTGAAGTGGGTGTGTTTGCTTTTCTTATATCCATGGTGTCGCCCTGCTCAAGGAGTGGTGCAAGTACTTTATCCAAATTTGGTTTAAAGCCAGCAGTTGATACAACACGGTCTGCTTTTATGACGTTGCCAATTTTATCTTTGATCGCCTGACCGCTGCCATCGAACACTGAGAGTTTTTCTGGATCATCCTCTGCCTCATCAACATCATCCACTCTAGTTCTGATTTGTTCGACCAACGCTTTGTTTCCGTTCCTGCCTTTGACGTCGGTAATTCTTGCGTATCTAGGTCGTTTACTGAGATCTGTATTCGAGATTATATATATTTTCTCTATATTTCTGATAGCGTTGTTGTCCCCTTGAGCGAATATCCCTGCAAGATATTCGATGAGTACGTCTGCAGAGTTACCACTACCAATGATTACGATAGTTTCTCCAATGTCTCTTTCTTTCTCACCCTTTCTATTGGCTATCTCATTGAAGTAATCAAGGGTTGAGGAGAGTAGTTTTTTGCCTTTTCGAGTCGTTTTGTTTACGATTTTTTCTGCACGCTTACCTTTGGTGTCAAATCCTAGCGTTGACTCTCCGAGACCTGATGAAATAAATACGCCATCCGTTCGCACAGTTTTTGTAAGAACTGTTCCATCTGCCTGAGTTATTGCTAGATCTGCGAGGTACATTCCTCGTTGGTTTGAATCCGTGTTTTCTCGAATGCTGGTAACTACTGTTTTTAGTAATGCTTTTTTAACAAGAAGTGCAGCTTGTGCTTGTACTAACGCTGCCAATTCTTCGTTGGTGGGATACTGATTTAAGGATAAATTGTCAGTGGTGGGTAGAAAATCGACTGTAGTATTGATGCTCCCCGTTCGTACTGCACTGCCCTCATTTCTTTCACCCGGATAAATTCTCAAGGGGGAACCAAACCCTCGCACTGTTTCCTTTTCGGGCACTGGTGGTAAATCGGGCAACCGAATTCCTTCTTTTCTTCTATTTGCACTGTTAAGTTCCCATGCAGCACCTCCAGGAATCGCAAACGGTCCACCGGGTTGTTCACCTTGATCCACAAACAGTGTATTAGCGAGTAAGCCAGGGTTTTGTCGCGCAAGTTCACCAGCAGCATTCACACCATTTGGCCCAAGTCCGATTTGTAGGAGCGGAACATAGTCATTGTCATTGAGTGATTCTTCAGTTTTTTTAGATAGTGATTCAAAGTGGTGCCGTAAGTAGGTATCTGTGACCGCAAATTCTTGACTAAGAATTGCTACAAGGTGTGGGTTCATGACAGTCATCAATTCCACTGATCGAATATATTCTTCCTCAGTAGGAGAAAGCTCTCTTTGCGCGCGAAGCTCATTGAGTCGCTGGGTATATAAGAGTTTTGGATCAGATCCGGTGACACGTCCGGTGATCGGATCAATTTCTCTCATTAAATAGCGATTAATTTGAGTCGCCGATGTTGGTGATGCTCTTAAAGTTTGAAACAGAGGCTGAAACACTTCAGAAAAATTACCGCCTAAAAACCTGAGAGCTGCTTTATTTCTATCTAAGCTCGGCTCAAGATACCTGATCGCAAGTTGATCTTGGAGTTGCTGTCTAAGATCGCCGGCGATACTTGTATCAAAGAAATCAGCATCTTCTGCAGCGATGAAGGTTGTGAATTCAGATTCAAGTAAAGTTTGAATTTGAGAAGCTACAACTCTAGATTCTTTTAGATTTGGATTTGGAACAAAACCAGATCGAATACGATCGAGTACTGCTTGCGGATTTCCAGACCGAAATTGACTCCGAATCTCATTTGCCTCTGCTAGTAATTTGTAGACCATAAGTTGGTTGGACAGCTCAACAGCGTCTTCTCTAATTTTTTGCACCTCACCAAAAAAATCGTATCCATTTACACTTGGCTGAATTGGAAATGAATCTAAAGCAAGCAGAACTGCTTCTGGAGAAAAGGCAATTCCATTTGAAAACTCATTAGAAATTGTTATCTTCAGGTCATTTATTAATCGTTTATACATTATTACTCGCAAAAAGTTTCCGAGTTTTACGTCATTTGGTGATTCGCTTTTCTCAAGCTGAGTGACCGTTACTAGGCCGGTGCCTCCATTTTTGATCTCTTGAGCAAAAGAAATGATTTTTCTTCTTCGTCTAGATTGGTAGGCAATAACAATTAATTCACGAACGACGGCGGTTTCTTCACTATTTCGTGCGTTAAATGAATTTACTGCATTTATTTGACTGTCGAATGGATCGCTTTCAGTTCTTTCAAATGAGAAAAAAACTTGCTCTAAGTTCAGTATTCGGATGAGCGAGGCGACTTCGGTAAAGATGGCTACTGCTTCTTCATATAATGCAATGGACTCTCTCCTGATAATGAGGAGAAAACTATCCATTGTTTTGGGTGCTTCAGTTAATTGAGCAAATTCATTTTTTACGAGGTCAAACGAGGCTTTATATTGTGGGGAGAGTTTAGTTTCAAAATCTGCTACACGGTTTCCTATTTCCAGCAAGTCAGATTGATTTTCGCGTAATGCATTAACACTCTCTACACTCGGCTCGTCTTCATAATCTGTGCCAGCCATCTCAATTCCAAAAGTTCTTTTAATAGTAGCTGGTATGGTGATGTCGTTTCCATCTGAGCTAGCGAAATATTCGTTACCTCTTTGATTTCTTTTTATAAAATTTGATTGAAAAAGCACATCTTTAACACGAGGAGTGAGTAATTCATTACCTAATAGTGCCTTTAAGAAAAAAATTGAGGCTTCCACATCAGTCTGACTTTTTCCAGACGCTTGTTCGTCTAAAACGGAGTCAATGAGTTCTAAAATCTCTTTCTGATTTTCTCGAAGTACATTGACGCTATCTTCGGTCGGCTCGTCGTCATAGTCAAGCCGAACCATTTGTATTCCATACTTACTTCTCACTTGAGTTGATATAAAGACATCGTTTCCATCTGAATTTGCGTAATAATCTTCTCCAGTATTTGTTTTCCTGACAAAAGTAGATCGAAATAGTACATCCTGAACTGGTGGAGAGAGTTTGCCTTCAAGTCTATCTTCAATGAGGCTGAGAGACGTTTCAATCTGCCTCTTTTCATCTAGCAGGGACATTTTTTCACTCAAAATTTTTCGGAGAACGTCGAAGACTTCGGCATTCTTCTGTCTAAATCGATCAACACTTTCTACCGTGGGCTCGTCGTCAAATTCAGTCCGAACCATTTCTATACCAAGCGTTCTTTGAAGTGGTGGGGGAAAGTTAACGTCGTTTCCTGTATCAGAAATATAGTACCTGACACCTCCAACGACATTAATTCGTGTCGAGGTAAGAAGTATATTGACTTGCGCAGCAGATAGCCGAGAGTTTAGTATTGCATCCAAAACAAACAAACTTTCCTGACTTTTATTTAGCAGTTTAGCCACTTCTGGTGAAGATTGTTCCTGTTCTTGTAGAGGTTCTCGGAGCGTAAAAGTGTTTTCAAGCATAAGACATCAAATAAAATCCATACAATCACTATATAGATTGATACGTGCTGTGTGAAGAAGATTTATGGGAATATTTAATTATCGCCAACGTGTGGAGTAGTGCATACAACTCGTGACACTTCCTCAGCAAGGTTGGGTAAAAAGACACTCGGGATAATCTCTGATTCTGTAGGGTTTGGAACGAGTCCTGCGATCGCATTTGATGCTGCAATTTTCATCTCATCAGTTATGACGGTCAATTTATGCGCAACAACTGCTTTAAAAATCCCAGGAAATGCCAAAACGTTATTTATTTGATTTGGAAAATCACTTCTCCCCGTGGCAACAACTTTTGCTCCTACCGCATACGCTTCATCGGGCATGATTTCTGGTGTAGGGTTGGCAAGTGCAAAGACAATTGGATTATGTGACATGCTGACAACCATTTCTGAAGTAATTGTTCCTGGTCGAGAAACACCAATTACTACATCTGCGTCAACTACAGCATCAGCCGCCGATCCATCAATGTTGCGTCTGTTCGAAATTTCTGCAAAAGATTCTTTAAACGTATTCAGATTAGATCTTCCAGAAACAATCGTCCCTTGAGAATCAACCAGGATGATATCAGAAACAGGACCTGACGAATGGAGCAAAAATTTGGCAACAGAAAGACCTGCCGCTCCAGCACCAATCACGACTACTTTCAATGATGAATAGGGTTTGTTGACGACTTTGGCAGCATTAATGAGTGCTGCTCGTACAACAATCGCCGTCCCGTGCTGATCATCGTGGAATACGGGAATACCAATATCTTGTAGCGCAGTCTCAATGTAAAAACACTTGGGTGCCGCAATATCCTCGAGATTGACTCCTGCAAAAGTAGGCGCAACTTGCCGCACAAACTTGATAATCTCATCTGGATCTTGCGTATCAATCACCAGTGGAAATGCATCGACACCACCAAATTGCTTGATGAGAAGTGCTTTTCCCTCCATGACGGGGAGTGCAGCTTCCGCACCAATGTTTCCAAGACCGAGCACTGCTGAGCCGTCTGAGATGACGGCAATGGTTCTGCCTTTGAGCGTGAGGTCGTAGGCTAATTTTTTATCAGTTGCAATTTCACGACTGGGGTCTGCGACACCTGGAGTATAGGCAAGGGGTAGTGTGTCTTTGGTGAGGTGGCCATTGAGGCTGACCACACCTAGTTTGCCTTGATGGGTTTGGTGGTACAGGAGCGCAGGGTTGGTGTTGTTATTCACAAAGGGAGTATACATCATTCTGCTGACTGGTAAATCTTCTAGAAAATGCGGTATACTAAGCACCATCCAGAGTGGATATAAAGTATTTTACGAAACACAGTATGAGCAAAGCATCAATTTCTTCACATCTAAAAAGTTCAATTCGCCTCTTCCTGACTGGTTTTGGGATGGGATCGGCCGATATCGTGCCTGGAGTATCGGGAGGAACAGTTGCGTTTATCATGGGTATTTATGAAGAATTGATTCAAAGTATCAAAACAGTGAGCGGCGAAGTTCCCAAGCTATTTTTGCAAGGCAAATTTCGTGAAGCTTGGGAGAAAATTCCATTTGCATTCTTGATTCCGCTCGCGATTGGGTTGTTTACCGCAGTGTTATCTCTTTCGAATGCTGTTTCCTATCTTTTGCAAACGTATCCCGAATTTTTATGGTCATTCTTCTTTGGATTGATCGTCGCGTCGGTGATGATCGTACGCAAGCGTGTTGTAACCTGGAATACACATGATTATGCTGCAGTAGTGTTAATGACAGTTGTTGCCTATGTAGTAGTTGGTGCAGTTCCTGTGGAAACCCCAAACACGTTATTAGCGCTTTTTCTCAGCGGTGCGATTGCAATTTGTGCCATGATTTTACCTGGTATATCAGGTTCTTTCTTGCTGGTGATTATGGGAAAGTATGAGCAAGTTTTAATGGCGATTAATTCACGCGACTTCTTGTCACTTGCTGTTTTTGGCCTTGGTACGGTGGTAGGTCTTGGATTATTTTCTCGCGTACTCAGTTGGCTGTTCAAAAAGCATCATGACGTGGTAATTGCGATGCTCATGGGATTCATGGTGGGTTCACTCAGAAAAGTCTGGCCATGGAAAGAAGTCCTTTTGACCAGAATTAATAGTCATGGGGAACTGGTTCCGGTGGTTGAGCAGAATATATTGCCTGGGCAATTTAATACTGATGTTCTGTTTTCAATTGCATTAATGATTCTTGGATATCTTCTCGTAACCATGCTCGATAAAGTTCACGTTACCAAAGAGTATGTCAAAGACATCGATGACAAACAATTCGTCAAAGAGCACGCAGAGGCCATCAAATCTCAAAAATCTGGTGAGTTATAATCCCCAGTATCATGGTCGCCAAAAAAACACTCACGCTCCTCAAAAAATACTGCAATCTCGATACGTCGCGTGCTGATGGTGCAGAATACAGCGCAGTTGTTGATCTTCTGGAACCTGAACTGCAAAAATCAGGGTTCATCACGGAGCGCATCGAAATTCCCGAACAAGTCGCACGCGCCAAAAATCGTGTCAATCTCCTGGCAGAACTAATCCGTGACCCAGAATTACCAACGCTCCTAATTTATAACCACATCGATGTCGTTCCGGCAAATTATGACGGTGCCTTTGATCTGCAGATTAAAAACGGTCGCGCCTACGCTAGAGGCACGGCTGATCATAAGGGTTCAACGGTGGCCGTGCTCGACGCACTTTCCAAAATCGATCGCACTAAACTCCGATTTAATCTCAAGCTCATCCTCACAACAGACGAAGAAACCGATCAACTTGCACAGCTAGAATATTTAGAAAAATACCTTCACATCAATCCAAAAAACACTCTTTGTTATGACCCAGACACCTTTGCGGGAGGTATTACCACTGCGCATTTGGGTTTATATCAGGCGGTGATTACGGTAATTGGTACATCGGTACACAGCGGTATGAGCCACATGGGAGAGAATGCAATCGAGCAGTTGATGAGTTTGTATCCGACCTTCGCGAAACTTTCAAAGCAGTATTCAAGCATCAAAAGTAATGCAGTTACATTTCCAAAAGATGGCAAGAGTGATGTGGTGCGTTCGGGCTTCAACTGCAATGTGATTGCGGGAGGATTGGCCGGAAATATAATTCCAGATCAAGTAGCCCTCACAATAGACGCACGCTTTGCACCAGAATTGGATGTTGAGGAAGAAGTTGCAAAGATTAAAAAGGAAGTTGCAGCAGCGGCCAAAAAACAAAACGTCCAACTCTCAATCCAAGATGGTGAGCAGTTCGAAGGCCACGCCTCGGCTCACCCAGAAATCAAAAAACTTGAGAACGTTCTCAAATCATGCACCGGAGAAAGCGGCCAGTTCTGCGTACCGGGTTCAACGCCCGTCGCTCAGTGGACCAAAAATCTAGGCATACCGCACTTTGGTTTGGGAGTGGCGCGGTATGAATCAAACATGCATGGAATCGACGAAAATTGCGAACTTTCCGACATCGAAGCGCTCAGTACTATTCTGCGCATGTATTTGACAGAGTAGCCTATTTTGATGCTATAATAATTTTGCATAGTAACCTAGTATAGGAACAATATGGCAAAACCCCCGTTTGAGTCTCGAGAAGGTAGTCAAGGTGAAATGGCTGCTGTCAATTCTCATGACTTGGATATCGAAGGTGTACGCAGTATTTCCCTAGAGAACTACCCCCTAGGACCCCACCAAGAAGAATTAACAGAGTATATAACGGGGCTCATCGAAGACGTATATCTGCAAGCTGAAAACCAAGCTGATCAAGGCAAAGCAGAACATTCACTTATTTTACTTTTCACTGCTTTAGCTATTCTGTCAGGAGCTGGAATTGCAGCATTGAAAATATATTTCGACATTATTCCCAAGCGAAAACAAGCCAAAGAATCAAACGCAATAATTATCGACTCTGTCCAACGGCTCATCGCCGAGGCTGAGCAAACACTCTTATTCCACGATACTCGACGAGTTGAAGTTGCGCTCGATACATTGGTGAATTTGCATGAGCCACATTCTCAAGGGAGAAACGATATCGACTATCGACAGGAACGCTATCACAAGAATGTGCAACTACTTCTTCAAGAGCTCAGAAGACTTCAGCATGATCCAGTCGAACTCTCAATGAAGGGTGATGAAAGAGAAACTGTGAGGCGCCACCTCTATTCTGTATCCACCATTCTTAATGAATCTCAAAATCAAATGGACACCATCGTTGCTGAGGAGCAATACGTACTTCAGACTATACAAGCTGTTCCTGAGAGACTTTCTACCGCTAAATTGTTGCAATCTGACTCTCCAACATTTTTCCAGGGAGATGGTTCTCAATTATCACCTAAATTAACCGACAACCTTCGTTCAAAATATACTGCACTCGCGACATATTTGCTTCGCGCTGAATCTGCACTCAAGGCAGAGCAACCACTCGAAAGCAACAGAATACTAGATAGCTTTTTTGAAAAAAGAACCCAACTTTTGGAAATCGCACAATCTCTTAGTGAACTAGAGCGTATGTACTACGAGGTAAGAGATAGAGGTGAAATGGTCGATCCATCTCTCCACACAATAGTTAACCCGACACTATTACTGGAAAACTCCTTACGTATAGTAAAGGTAATTTCAAAAAAACTGGGCCAAAAGAATCCACCCTATGTCCAGATCAGTGAGCACTTACATGATCTTGAAACTGACCTATCAGATATAAATAGATTCATCACAGAGTTTTCAGAAATAATGGAAGTCAGAGAATACTGTGAAAAGCGACATACCCATTTTGTGAATCAAGGATACAAACCAGCTCATGGAATTCAAGCCAAGCTTAAGGCAGAGGCGTTGTTTGACGAAGCAGGAATAGTAGCTCGAACTGGCGATTGGACGCGTGCCACAGGATTATTGCGAGCCGGCGATTATTATCTTAACCATACTATAACATTGTTCGAACAGATGGAATCGTTAGATGCAGAAAATAAACAAAACATTGCATCCCTGAAAATAGAATCCGTTGCTGCTGGCCTAAAACTGACTAATTGTGGGAAGAAGCGAGAGAAAATCCTAGAGGATATCAAAGGAATGCAGGTCGAAGCAAATCAAAAATACAGTGTTTCATACAACTATATTGAAGATAGAATTGGCGAAGTCACCCAGCATCTCTCAGACATTGATCGAGTGCTGACAGAGGTGCAAAACCAAAATGGACCAGAAAATCAAAACTATCAATCAGCAAATATCTCGATACTGCACGCATTCCATGGATATCATGCGGTGAGAATGGAACTCATTGCGTTGGAGCATGAGATTGATTCATTAAGTCTTGATATTGCTTCAGAAAATGAGACTGGGGATACTTCTGCAACAGCAGAGGTGCTTATCAAATCAATCGAGCGAGTTGATGTGACAGCAGGTAATAGAGTGTTTGAAATCAGAAAGACAATTGATGGTTTATTGCCCGGTCAACTTTCTACCACTATTTATGAGGCTGCAGAAGATCTTCAGAAAAGATTATTTGCACTTCGAATGAGACTCAGCCAGTCTAGATACCTCAAAGGCGAAAATCACCATACCGACCTCAGACTGCTTAACGCAGAATATCTTGCTTTTGCTGAACAAGAATGTGAACGTGTTGAGCACTTAATTGACGTTCAGAAATATAATCATGGACTTACGGTGGAAAGAGGCATAGCTCAGGTGCGTAAGGCGAAAGACAAGCTGAAAAGTGCAGCAATTCTGGTGAGCGACCCCAGTACCGCAGAAGCTGGAAAAGGTCTCTATGAGCAGGCGCTGGAGATCCCACTTGAGATGCCAAAAATAGATGACTATCCAGTCGATGTCACGAGAAAATTAAGCGATGCAGCGTTGGCGCAAGTATTGGCCCAAAATGCACAAACAACTGCAAAATACCATCGAGACAAGGCGAAGGATTCTTCTGACACGAAACAACTATTGAGAAATAGACGCAGTCAGTCAGGCGAACAACTTGCAGCACAAAAACAAGCGCGCATTGAACAAAACAAATTGTTGGCAAGAGGTGCGCGAATGAGCTATGGCACGATTCAATGATCTTGCCAATACTGCACTGTGATAGAATCACCACACAATGCTTGTAATCAGTTCACATAAAAAGCTACTTCTCATTCTGTCGGTACTTATTTTGGTGGCAGGACTTATGGTTTGGTTCACCCAAATCCAGGTTGCAGAAATTAATTCAGAACTAAATTCACCAGATGTAGAAGCGCCGGCAGTTATTGAAACGACCCCGACAGTGGATAGCACTGATGAAATATGGGAACAGCCCGATCAAAATCAGTTGGTTGAGCAAAATGATGAAATAGAATACTCATTTACCGCGTCTGAAGAAATGACCGCAGAAGAACTGCTTGATCAGAGTGCGACGGTTGAGTATCAGGATTTTGGCAGTGCTGGTAAATTTGTCCAGTCAATTGACGGTGTCGCCTCTAATGAAAATTATTTTTGGGGTTATTATGTAAATGGGACATTTGCAGAGTTGGGGGTTTCGCAGACTCAATTACAACCAGGAGATACAATTACATTCCGGTATGAAAAAATTGAACCACTTCAATAGTTCGCATATTTTGGTTGCCGCTGGGATATTTTTAACCCGTGCAGCAAGAATTATTCCTAATGTGAGTCCTTTGGGGAGTTTTGGATTTTTTGGTGGAACGCCGGTGTTATTTTTACTTTCAATTGTGCTGTTTGATTGGCTGGTAGGTGGTTTTTATGCTGGATTTATGTGGACGTATCTGGGATTTTTGATGTACCCATTGATGGGATATTTTGCTAAAAATAGCACTAAGCGACAACTTGCATTTCTTCCTGCAGCGTCATTTTTGTTCTTTCTTATTTCTAATCTTGGTGTGTGGTGGCATTGGTATCCGCAAACAATTTCTGGATTATTTGCATGTTATCTAGCTGCGGTGCCGTTTTATGCGCGAACACTAATCGGAGATTTGGTGTTTGGATATGGATATATGGTGATCAGATATTTTCAGAGTAATAAGTTTAGTGTGAAAACACTTAGACTTATGTTGCGTCCACAAACTTAGCGCAAAGCCTAGTCATGTAAAAGACCCTGGATGTACTGAACTTAGACACTTAATTTGCTCATGTCACAAGAACATCTTCAAATTAGCATTGATTGGAACTCCCCAAATGTTCAGTACCAAGAGGGGCAAGAAAAACGTGTTTGTAAAGTTTCTTTACGCAGTGGCGATTATGCGTATAAAGAGTATCTGCAAGAGAACTCAGTTACCGACGAACCAATTGATGGGCCAGCTTCAACTATCACAGAATTTCAACTCTATCGGGCAGCTGCGCAACATCCAGACCTAAGGATTTTTGTACCCAAACCACATCAAATTGTGTTCGCTAACAACAAACCAGTTGGTTTCTTAGTTGAATGGAGAGAGGGGCATATTTTAGCTGATACTCCAAGAATTGCTGTCCCTAAATTACTGCTTGAACAGCTAAAACGAGTTCTTTTAAATCTACCCTCAGACCTTTGGCTGAGCGATGATTGTTTTACTGACAATAATCTAGGTTGGGATGGAAAAAGACTTTGGCTAGCTGAACTCGCACTTGGTGATTATGACTCAGAAGCACTTTGGCAACGCGTTGTGCACAGGGTGATTGAGAGAAGTTTAAAGGAATATGGCACCTAACAGATTAGGGTCATTAATTACGTTTTTGGCCTATCCTGACGCTTCAAAACCTTTTCCAAAGAATACATAATCCGTTCGTCTAGGTTGATTTTCTTAATTCGGGCAAAACGGAGGATTGAGACGAGCAAGTCACCAAGTTCTTCGGTGTAGGTTTCATCCATTTGGGCTGCTAGGTTGCTGCGTTTTCTGCCGTGTTCGGCCAAGTAGGCGCGTGCCATTTCACCAACTTCTTCGACGAGGCTCAAGATAAGAATAGATCCAAATTCTTTGGAGTATCGCTTATTTTTATCGATGTCACTCAAAATATTAAAGTATTTTGAGAACGGCGTGTTGTGATATTTTTGGTCGCTGTCGGTTTGTGAATCGTCTCGTGGGTCATCAGTCATATGTCCTTAGTATAAATCATGATCCAAATATGTACAGCGAACCCATTGTGAATCTCTGATTCTAATGAGGCAGCTACAGGTTCGGTTTTATTCAACTTCCTCAAGCAGAAGTGCGGTACAATAGAAATACTCTATGTCTCAAATTCAAGAAGTAAAGGACGCGACCGATATCGTGACCATCATTGGTGAACGCTTGACGTTACAGCGCGCAGGCAGTTATTACAAGGCGAATTGTCCGTTTCATAGCGAGCGGTCACCGTCTTTCTTTGTAAATGAGGTAATCCAGAGATATAAATGTTATGGTTGTGGCGAGCATGGGGATGTGTTTGAGTTTCTAGAAAAATACGAGGGGCTCACATTTTATGAAACGCTCAAGTATTTGGCTGAAAAGGCCGGCGTCACGCTTAAGGAGCAAGTCAGAACCAAAGACGATGAGCTGCGCGACGAAGTACTCGCGGCACTCAATCTAGCAAAAGAGTATTATCATTACCTACTAATCACGCACGAAGTTGGCGCACCCGCGCGGGAGTATCTCAAGAATCGTGGAATTTCTACTGCCATGATCAAGCATTTTGGTGTCGGATACTCACTCGATTCCTGGGATGGGCTACTGACATTTTTAGAGAAAAAGAAGAAAATTTCACCGAAAGTATTGCTCGCGGCTGGTTTGGTAATTACAGGGAAAACGAATCGGTCATACGATCGATTTAGGGGCAGAATTATGTTTCCGCTCAAGAATAATCGCGGTCAAGTGGTTGGTTTTTCTGGTAGAACGCTTGACTCAGATGCGAAGGAAGCCAAATATATCAACTCACCAGAAACAATGGTATATCACAAGAGCTCGCTCCTCTTTGGGTATTCTGAACAACTGCAAGAAATTCGAAAAGCTAAAACCATGATCGTGGTTGAAGGCGAGTTTGATGTAATCTCATCTGTCCAGGCACACGTGCCCAATATAGTTGCCATCAAAGGATCGGCGTTTACCAAAGAACAAGCGCGACTCGTCGCCCGATTGGTAGAGACGGTGTATCTGAGTCTTGATACAGACGCTGCAGGTGTGAAGGCCACCAAAGAAGCACTAAAAGTCCTCAAACCACATGAAATTGACGTTCGTGTTATTAAGATTCCAGAAGGAAAAGATCCTGACGAATTAGCCCGACACCATCCTAAAGAATGGCGTGAGGCCACCAAGCGAAGTATTTCTGTGTATGAATTTTTGTTAGAGTCCGCACTCAAGCAACACGATCACACCGCACCAGAAGGTAAGCGGGCAATCATGAAAGAAATTGCACCATACATCAGTGAAATAACTCATGCAGTAGAGCGTGAGCATTACATTACCCTGTTGGCAAGTGCGCTCAAGGTCAAGCAAGATGTAGTTCGTAGTGACGTGGCAATGTATAGTTCTAAAAAGCCAAAAGTAGCTGAGCGGGCAGCAGACCAAGATCAACGGGCTACAACAGATAACGCCAAAGCTGAGCAACGCCCACTTTCTGGAAGAGAACGAAATGAGCGGTACTCACTTTTCCTGCTGTTTTTGCATGAAGAATCCGATATTCCTATTAAGGCTCTTGAGCTAAAAGAACTCCAGTTCACCTATCCCGGCGCACAGAAATTAATTACCTTACTCCAAGAATATGGTAAAAAACTCGCCAACACCCAACAAAAATTTTCACTCAGGGCATTTTCGCAGCAATTGCCCTCTGATTTACAGCAGTTGTTGCTAGAGGTAACAACCAATCCCGAATTAATCTCACTCTCACAATCACTTGATCTCTCCAAAGAATGGAAACATACCATCAAGGATCTTAAACAGAGCTCAGCACAACTAGAAGTAGAACGAATCGCCGCTCGGCTTGAAGAACTGGATGAAATAAGCGAGCTTTCACCAGAAGAAGAAGCCGAACAACAAGAGCTGCTCCAAAAAATTGTGACGCTTAAACATCAGTCGGTGTAATCAACTGTGTACCGCTCCAGATCAAATTGACCGTTGACAATGCATACCCCCAGGGGGTATATTGAAGCAATGAAAGCCCAAGCTATAAAACCAGAAGCTCAATCACATCCTACTCGAGAAAAAGACGTAATTGTCAAACAACTCAAGCGCATTCGCGGTCAACTCGATGGCGTGATTTCCATGTATGAATCAGAGCGCGCTTGTGTGGATATTGTCCGTCAAGTTGCGGCTGCCAGGAGTTCATTAGGTAGGGTGGCTCGTGATCTTTTAACTGGAGAAGCAAATCGATGCTCAAAAGAACGTAGAATTTCTGATCTTGATGATATTTTGAAAGAAATTTTTCGCAATTAGTGATGAAATTTCAAAAAATTTAATAAAATTTGGGAAAAAACAACAGTAAGCGTATAGTAGCAATAAAAGACAAGAAAGGTATCTATGTCAGATGATCAACAAAAAGGAGCGGCCCACTGGACCGACGACACATTTGAAAGTAACTTAAAAAAAGCCACAGAAAGCGGCAGACCAGTTATGGTCGATTTCTATGCAGATTGGTGTGGTCCATGCAAAATGGCAGCGCCAATTATCGATAAACTTGCAGAAGAATTTGCTGGCAAAGTTGAAATTGTAAAAGTAGATGTTGATACCAACAATGCTACTGCAGGCAAGCATCAGATCATGAGCATTCCTACAGTCATCATGTTTGACTCAGAAGGAAAAGAAGCACAAAAGCAAATTGGATTTCCTGGTGAGCAGGGATATCGCAACATGATTGATGGAGTACTTACCTAATTGAAATTTATTTATGACCAAAACGAAACTTGCAATTATTGGTTCAGGTCCGGCTGGGTATACGGCTGCGGTATATGCGGCCCGAGCACGGCTCGAGCCGCATATCTTCGCCGGCTTTAAATCTGGTGGACAACTGATGTGGACCACCGAGGTCGAAAACTACCCTGGGTTCACAGACGGAATCATGGGTCCAGACCTAATGATGCAGTTTCGTGGTCAAGCAGAGCGGTTTGGTGCACACGTTGAAGATATTTTTGTGACTGCAGTTGATTTCAGTCAGCGACCATTCAAGCTGTGGACTGCTTTACCAGACAACATGGCGCCTGATTTTTTTGAAACTGCATCTCCAGAAGACATCAAAGCACTCACAATTCGTATTAAAAAAGAGCTCGAACCCGCGTGCGAAGCAGAATCAGTCGTCGTTGCCACTGGTGCATCGTCAATTATGGTTGGCGTTCCTGGTGAAAAAGAATTTCTCGCCAGAGGTGTCAGCACCTGCGCGGTGTGCGACGCAGCTTTTTTCCGTGATAAAGTCACGTACGTTGTTGGCGGTGGTGATAGTGCTATGGAAGACACAATGGCACTCACCAAATTTGCCAAGAGTGTGACCGTTATTCATCGCAGAGATGCATTTCGCGCCAGCCAAATTATGCAGGAGCGCGTTTTAAACAATGAAAAGGTCAAAGTACTCTGGAACACCACTCTCGATGCAGTTACAGGAGATGACAAAGTAACCGGCATCACCATCACCGAAAACGGTGAGAAAAAAGAACTTCCTGCAGATGGCGTATTTATTGCCATCGGTCACAAGCCGATGAATCAAATTTTCCAGGATCAATTACAGCTTGATAATCATGGGTACATTGTTACGCGTCAAAGCGGCACTAAAGCAGGTGTTGAGGCCGCAAGCGCAGCTGTCGATGATGCAGGCATTGTCACGTTCCCAAGTATGACGTCTGTCGAAGGCGTTTTTGCTGCAGGTGATAACGTCGATGTTCGATACAAGCAAGCGGTGACAGCAGCCGGTCAAGGATGTAGCGCTGCACTCGATGCAGAGCGGTGGCTCGAACGACAGTAATTTTTTTTGAACAGCGCTTTTTAGTAGTACATTTTAGTAAAAAAATCATTTCTGCCCAAGAAAGACTCTATGAACGATCCGCACCTTCAGGCAATTCAGCAACTCAAGCAAGTGGCAAGACTTTTAAAGCCGCAGTATGAGGAACCTGACCGATTTGATGCGGCAATCGAACAACTGACAGAACCAGACTTGCTCCTCAGCGGAGAACTCGAAATTAAACTCGACAACGGCAAAACCAAAACCTACACCGCGTACCGCAGTCAACACAACAACGCTCGCGGTCCCTACAAAGGTGGCATTCGATTTCATCAAGATGTGAGCGAGTCTGAGGTCAAGGCACTTTCAACATGGATGACCTGGAAATGCGCCGTGACGGGCATTCCATACGGTGGCGGAAAAGGTGGCGTAATCGTGAACCCGCGTGAGTTAAGTGACGCAGAATTGCAGCGACTGAGTCGTGCCTATGCACGATTTTTGGCTGATGACGTTGGACCGTGGCGCGATGTGCCCGCACCTGACGTCAACACCACGCCTCAAATAATGGCGTGGATGGTGAATGAATATGAACAGATTATGGTCGAAAATGGCACGTTGCTAGAGAATCCACGCGCTACTTTTACCGGGAAACCCCTTGAATACGGCGGTTCAGAAGGCCGAACTGAGGCAACGGGCCTGGGTGGTGTCATGATTTTGCAAGAATTAGCCAAGGCACGTTCACTTGAGCCAAAAGAAACAACAATTGCTATCCAAGGATTTGGAAATGTCGGTTATTGGTTTGCCAAGCACTCGCATGATTTGGGATATAAAATTGTCGCAGTTTCTGACTCAAGCACTGCAGTGTATGACCCATCGGGTCTTGACCCAGTGAAAGTATTGGAAACAAAAGAAAAGAGTGGATCATTCAAAAAAGCAGAATTTAAAACTGCAAAAAAAATAACAAACGAGGAATTGCTGGAGCTAGACGTTTCTGTTTTGGTCCCGTCAGCACTAGAAAATGTCATCCACGCCAAAAATGCCAGCAGGCTAAAAGCTAAATATGTCATCGAAATGGCAAATGGCCCCACCACGCCTGAAGCAGATGCAATACTTGAGAAAAAAGGCATTCTCGTCATCCCCGATGTCCTGGCAAATGCGGGTGGCGTGACTGTTTCTTATTTTGAATGGGTTCAAAACTTGCACGGATATTACTGGAGTCGTGATGAAGTGGTTGCTAAGCTCGAGCCACTGATGGAGCGAGCGTTTGCTGATATGTGGCGATTTCATCAAACTGACAAGCTGGCACTACGAATGTCAGCCTACATGAGCGCGGTCAAAAAGGTGGTAGACGCCATGATGATCTCTGGTGTAGTATAAATTATTATCACGCAACTTAGCACAAATGGTGTTGAGGGCTAGATCTTTGCGTGATTCCGCGCTATAATGGCGCTCACGTTTTTTACACATTATGACTGACCAAACCGTCCCCAAAGCTCTCACAAGCGACATTAAAAAGCTCCTCAAAAAAGCACGTCAACGAGGCCACGTTACCCAAGAAGAAATCTTGGATGTATTTGTTGAGCCAGAATTGTATGTTGATCAGCTCGATGACTTTTATGATGAAATTATTAAGAAAAATATCGATGTTTTCGAGTCTGTTGCAGAGGAAAATGACGACGACAGCGTTGATTCACTCACCGAAGAGCTAGAAACCTTAAGTACTTTAGGAGACAAAAGCGTCACTGATCCAGTACGCATGTACCTCAAGGAAATTGGCCGCATTCCGCTCCTCAATAGAGAAGAAGAAATTCGTCTCGCTCAGCAAGTTGAGGCTGGTGACAAAATGGCTAAAAAGCATCTTATCGACGCTAATTTACGGCTTGTGGTTTCTATTGCCAAGAAATATATCGGTCGTGGCATGAACTTTTTGGACCTGATCCAAGAGGGAAATAAAGGATTGATTCGGGCAGTTGAGAAATTTGACTGGACTAAAGGATTTAAATTCTCTACCTACGCAACTTGGTGGATAAGACAAGCAATTACTCGATCCATTGCTGATCAAGCGAGAACGATTCGTATCCCTGTGCACATGGTCGAGACGATCAATAAATTAATGCGAACTGCCAGAAGATTGATGCAGGATCTCGGACGTGAGCCCACACCAGAGGAAATTGGTGAGGCGATGGAGATGGATCCAGATAAGGTACGAGAAATTTTGAAAATCTCACAAAATACCACGTCTCTCGAGTCACCAGTTGGTGATGGCGATGACGACAGTACGCTTGGTGACTTTATTGCTGATGACCGTCAAGTGACTCCCTACCAGGCGACAAGCCAACAAATGTTGCGCGAAAATGTTGAAGAAGTGCTTGAGGCGCTGTCCGACAGAGAAGCCAAAGTCTTGCGGATGCGATTCGGCCTGAGCGGTAACAAAATGATGACACTCGAGGAAGTTGGTCGTAAATTTGGTGTTACTAGAGAGCGAATTCGTCAAATTGAAGCCAAAGCCCTCAGAAAACTAAAGCATCCTTCACGCCGCAAAATGCTCCAGGACTTTTTGGAGTAATTTTCCCCATAACGATTGATATTTTGATATTATAGGATATAATACTTAGGTTATTATTATCTATATCAAAAGACATCAAAATGTTGGCTGTTCGCACTCTTTTTGCCACAATCCTCTCAACCTTGTCTGAAACTCGACTGTTTCGCGAGGGCGGATTTCTGATCGCTGCATCCTTGACGACAAACGTTTTGATGTTGGTCTATAACTTGTACCTTGGGCGACAGCTCGATTTTGGAGAATTTGGCCTGGTGGTGGCGATTATCAGCGTTTTGAATTTGCTGCAACTTCCACTAACTGCCTACGCACGAGCCATCACTCACCGCGCGGCATATTTTACGGGTAAAAATGAGGCCGCGCTCCCCACTCAATGGCGCTATTTCAGAAAAACAGCTTATTTTATCTCTGCACTCTTGACTCTAGGCTGGCTACTTGCTACACCTTGGTTGATGGAATTTTTCCATGTTAAGCGTGCGCTCCCATTTCTTCTAGTCAGTCCCATGTGGATTGTGAGCGTAGCGGCGGCTGTGGATACGGGGTTTTTGCTGGGGATGCATCGATTTAAGCGAGTCGCACAAATAGTGTTTATTGATACCATTTTGTATGTCTCGTGGACGGTGTTGCTGGTCGAGTTGGGAATGGGAAGATTTTTGTATACGGCATTGCCGCTGTCATCATTTGTGTCATTTTTCTTGGGATGGTGGGCAATTTCTGTTGAGATTAAAGCAATTGATGTCGTTAAAAAACGCGTGGTGCAGATTTTGGATTTCCCGTGGAAGTTTTTTGTGAATTCTGGATTGGCAGAGTTGGCGACGATGGCGTTTATTACGTTTGATGTGTTGCTCGTAAAACATTTTCTACCTCCTGCACAGGCTGGTCGATACGTGACGCTGGCTGTTGTTGGCAAAATGGTGTTCTATGCAAGTTCATTGATGGGTCAATTCGTTGTGCCGATTGTGAGTAAAGAAATGGGGTCGGGAAAAAATCCTAAGGGTGCGTTTGTGATCTTGTTTGGATTGGCCGCGATGTTGCTGACTGGGGCGTTGCTGGTTTTGGGATTATTTGGGCATATTACTGTTCCGTTACTCCTTGGCGAAAAAGCGAACTCGATTGTTGGTTTATTGCCCTGGTATTTAGTTGGAATGAGTTGTTTTGGTCTAGCGCACATGATTGTGAGCTTTTATCAGGCTAAACAAGAATTTGCCATGACTTTAAATAGCATTTTGGCGTCTGCCATGGTGGCAATTGGAATAGTTCTCTGGCATGACAGCGTTCGTGAAGTAAGTTGGGTGATGGGCGCGAGCGGTGTGCTGAGCTTGGCGTTTGCCTTGGCTCAGGTTTCTTTGCGAAGGACCAACTTGAGCAAAAATTTTGAGAAATTAGTCCGTACGAGTAAGGAATTTGTAAGGTTGGGACGATAGTATGAACGTACCTAAGCACTACTTACTACCAAATATCACCAGTGCCGCAAATGTCGGTGACGAGGCAATGCTTGAGGTGGTGATGGGACTGATTCGTGAAGAGCACGAAGATGCTGCCATCACTATTCATGGTTTTGAGCCAGAGACGCATGCCGATCTAGACGTGCATGCGAATCGGCCATCGTTGTATTACTGGGCAGTGTTTGAGGATGAGCGGGCTATTGTGCGAGCGGCACGGTTGGTGCTGATGGTGCTTGGATGTTTGGCGGTGTGGTTATCTGTCACGCCTTTGTTGCAGCTCTTGAAATGGATCAGTCCAGCATTGACAAGTATTTTGGATGACTATCAAAAAGCCGATGTAATTGTATTTGTCGGTGGAGGGTACTTGCGGTCGAAAAAGGGAGTTTCTCAATCGCTAAACTTCTTGCTTCATCTGGTGCCGTTTGCACTCTCGACCACAACTGCGGCAAAAACTGTGGTTGCACCAATTAGCGTGGGGCCGTTTGGGTATCAGTGGCAGGCTCGATTGACCGCGTGGGTCTTTAAGAAGCTTGATGTAGTTACCGTGCGCGAGCGATTTTCGCACAAAGTTTTGGCAGAGGCAGGTTTAGAAGGACATGTGTTGGCGACTGATCATGCGTTGTTGATGACGCCACTCAAGGTACACTCAGGACCAGGATCAAAGCAATCGCGCCCTCCGGTAATTGGTTTTACCATCAGAAACTGGCTTGATGCAGATACACAGAGTCAGTTGGAGCGCAGTTATGCATTGGCTTTGGCTGCTGTTTCGAAAGAGACGGGAGCCACAATTCAGCCAATTATCCAAGTAAGTGCACCGCGATTTGGCGAAGATGATGGTGCGGCAACTGCTCGGGTGGTGAAATTGCTGCACTCAATGAGTGTGAAGGTTGAAGAAACGGTTCAGATACAAGGCGTTTCGCACGGCAAAGCAGTCTACGGCAAGCTGACCGCATTAGTCGGCATGCGCATGCACTCGAATATTTTTGCTGGCACTCAATTTGTACCGTTTGTGCCAATTTCGTACGAATACAAAACAGAAGGCATTTCAGAAGATTTTGAACTAGATGCGTACTGCATTCGATCAGAAGATGTCACAGCAGAAAAACTGACCACGAATCTCTCTGCAGTCTTTACCAACAGTCAAACACTCTCAAAAAATATTGCCCGCACTCTCGCGCGAATCCAAAAACGCGAGCATGCTCGCTGGCAGAAAGTTTTTAGGTCATGAAAGTTTTTGAACCAACCCTCCAGACAAATGGTGCGATCAGTCGCGTAGAGTGCCAAGTTGAGTATCGTGGGACTCGGGACACGCTTTGGATTGAGTTTGACAGTAAGTACGCGCCATTCGTAACACTCGATGCAACGGCGGTGGCTAGTCCATTTGTGATGCCGGCCTCGAGAAGAAATGAGTCACTAGAGATTGCAGGCAGCGTTTCAACGCAGTGGCTCGAAGGCGCAAACGCGATCATTGATCGCGCGGTGAGTTGGGATCATGGTTTCAAAAAAACTACTATAGCTGCACAAAAATCACAGCCAGACGCTGATAGAATTGCCGATCACGTCGGCGCGTTTTTCTCTGGTGGAATTGATTCTTTTAGCACCCTGATCAAGTACACAAATGATAAAAATACCCCGCTCAGCCACCTATTTTTTGTCCATGGATTTGATATTGCGATTGATAATGAAGAGCTGATCAACGAGGTCCGCCCACGAATTCAAGAAATTGCTCAGAAATCAAACATGGAATTGATCGATATTAGAACCAATATTAGACAGATCTCCGACACGATCCTGGGCTGGGAAATGGCGCACGGTGGTGCACTGGCGATGGTGGCATTGCTTTTTAGACGAGGTTTTAAAACAATTATTATCCCTGGAGCTGGAGCAAACACTTGGGCAGAACCTTGGGGGAGCAGTCAGTACCTTGACCCACTTTGGAGCACCGAAACCTTAGAAGTTGTGCACGACATGGATCACATGCATCGCTACGACAAGGTCAGGGAGCATATCGCAAAATCACCGCTCGCACTCGCTCATGCCCGTGTGTGTTGGCGAAATACTGCTTATAATTGTGGTGTGTGCGATAAGTGCATGATGACGATGGTGGAGCTGAGGATGGCAGGTGCGCTTGAGAAATGCAGGACTTTTCCTGATGAACTTGATCTGGAGCGACTTTCTAACATGTACTCAACGCCATTTAGTGTGCGGATGCAGGTTGAGGAAGCAGCAGAGTATTTGCAAAAAACAGGGAATGATCCAGAGTTACTGGAAGCGCTCGAGTCGAGCCTTGAATATAGCGATCGTCCTGGGATACTGAGGCAGATTATTTCTGTTGCCCAACAGCTTGACTGGAAGTATAACGAGAGTCGATTGTTTGTGTTTTTGCACAAGCGGCTGCGGTGGAGTTAAGAACAACCATTCACGCTATTTGTGATTTTTTGACGCTAAATTGTATCCAGCACGCAGTAATCGATTCCAAATCGGATACGGCAGTACTTTTCTGGTCAAATAAAACACCCATGCATCCACGCCGATCAGATACCTGAGTCGCGGGTTAGGATACTCTGCAATTTTTAGAAATAAATCTGAAACACGCTGCGGATCTTGTAATGAACTCGTGATTCTTGCAAACAGATGGTCTTTGACACTGCTCCAACGATTGAGCATGTTTGTGATCATTTTCCCATGCGGCGTGTGTTGGCCCATTTCATCAGCAAGTTTTCTTTTTTTGCCAAAATCAGTGCGAAAATGCCCGGGTTCTACGAGCACTGCCGTTACGACTTCTGCTGCGAGTTCAAAACGCATAGATTCGGTGAGGGTTTCTATGGCGAACTTGGAGGCAGAGTAGACGCCATAGAGCGGGAACGAGACTCTGCCGTTTATGGAACTGAGGTTGATGATCGTGCCTTTTGATTTTTTGAGGAGTGGTAAGAATGCTTTGGTAACGCGCAAAACTCCATAAACGTTGGTATCAAATTGCGTTTGGATTTCTTCTATTGAGAAATCAAGAACCGGGCCAATGTAGCCGAAGCCGGCGTTGTTGATGAGTACTGAGAGTGAGTCGGTGTGTTTTTTGACCTCTGTCAGGGCAGAATCAATTGATTTTTGATTGGTGACGTCGAGTTCTAGGACGTGGAGATTGGGCAGATTGCGGTCGGTGAGCTCTTTTGCACCAGAGGAATTGAGGTCGCGGAGGGTGGCAAAGGTGAGGTAGCCTGCTTCTGCAAATTGAATCGCGGCCAGAAAGCCAAATCCAGAGCTGCAGCCGGTGATGAGGACGGATTTAGGGGTAGTTTTTGACATAGTTCAGTATAGCAAGGGTCCCATGAAATTGTAGGACCGCACAAACCCGCTCGATCTGTAGTAAAAGCGGTGTTTGTTTGTTACAATACAGTTCGCTATCTGATGTGCCGGCAGCGACGCCGACACTGACGAGGCACTTAACAAGTGAAGATCCCCTGTAGCTCAACGGCAGAGCGCCCGGCTGTAAGATATTGCAGCTTCCGTCAGAAATGGCGGAATGATAATTGGGTGAACTGCGGGAAGCCTAACCTTTGTATCGCGAAGTATGGTAATCCGCAGCCAAGCCGTGTTGAAAGACACGGAAGGTTCAGAGACTAGGTGTGTACACCCAGACCCCGCAAACTGCGGGGCAGAGCGCCCGACACCTTCATTGACACCGTCAATAAGGTGATGAGATAGTCCATGCCAGCCAGAAATGGTTGGGTCACGTGTAACCGGTAGGTTGGAGGTTCGAATCCTCCCGGGGGAGCCATATAGATCTTATCCGAACTAAATTTTCTGCCCAGAAAGTTGACCTATGGGTTCAGAGAGTTTAGCAATTCCTAACGACGAGAGTAATCTCCTATTTTTACTCTTAGGAGCATTAATCACTTTTATAAGTGCGTATTCAATTGAAATAATAAAGAACTGGCTTCGTAAAAGAGAAAAGTCAAAGAATTTTAAGCTTTTCATTAGGTTAGAGTTAGTTGTTATTGCAAAGACATTGGAAAAGCTTCAAACTGGCTTAGAGTACGGTGCTTATTATGATTATCTATTGTTAGATAGAATTGCTGAAAGCATAAAAAGTTTAGATAAAGCTAGAACTGATGTAATTTATCTGACAGACTCAGTTTTAAAAGAGAAATTTGTTGATGTTATTTCCGAAATATCAAATTACATCGCAGTTGTCAGGCAAATTCAACAACTTTTTTATAGTGATAGAGATAAAGCTCAAGAATCTAAATCAAAATCTTCCAAAAATCCAAAGACAAAAACTCAAGAGGCTACGGAATCTCTAACAATAGAAGGGGCTGTAGAGCTTTTTCATAACAGAAAAATCGAAAAAAATATTATTTATGTAGAGATTAAAAGAAAACTTGAAGATCTAATTAATGATCTAGAAAATTAATATTTAGTTTTCAAAATAAGATTCGGATAAAGTTCTATAAAGGGACCAAAATACCCTCAAATTTTCCCCTCAATAAAATTTTTAAAAATGGGTTTAAACATACCCCACCCCAAACTCACACGCTTGAGCCTCAACCATTTTCTGTAGTAAAATGTACTTATTAAATTATTAGGAGTAAAAAAATGAGTAAACTAATTACATGTATCTGGTTTGCGAACAATGATGGAGAAGAAGCAGCAAATTACTATATTGATACGTTCAATTCAGCTCCCGGTGAACACGTCGCAAAACTTGGTGACATCACAAAAGCACCTAAGGGAATGGAAGAAGTGGGTGGAAGACCAGAAGGATCTATTCTAACTGCTGAATACGAGCTTGATGGAATGAGCTTCATGGTGTCAAGCACCCCTTTTATTGCACACAGTTTCTAAATAGTTGGCGTGGAATTTTGCAGGCGGCATTTTAAGTGCCGAATGGATTCGTTTGTTATTGTAGTTGTACAATGTGTAATGAATTTCCTCAAGAAAATGACCTTC
>JBGTEY010000010.1:0-67182 GCA_041747555.1 Patescibacteria group bacterium
TGGAAAGTTCTACCACCTTTTGGCCTGCTTTTACTTTCGCCAATATCTCAACCTTTACCTCTCGTGCTATTCCTGCCATTTTGCCCCCTTTCACAGTACTGCTATTTTACAGTTAGTGTGAATTATATGGGGAGCAGGTCACAGAGAATGCAGAGACGATTGAGGTTTCACGGTAGGGGCTTGGGAGTTGGGAAAGTAACTCACCATGCACCTCCTCGCCACCCTCAACCCCGAACAAGCTGACCAAGAAATCTCTACTTACTCATTTCGCGAAGCCGCACGAGCGGTAGTGATTGATACAGATGGATTAATCGCCCTCCTCCATGTAACAAAATTCAATTATTACAAACTCCCAGGCGGTGGTGTTGATGAACATGAAACCTACGAAGCTGCGCTCCTTCGCGAATGTATCGAGGAAATCGGCACGCACGTTGAGATTGTAGATGAAATTGGAAAAATTATAGAACACAGAAAATTTTGCTCCATAACCCAGACTTCTTATTGCTATTTTGCCAAACAAATTGGTGAAAAAGGCCAGCCACAGCTTATGGATGATGAAATTGAAGATGGGCTTGAGGCAGTGTGGGTTCCGTACGATACAGCAGTTGGATTGCTTTCTCAGAACGAGTCAATCGGTATTGAAGGGAGCGAGTATATTGTTCCCAGAGATTTGATGTTTTTGCAGGCTGCAAAAAAGTTTTTGTAAAATAGTCCATACTGAGGTCGCAGCATTTGCTATAATCACGGCATATGACCACCCCCCTCACCGACCTCCAAAAACAACTCGCCAAAGCCGCAGCAACCTACGTTTCACAAGAAGAAGCCGAGTACTTTGCAGAACTAGTACTCGACACCCATCTCAAAAAATCCCCACGCTCAAATCCTATCAAATCTGCGATCAAGGATCTTGAAAACTGGAAAAAATACAAGAGCACTGACATTAAAAAAATAGTTGATACACCAGCCCTCACAACCTATGATTTCAACGGCTTAGCACCAGCGCTCAAAGCCAAAACTATTCACCAAGAATTAATTCAAAAGGCGCGCAAAAATGGTATGGCTGCAGTGGCAGTGACTAATTCAGCAGGATTTCACACCCTCACATTTTGGACTGATGCACTAGAAAAGGAAAATCTTATTGCGCTGTGTATGGTCAATGGTGGCCCAGCCTGTGTGGTGCCATTTGGGGCAAAAGGCGGAGACAAAACTGCAGTTTTTGGCACCAACCCAATTTCATATGCTATTCCAACCACCCAAAATCCCATATCAGCAGACATGGCAACATCGCAGATACCTTTTTTTGAAATAGCACATAGAAAAAAAGACGGCGGGGCGATTCCCAAAGACTCAGTCCTCGATGTGGACGGCAACCCCACGGATGATGTCACCAAAACCTATTTTGAAGGTGAAAATGCAAATATTGCGCCCCTCGCAGCCAATCACAAAGGCTCCGCGCTTATGCTGTTTCTGGAGGTTATGACGAGCAGTTTGCTTGGGATGCCAAATAGTGTGCAAATGAATCGAGAAAAATTTGTGGCAGAAGAGCATGGCAACTTGATTGTCGCATTTGATGTTTCTGCGTTTACTGATGTAGAACAATTTAAGAAAAACACCTCAAGTTTGGCTGAGACGATCTCGAATTTAGAGCCGAGAATAGGATCGGAGAAGGTTTCGTATCCTGGCGAGGCGGCCAATGATAGGAAAATGCGGATCGAAATGACGGGAACGATTGATGTTGATGAGAAGTATTTAAAAAGTTTGGAGAATTTGTAGGTACTCATTAACAAAATGCTATAATCGATTTGTAATAATATCGGTATAAAAGGATAGATATGAACGAACATCTGCTTAATCAAGATACCTTGGAAAAAGTACTGGGCCATGGAGCAGTTGTTGATAAGAATGGAACAAGTTGGAGTGGGGCACATGAAGGGTTTTACTTAACTGATACTTTCATCAAAAAATTTGATCTGGATGAACTTGGTGTTACACATAATACTGATCTGCTCAGGAGAGAAATAGTGGCGTATCAGGTTCGAGCGTCAACGCATCCATTGACAGGACAGCATATTGCTGAAGTCGCAAAGTGGGTCAAAAATTTCGGCCCAGCCGGAGGTGGGGTATATGACTCTATAGTTGGGGCAATAAGTCAGAATGGTGAGTTCATTTCAGCTGATCAGCTGGAAAGTGAAGAAGATGCGGCCAAGGCAAAAGTGGATTGAACCTTACAACGTGCATCTTCAGAGGATCGGAAAATTACATTCTATAGATTTGGTGTAAGTGTTCTGATTGAAAATTAGCCTGATATTTTCTTCCTACAAACCAAAAATAATCGTTTCGGTCGATTTGGATCTACGCCTAAAGCCGTTGTAAGATGCACCGTATTTTCTACAAAGGAATTATAAGAATAGTCCATTAATTGTTCTACTTCAAATCCAGCGGCTGCTAAGAGCTCTAGAATTTTTTCCTCTGATCGATGATAGTAGGTTGTCCGTCCCCATGGAGTGTCTTCGAGTCGTATGCGTGTCTCATTATTTTTGACTGCTAAGGTAGGATGGGTGAGCGTCTTATCCTTGATACTTGGCATTTGAATTGCAAGCACACCTCCATCATGTAGTTTTTGAAATGCATTATTTAAGACGGCGGTCAGTTGGTCATCATCTAATAAATTGAATAGCATATGAGCTGATACTAGATCAAATTTTTTGTGGTCAAGAGTAGGATTTAGGTGAATTTTGGTTGCATCAACCTGAATAAAAGTTACATTCTCCCATATAGTTGAACACCACTTAATTAATTGCGGGCTTGAATCTATTGCAACAATTTGTTTAGCAGCAACATCATTTTCTAAAAAAAATTGAACAAGTTTTCCCGCACCGCATCCGAGATCTAAAATTTGTAATTCACTAAAGCTAGGAACGGCATTTACAAATTCCTCCCATATTTTTCGCTCAAGTGTCACCCATCTTTCTGGCAAGAAATCAAGATTGTCGGTTCGAGGGAGCTCTGTGACACCGTACGGAAGAGCACCCCAGGAATATTTCCAGTATGCTGGAGCCATGCCATGGTTGTAGGCGGCGAATTCTTTTGATGCGAATACCATGCCAATGTACCAATACTCATATTTAGACGTTTACTATTTTGATAGTATATACAGATATGAGGAACTACAAGTACATTTTTTGTAGTTGAAGACCATAAAGCACCATCGAAAATATTGCAATACTATTTACAAAGACATTATCATGCCAAAACACCCCATCTACACCACCAGCTTCGCCAGCGTCTACCCTCATTACATTGCCAAGGCAGAGAAAAAAGGTCGAACCAAGGCAGAAGTTGATGAAATTATTCGGTGGCTCACCGGACATACTCAGAAGTCACTGGACGCTGAGCTTAAAAAAGAAACTGATTTTGAAACATTTTTTGCAACAGCTCCCAAGATGAACCCGGCTCGCAGATCGATCACGGGTGTTATTTACGGTATCCGGGTCGAGGACATCAAAGAACCTACCATGCAAGAAATTCGCTATCTGGATAAGTTGGTAGATGAGCTGGCGCGGGGGAGGAGCATGGAGAAGATTTTGCGAACTGAGTGATACTTTTGTTAGAATAGTGTAAGAAAACAGTAAGAGAAAAAGCTAATTTAGCACTATACACCAACCCTTTTCAACTATACAATGGCTATAGAATGATATAAAAGAAAAAAAGGGTTATATGACAGAATTCGTAGAACAAGTCAAAGTAAAAGCATCAGGAACAGAAAAAATTGAGTACATCATTTATTACATACTCGGTGCACTCGAGTTGATTCTTGCGTTCCGCTTATTGCTCAAGCTCTTGGGCGCGAGCACTGGCAGCGGATTTGTGCGGGCAATCTATGGTATTTCCTCGATATTTGTGATGCCATTTCAGGGCATATTTCGAACAGCAGTTGCGCAGGGTGCAGAAACTGCGTCGGTGTTTGAGCCGGCCACACTGGTTGCGATCATCGTCTACGGCATTGCAGCTTGGGGTCTGGTGAAGTTGATTCGAATTTCTTCGGGTGAGACGCAGCCGGAATAGAAAATAGTTTAGCAGTCTGTTAGGATGCACTTATAGAGTGCATTCCTATGACCAAAGGCATCAACTACATCGGCGTTTCCGTTTCTTTTTTCTGTCATGATGGTAAGGGGAATTATTTGTTCAGCAAACGAAGTAAAAACTGTCGTGATGAGCATGGTCGCTGGGATCCGGGTGGTGGTGGAGTGGAGTTTGGCGAACGCGTAGAAGAAGTCCTCAAAAAAGAAATCAAAGAAGAATACTGTGCCGATATCCTAGAAAAAGAATTTCTTGGGTTTCGTGACGTGCACCGCACCCATGATGGCCAACAGACCCACTGGGTGACGTTGGATTACAAAGTGTTGCTTGATCCAACGCAGGTTAAGAACGGCGAGCCACATAAATTTGATGAGCTGGCGTGGTTTCGGCTCGATGCGTTACCCGAGCCGATGCATTCCCAGTTTGGGTTGGCGGTGGAGCAGTATGGGGATAAGTTGTAGACTCAGCCTTTGTCCTCTGCAAACGACGCCTTCATATCAATCACAAACCGCTTCGACATCATCTTATTGGTCAAAGAATCCCAAGCCTTATTAATATCTTCCATCGGAATAATCTCAATTTCTGGTAAAATTCCATGCTCCGCGCTGTACTCGAGCATTTCTTGGGTTTCTTTGATGCCGCCGATGCCAGAGCCTGCAATAGATTTTTGACCGTTTATGACACTCCCGGAGTGATATCCAGGCATTGGCTCGATTGGCCCAACCAAGCACAGGGTGCCATGTACATTTAGCAATCCTAGATATGGGGTTACATCATGGGCTTTTGGAATGGTGTCGAGGATAAAATCAAACTTGTGAGCAGCTTTTTCCATGTCTTTTTTAGAAGAAGAAACGATTACGCCAGTTGCGCCATAGGATTTAGCAGTATCAGCCTTATCTGCAGATGAAGTGATCACCCAGACCTCTGCACCCATCGCCTTTGCATATTTCACTGCCATGTGCCCAAGGCCACCAAGCCCAGCCACGGCCACGGTCATGCCTGGCCCAACTTTCCAGCGACGAAGCGGTGAATAGGTGGTGATGCCCGCACACAGTAATGGAGCAGCTTCTGCCAGATCGAGTGATTCTGGTAAATGCAAGACAAAATGCTCTGGGACGACAATTAAAGTAGAGTAGCCGCCTTTGGTATCGGTGCCATCGACAGGGTCTTTGGAGCTGTAAGTCCACACGGTAGCATCGAAACATGCATTCTCATACCCACGCTCACACGCGCCGCACTCGCCACAGCTATTGACCATGCAGCCAACCCCAACGCGGTCACCGACTTTAAAATTTTTCACGTCTTTACCCACGCGAGTCACAAATCCCACAATCTCATGCCCGGGAACACACGGATACTCAACCTCACCCCAATCACCATGGGCTGTGTGGATGTCGCTGTGACAAACGCCACAGTAATGAACTTCTATTTCGACGTCGGTGGCGGTTGGTTCGCGGCGGTCAAATTCGTGGTAGGTAAGAGGTTTATCAGCGGCAGGCGCTGCGAAGGATTTGGTTTTCATAATTTTATTATCTCATGGGGGTGGGGTTTTGCAAGGGAGTTGAAAGGAAGCGTTGATATAGTTTGGTATCGCAATGTATCATTGCTTGCGGTATGTTACATTAGAGTTGACATTATATGAATAATAGTTTACATTAGAGTTTACATTAAGATTAATTATATTACATTAAGGATTACAATAAACATGACAATCAAATCACTAATTCTAAAAATTGCAGACAAGAAAAAAAAGATGCAAACCTCAGATATCCAGAGGAAAACTAACGAATATACGAGACAGTATATCGTGCAAAACTTAAAGGAGCTCACGAACAGTGGGCAATTGGTCAGGTTTGGAGCGGGTGCAGGAACGTTTTATACACTGCCAGAAAATGTAATGTCTCTGAATAATAAATTAAAAAAAAGACTAAAGAACAAAAACCTAAAGGAGCACGAAATATACTTTCATTTTGAACAGAAACTTCATTTGAAGGAAACACTTGACGAAAACGTATATAGTATTTTTACTTATGCATTCTCAGAAATGTTAAATAATGCAATTGAGCACTCCGAATCAGAGAATATCGAAGTGAGTTATTTTGATAGTAAAAAAAATATATCTTTTGAGATTAGAGACTTCGGCATTGGTGCATTCAAAAATGTACAGCATAAGCATAAGTTGAAATCAGAGCTAGAGGCCATTCAAGATATACTTAAAGGTAAGACAACCACGAATCCCAAAGCCCATTCTGGTCAAGGAATTTTCTTTACTTCAAAAATTGCTGATTTATTTATTCTCGAGAGTTATGGGTATCGGTTGAGAATCGATAATGGAATCCCAGATACCTTTATCGAGAAGGTATCACCAAGTGCTAGAGGCACTAAAGTAAATTTTACTATCAGCGCAAATTCTGAAAAGCATTTAAGTGATGTTTTTTCAGCCTATCAGACAGATCCCGATGGGTATGACTTCGATAAAACCAGAATTCTAGTTAAGCTATACACATTAGGAACTGTGTATGTGTCTCGGTCTCAGGCAAGGAGAATACTAGCTAGTTTGGAAAAATATAAACATATTGTTCTTGATTTTCAAAATGTACCAACGATAGGACAAGCGTTTGCCGACGAGATTTTCAGAGTCTTTCAAACCAGACACCCCGATATAGTTATTGAGCCCGTTAATATGGTAGAAACAGTGGAATTCATGGTTAAGCGAGTTGATAGGTAGGGTGCGCGTGGAACTCAGTCCAATGCTCCAGCATTGCAATTCGAATCTAATCGGTCCTCTGCTACAATATATTCATGAAATTCCTCAACGCAGACCAAGAACTCGTAGAGTACGACGGCTCTCCCATAACCTGGAGAGTTTCAGCATATGCACTTATTGAAAAAGATGGCGAAATTTTCATCATAAAAAATAAAACAGAAAAATTGTACGACATCGTGGGTGGTGGCGTTGAAATTGGCGAAACCATTGACGAAGCCCTGCAGAGAGAATGTTTAGAAGAAGGTGGCATCACTATCCAGACTGGCAAGTTGCTGCACGCCCATGTTGATTGGTTTTATCACAAGAGCGGGACGTTTTTTCAGACGTGTCAGCTATTTTATAGAGCGACCATACAAGAATACTTAGATGCACCCACTGATGATGCTATGGAATGGCGGGGATTTGTTCCCGTGTCTGAGATTGGCAAAACATATCGATTGCCACCAATTGTATAACAAGTCATTGCAGAAAATACATAGGAGAAATCATGCCAAAAGCACCAAAAAACCCAAGTAAGCCAATCGAGCGCGCAGAAATGAGGCAGACGCTCACCGCAGAAGAATGTCAGATGATCCTCAAAAAACTCCAGAATCGTTTTGATGCAAACATGCAGCGACACAAGGGCATGACGTGGTCCAGCGTTCATGAAAAACTTAAAAAACACCCCAAGAAATTACTCACACTCGAGGCAATGGAACGCTCAGGCGGTGAACCTGATGTGGTGGTGCTCAAAGGTGAATCTGACAAAGTAATTTTCATAGACTGCTCCCCAGAAAGCCCAAAAGGCCGCAGGAGCACCTGCTTTGATCCAGAATCACTCAAATCCAGAAAAGAACACAAGCCAAACGCCAGCGCGGTTGGCATGGCGAAAGCTATGGGTATTGAAATCCTCACAGAGCAGCAGTACAGACAACTACAAGAAGTCGGGGAGTTTGATCTCAAGACCTCTAGTTGGGTTCAGACTCCTGCTGCCATCAGAAAGCTTGGTGGAGCGCTGTTTTGTGACCGGCGGTATGATGCGGTTTTTATGTATCATAATGGCGCGGAGTCGTATTATGGATCGAGAGGGTTTCGGGGGATGGTGCGGGTTTGAGTGAGGTAGACGCGATGCTTGTCAGTTGGGGTGACGAAAAGTAGCGCTCTAATGATTACATCCTTTTGAAATCTCTAAACACATGTTTTGTTACTTTTGCAATTACGCCCCTGGGCATTTGAGGCAATGCTGCGAGTGATTTCAATGCAAACGTTGTTGCTAAAACAACTGCAAGTGAGAGACGATTATGATGCGCGATCTGTCCTTTTTCCCTATCTTCTTCGATATCAATAAGTGAATCAAATATATTTGCAGCCTGAGCAACGGTGGTGAGCCATTTTTTAATGTTTTCAAACTCGTTTTTGTCGATATCATCTTCAATGATGCTCAGTAGAAAATCGATTGTTGAGACTGCTTCAGTGAGTGTGCTCTTGGTGAATGATGTTACGCTTTGAGCGTTTTTTACGAGCTCTGTAGTTTGAAAAAGCTGTATGGCTTTCATTCTAACCTTCTTCGATTTTTCAGGTGGAAAGGAGGCAACATAGTACTTAAGGAAAATTTGCGGGAAAGACATTTGATCAATGCTAACTTCTGTTTCAGAAAACAATTGATCGACAAGCGTTGTCGCAACCTGATTGCGCTTTTCATTTGACGGTAGTGCATCAAGTATTTCGTCAGCTTCCTTAATAGCCATCATGGCATATTGAAGTATTTGTTCAACTTCATGACGTTCAACACTCGGATCTTTACATTCAATTAGCCTAGCAAGGTAGATTCCTGCATCTCCGTATAGCTTGGTTGGTCGCGTAATTTCGTGCATGAGGCGTATATATTGATATGTTGGCTCGATCAGTACTTTTTGCTATATAATTATACATCAAAACCATGCTAAAGCGCACAATTGAACTAGCTAGAAACACTTTGCAAGCAAAGAATGACTTCCAGGCTCTCAAAATGAGAAGGCCAGTTAATTTTTTTGAAGTCACTGCATTTGGTTCTCTCATGTCGCTGTCAAAAGACCTACCGGCACCATCAAAAATGGGGATACAACATCTGTATCTGCTTCAAGATTTTATGGAGCGCCAAAACTTTCGCACTGATGAGGCAGGTATGAGTGAGTCAATCTGGGACCAGCAATGCATTCTAGAGCTCCATGCACTACTGTCTCAGATAGCAGCTGAGTATGAGAACACACATGGTGACGATGCAGAATCTCGTTTCTCGGTATTTTTTTCAGCTCTACAAGCTTGGTACTGCAGTAATCCGATTATCGAGGATTTTATTCATGAAAAACAAGCTCATCCAGATCCAGACCAGTCAGCCATCTTGAACAGGATATCTAACACAGACCCATCAGAAAGAGCAAGTGTTCATAAAGAGGAAGTAGCCATGCTTTGGATTTCTGCATCATTAGCCGCATTGTATGAGGGGTCGAGTACAGAAATTGAAAGTGCCACTGAATGTACGCATACACTGACAATGCTCTATCAAGTTTCTGAAGATTTTGTTAATCTCGAGCGAGATTGGAGGGTGAATAAAAAATCGCTATTCACGTCTGGTTTTGATTCGCTTCAAGAAGCAAAGCGAGCAGGGCTGAAATTGTTCTTAAAATATTTGCAGAAATACTTTTCTGTGATAGAAAATAATTTTCTAAAGCTTGTTATTGTAGAAGTTTGGCTTGTGCGTACTATTCACGCGTATTTGGCAGCAAAGAAGTATGGCACTGTCTGGCGTCAAATTGATCGATATCAATCCGCAGATCTAAAGGAGCGGCAAATAGGTGGAATGCATTTAGATAATTCTTTACAACTCCCGCTCAAGGGGGGATTGAAGCCACTCATTGCCCAGTCCAAACATTCAGATGTGTATCAGCACGAGGATGTGGTGATCAAGGTCCCCAAAAAGGCGCGCGAAAGTACACACACGCTTGCTGAAATAGTGGAAGTACCAGAGGGCATGCGAGTTGAGTCAACCAGTGATGTTTTGATATCAGGGAATGATGCCGAAGGAATGCAAATATCAGTACAGAAAAAAGTTGATGGTTCTACACTGAGAAACATGGGTTTAGAAGGTTTGTCAGTAGATGCACTGCAGTCACTTCTGCAGCTGAATGCAATCGAGCAGAACTTGCTGCGCGACGGCATGTTCTTTGACTCGGTTGGCAGGGGTTCTGAATCGAGTGACGGGATGCTCACTAAGGTAAAAATGCTCCTAAATTTGTATGGATACTCCTCTAATATCATGCAATCTCAGGATGGAGAACTAGTTATTATTGATGAGGAAGTATATGACAACAAATCCCCATTATTTCGTTTCGTCATCGGGGTGGCACTGAAGCTAAATAGGCTGAAACTATCAGGACTAGCTAAAAAGCAGCCTAATTTAAAACCAAAATCCCGGCATTCAAAAGCGTCGCAAAACTAACCCACAGTAAATACGGCACCAAGAGATACGCCGCCCAACGCGACAGTGGATAAAATTTCTTAATCGTCAACACAATCATCACCCACATCGCGAGGATCACGACCAAAGCCAGCGCAGGTGATTTCAATCCAAAAAAGATCGGACTCCAAATAAAATTTAATGCCAACTGCGCTGCAAAATACTTGAGCGCGGTTCTATTTTTCTTCTTAGAAGTCCCTTGCTGCCAAACCAAATACAACGATACACCCATCAAAAAGTACAAAATCGTCCACGCAGGTCCAAACACCCAATTGGGTGGCGCAAAGAATGGTTTGTTGAGGGTGGCGTACCACGTGGGGATGGCGTTGATGGTGAACGGGGTGCCGAGGATGCCGGTGAGTTGGCAGAGGATTAGAGATGCGAGGAGTTTTTTTGGGTTTTGCATTGGTGTTAGTATGATGAAATTTTAGGTGGTGCGCAATGGAGTGTTGGCTAGTAGTTGATGATATGATTCAAGAATGACAGAAATATCAAAATCCCACGCCATAAAAACCCTCAACACCGAGTACCAACGCTGGAACTCTTTTTTATCTAAAGTAGACGACACTACTGCACTCCAGGTTCTCTACGACAACCGACGCCTCAAAGACGAGGTGGCACACCTGTGGGCATGGCAGGTGTTGTCAGTTGCGCGGTTGAAGGCGGTGATTGAGGATACTGATCCTGATTTTTCTGAAATTATTAAGGATGATTTTGTACCTGAGAATGATGAGGAATGGGATGCGTTTAATGAATTAGTTTTTGTCACCTATCACGCAAAATCATGGAATGAAATCTATCAAGATTGGCAGGAGAATTATCAGAACTTCATGTCTCTGGCAGAAGAAATTTCTGAGGAGGTGTATTTAGAGCCAGGGTTGTTTGCATGGATGGGTGGGCAGGCGTTGATTGATGTGTTGTATGGGTCGGCGGGGCATCATGGGGGGCATTGGGGGAGTGTGGAGAAGATGAAGGGGTTAAAGTAGCCTGTTTTTGATACAATACTACTCAAGAATGAAAAAAATACTCCAAAAGTTACTTGAGTTTAGGGAACAACGTGATTGGCATCAATTTAATACACCTCAAAATATAGTAAAATCGATTGTTCTTGAAGCTGCGGAGTTACTCGAGGTCTTTCAATGGAAAATTAATGAGAAAATTGATTCCGAGGAAAAAGAAAAGATAGCAGAGGAAATGGCAGATATTTTCAACTGGTTGATCCTCCTTTCCCATGACTTAAACATTGATATTCAAAAAGAGGCTCTAAAAAAAATAAAGCAAAATGCTGAAAAGTATCCAGTCAATAAATCAAAAGGTAGTCCCAAGAAATATACACGCTTATGATCGTTTACCAATCTACAAAGAAGCAGTTTTTAGTTGATGCGGCAAACGGGATTGAAGACATGATCCTTGATAAGGTTTCTGCAAACCTAGGGATGCGTGTTCAAGAAAATGGCAGTGAGTACAATTCCTGGAAAAACTCACTCGGCAACTACATGTTTCATGTGATGAATGATGAGGCAATTGCTGATGATGTGAATGTTGCGGTTGAATACTCGATTCCTCGTACAAAAAATAGGATAGACTTTATTATTACTGGACTTGATGAAAACAACGAAGAAAAGGTAATTATTATTGAGCTCAAGCAATGGTCTGAGGTTGGAGTAACGAACAAAGATGCAATTGTATCAACTCGGTTTCAGCATGGAGTAACTGAAACTAATCACCCCTCATATCAAGCTTGGTCCTATTCAACATTACTTAATAATTTTAATGAAGTTGTCTATTTAGAGAATATCGATTTAATTCCGTGCGCATACCTACATAATCATCAGGATGATAATACCGTCACCAATGATATTTATAAGGAGTACTTGGTAAAAGCACCCCTTTTTTGTAAAGGTGAAAAAGAAAAGCTCCAAAAATTTATAACCAAATATGTAAAAAGTGGTGGAAGTAAGGATCTTCTCTATCGAATTGATTCCGGAAATGTAAGGCCAAGTAAAGAATTGGCTGATAGTCTTGCATCTATGATGCTTGGAAATAAAGAATTTGTGCTCATTGATGATCAAAAGTTGGTTTACGAGACTGCTTTGGATCTTATTAGAAAAAATGAAGATACACAGAAACAGGTGTTTATTATTGAAGGTGGTCCAGGAACGGGAAAGTCAGTAGTAGCAATCAATTTGCTTGTAACTGCTATTCAAAACAAACTGAATGCGCACTACGTTACAAAAAACGCTGCGCCAAGAGCAGTTTTCGAGGCAAAGCTCACTGGGTCAATGACTAAGACAAAAATTCATAGCCTTTTCCAATCGTCGGGGGCATACATACATGCAGAGCAAAATGAAATTGACGTTCTGATTGTGGATGAAGCTCATCGATTGAATGAGAAAGGTGGTATATTTAGCAATCTTGGTGAAAATCAAATCAAAGAACTAATTTATGCCGCCAAGACTTCTATATTTTTCATAGATGAAGATCAAAGGGTAACGTGGAAAGATATTGGTGAAAGCAGCGCAATAGAAGTGTGGGCTAGAAAATTGGGTGCAAACGTAAATCGGGCGAAATTGGAATCTCAATTTAGATGTAACGGCTCTGATGGATACCTAGCATGGCTTGATCATGTGCTTGAAATAAAGGAAACTGCAAATACCTCGCTACGAGGTATTTCATACGATTTTCGCGTTTTTGATTCGCCAACAGAAATGCGTAATGCTGTAATCTCAAAAAATACAAAAAATAAAGCTCGAATTCTAGCTGGTTATTGTTGGGACTGGGTCAGTAAAAGAGATAAGTCTTTGGCAGATATTGAATTTCCTGAATTTGATTTTTCCATGCAGTGGAATTTAACTGATGATGGCTATACGTATGTAATAGCTCCAAATTCAATAAATCAAGTGGGATGTATCCATACCGCACAGGGGCTCGAGCTTGAATATGTTGGTGTAATTATAGGTAAGGATTTATCGATAAGGAACTCGAGGGTGGTCACGGATCCTAGTGGAAGGGCAAAAACTGACAAATCACTCCATGGCTACAAAAGAGATTTAAAGGCAGGTATCGAGGGTACTGAGGCAAAAGCTGATCTTTTGATAAAAAATACATATAGAACTTTGATGACGAGGGGAATGAAGGGATGTTTTATTTTTTCTGAGGATGAAGAGACGAGAGAATACTTTAGGAGTAGAATTGGTAAATTTTTTATCTGATAGCTAAAGAATAATTCCCTATGCATTCCCACCAATATTTTACCACTTACAAAACCCTCCCCAGCCCCAAACTCATCGAAGCAATCTGCAACCTCGTCTTCACCGACAACCGCGCCATGCCTGCGCATTACACCAGCAACGGTGGGACGCAGTCGTTTTGTGTTGATTTTGATGGCATTCAGGAGGACGACGAGTATCAAATGGCGTCGGTGGCATTTTATCAAGTGCATGACTATATGGAAGATGCGGACAATCTTTCTGACTCAGATCGGGCAATGATCATACGGTGTGGTGAGGATTTGATGATTAGCTCCTATATCTTGCATACTCTTGAGAGAGTAGAGGTGCTCGAAGAAGTAATCGAGTGGCTCACCCAAGCAAATCTTGAGGGCTGGCCCGTTGAGGAAGGCGCAGAGCGAGTGTTTGGGACGGAGTCTGCACGGAAATGGTTTGCGTTTTGTGTGGAGTATGGTGGGGAAGTGGCTACAAAGGCTCGTTCAATCTAAAGCATCCGGAGCGCCTGCGATCCATACAAAGATTTTGTTATCAGAGAAAAGTGTGTGTTTGGCGTTGTGCACTACCTGCTCCGTTCCGCCTTTTCAACTTCGCCGGCAACGTCAACTTCTTGCACCTCATTATCATCCCCATCTTGATACAGCCCGACTTCTTCGACCTGTTCATCAATCGAATCGTCTGATTCTGGATTGGTCATGTGACCGCTAACACTTTCTTCATCGTGCTCTTGTGGTGTTTCTAGTTCTTCTTCAGTAATGGTGCTTGCAGGTGTCTGTTGCATGGCTTCCTTTCTTGTATTAGTACTTGGTTTGTACTATGGAGGAGTCAGGTCAGTATTTTGCGTACTGAGTGTAAGCATTTTGTAAGGAGTCATTTGTATACTAAAAATTCTTACAGAAATCATACACACAGCTCATCTCAACATTATTGAAAAAAGACATACTAGTTTTCATGAACACCACAAACACCCAAACCACTGGCACGCTTTTTACATCCCTTCTTGGCGCAGAAATTTCACCAGAGCAAGAAAATGACCACTTTCTTCTCAGCCTCTACGTCCCCAATGACAGCTCTAAATTGCAGGTTAGCCAGGTTATCAAATCCCATATTTCCCGGGCATTCAAATCTCAAGAATCAACCAAAGATTTCATGCGCGTTGCAGATGCAATTACCGAAGTGTTTGAAAAACACGTGCACGACACGCCAGAGCTTTTGGAAGGCATGGCATTCTTTACCCCCTTCCAACTGACCACTGATCGTCCAGAGGATATCCGTGAAAAAATCGTGTCTGAGATGATTTTTATCAAACTCCACAGCGCACCACAACCAAATGCAACGATTGGCACAATATATAATCTTGACCAGCTGGCATTCATCACCCAGCGGCAATTTTATGCGCATGTGCTCCACGTGACCAGAAATGAAGCTGATGTCTATCAATACGACACGCAAAGTTTTGAGAAAATATTCACTATTGAGAACCCTTATTTAGTAGACAAAGAAAAAGAACATCTAGAATTTTATGGACCAAGTCAAGGAAAGCGAGTCGTACATGGTACAGGGAGCAATAAGCTTTCTAAGCGCGAAGACAAAGAAAACGAGCAATTTCTGAAGCGTGTCATCGAATCATTTGAAAAAAAAGTCCCGGTCACCGACCAGCACGAGCTCCTGTTCGTCTACTACTCAGAAAACTTTGAAGATCACATCAAGGACGCAGTAGATGCACTCGACAAAAAACGCAAAAACCTCCACTGCATCCTCATCGACAAAAATCACCCTACGGCCAGCGAGCTCAAAAAGGCAACCACACAAGAGCTCAAAAACCATCGCAACAAAGCAACGGACACCGTACTCAATGCACTAAAAAATAACCGCAGTACCTTTGCAGTTGGCTGGAACGACGTCACCAAAGCCAGTCGCCACGGCATGATTGAAGCACTCATTATCAAGGTTGGCGCAGAACAAGAGGGGTACCTCCTAGAAGACTACCTCTACAGCTACCCAATCATGGGATCAAGCAAGGTGGACTCTCTGTATCGGCACTTGGTGCGAGCTACGATCCAGAGTGGGGGAGAAATATATCTCATTGATAAGGGTCTGCAGAAAAAAAATCCGTTACATGACATAGAAGTCGCTGCGCTCATACCGAGCCATGCTGATTTTCTCAATATCACAGATTCTGATTAAGCACGTGATTTTGCAAGAGCACATACATACATCAATCGCAGGAATTGACTAGGTATTTTGCATTATTTTGGAAATCTAATTACAAACTCGTAATCAGTATGTAATTCAACTTAGCATTCACGGCACCGCGATCAGTCAAAACCGTAATTCTGCCATCCTGCACATTTACAATGCCTGCGTAATAGTCAAAATTATCTTGGCTATCATCAGTAAACGTAATATTCTCCACGCGCAAGTGGTTGAGTGAGTCGGTAAAGCTAGCGTCACCAGCCATGATTGTCACTTGATACGTGCCATTGGGAACCGCAATTTCCCAGGTATACCTACCACCAAGTTGCATATGAATTAGCGTATTGCGCAGGAGTGATTCGTTGGAGGTTCTTTCTCTGGTAGCTGATTCTATATTTGAATTCCAGCCGTATGTTTGACCATTTCTGACACCATACACCTGACCGTAATCAGGTAGATAGCCACTGGGTATCGAAGCTGTTTGTGGTTGGAAATTGATTTTAATTTCATTAATTGTTGTCGGTGGAGTGACGGGCGCAGAGGTGGGTGTAGATATGGGGCTCGGCTGGGTTCCTATCACCGGACTTGGGCGAACTCTCGCAGAGGGTTGCGGTGTGAGCGCGGGACTTGGGTTGGTTGGAGTTGATGGTGTTGACGGCGTTGGAACAGGCGCCGAAGCTGTATTCATCTCGAATGCACCTATGTTTGGATTTTGACCGCGCGTTCGACCCAGAATATCTTGGGTTGGAGCAAGATCTGGATTGGCTGCATCGATGACGGTGCTAGAGTTCGGTTCACCGTAAAAACTCACTATGTCAGAAAAGACGTCAGAAATTGCTGCCCTGGCTATTGCTCCTGAGCGGACAGCGCGAAAGGTACTGCCGTTCCAGGTGGGTGTAATAATTGTCGATACATCGGGTAAATCAGGATTAACAACAACGCGAGTTGCGTCCTCTGTGTATTGTGCCAAGAAGCTATTCACCACGGGGATGGGATTTCCTCCATTCCAAAATACATTGTTAGTCAGAAGTCTGTTTGAGGTGATGCCGCTACTGTCAGCTTGCGCAAAATACGCAGGACTTCCATCTTCTGACCCCATGGTACCGGTTGGATCAGACCAAATATTATTGGCGATAGTGACGTTGTTGTTTGGATAGTTTTGTGAAAAACTTTGTGTTTTGAGGCGATAGCCGTAGTGTCTGCTTGGCAAATTGCCCGTAATGGTATTGTTGCGGAACATGAAATTGTTGACACCTTCAAGTTCGAAGAGCGCTTTGGTTATACCTGTGCCATTTCCGATAAATAAATTGTTTTCTACTAATCCATGATTGAGCACATAGGATAGCGTGTCTTCTGCGCCAAATTGGAGCCAAGGAATTTGGGTGCCGGTGGTGCTGTAGTTGAAGAAAATATTCTCAGAAATCGTAATTGAGTTAGAGCCAACGATAGTATCGCAATTTGAGCCCGTTGGATCGCACGTATCTAGCCTGGAGCCAGGACTTGAGCTACTGGAATTGACCGCAAACGTGTTGCCATTGGGGTGGGGGACAACCACAGAGCCCGACTGATTAGTGAGTCCAGCTCGGTTTATTTCTGGGACCCCGAGACTACTATCTTTTACCACAATATACCCAGCTGGTTCGGCATTTTTTGCAAAATCATTAAAGAAAATATTCTTGTTTATTTTTACGTTGAAAACACTATTCACATCAATAAATTCTTCTGTGGTTCCATTATTCGCTGTAGAGCCTGCCTGATTATTTTTGGTGGCTTGATTGTAGAAAAGATTGCCGGTGATATTGATATCGCCGCCATTTTGAATCTTGATGTGGTCGTTGCAATAGCTGTCGTGAATGATGTTATTTTCAAAGGTGATTTGACCAGAATAATCGGTGCCGTTGGGGTAGAGCTTGGAATTTGCATCGTAGTAGACGTTGTCTGGTCCTCGTTTTGCACCAAATGGGCCACCAGGGTCACTCGAATCATTTACCTGAATAATGTATGCAGAACTATTGCTTGGATCGCATGAGGGGATTGGTTCGATGTGTTTAAGCTCTAAATCTGCAATGCGAAGGTTGTAGGCATTATTTAATCGAAGTACGATGCCAGTATTTTGCAGAACTGCTTTATATGGAGTAGCTGCGGTTACGGTTACGGGGTATTGAAAATGTTTATCTATAATTTGTTGTTCACCTGTGTACACACCATCGGTGAAGATAATTGCGTCACCTGCCTGACTTCCAATTCCGGGGAGGCTCAGGGCAGTTTTAAGTGATTTGCAAGGTTGGGAGCTGGTGCAGGGTGATGAATCATTTCCATTGGGAGCAAGGTAAAAACTTCTGGTGATAACTTGAGCTGCAGGCGCGGCTTGAGATTCAGGCTCGGTCCGTGTGGAGATATTTGCGACACTGAGGCCGACTGCGCCAAGAATGATTAACACCGGTATCAGTGTTTTTGCTAAACGAGCGGCGTTACTTTGACGAGGTCTTCTGGGAGCAGTATCAGGCGACGGATACGTTGAACTGGATTGCGCCGAAGCGAACGAATCATTGGTGTGAGGAGACGACAGTCGTTCTGATGGATTAGTCTGCATGTGACTTCAGTCTGACGGAGATCTGGGGGTGTGTCAAGTTGCTGAGTGCAATGTAGTTGTTATAGTAATTTATGAGGTATACTATCGGGATGAAAAAAGATGGGGTAGAGGCAATTGGTGCATTAGAAAATCACACTGAAACAAAGAGTGTGTTAAATAAAACTAATTTGGCTGTCCTATACACGCTTATATCTGTGACAGTATCAACCTATTATTACACTCAAGTTCCCGAGTTAAGGAGCGCTGAATTACAAGGCATCTTAACACCGTTTGAAGAGCGAGCGCTGCACTATTTTCTAAATTATATTGGCAACCATGTTGCCACGTTCAATTGGATGATGCTCGGGGTAATCATTGATTCTGCCATAACCATTATTCAAACAAAAATTGATCAACACAGTGATTTAGCAAAAGCCATTAGCATAGCTCAAATTATAATTCCGTATGTCGTACTAACACTTCTGTTTATAGCAAATGTCGATACAGAATATCTTCAGTTGCTCCCGGTTAGTTTCGGTTCACCACACCTCTATGATATTCCGGCGGGTGTATTCGGCATGCTGTCTGGCGCTCTTTTGTTGGAAGAGTACCGATCCAAGGTGTTGTCACGGATTCATTCCAAATAACCGTGTTTTTAGACCAGGTAATTAATCACGTACGCACCAGCAATCAAAGAAACTAGCGAGCCACCAGCCAAAACTGCTGATTTGGTGACGATCCATCACAAATTGAGACATGACTGGATGCTATAATCAGCACTATGATCACAGACATTGAAAACGTCATTCGACAGTATCTCCCAACCGTTATTCATCTTTCTTTGGCTACGACCAGAGACTCACAACCATGGATTTGTGAAGTGCATTACGTGTTTGATGATGATTTGAACCTTTATTTTCGGTCGAAGCCATCGAGAAGGCATAGTTTAGAGATCGCAGACAACAATAGAGTGGCGGGAAACATAGTCGCGCAACACGTAGTGGGCGAGAAACCCAGAGGTGTTTATTTTGAAGGTGTTGCGGAGTTGCTTGAGAATGTGGATGAGCGCTCGGTCGCATATACACTGTACTGTGATCGATTTGGGACGACGGAAGAAATTCTCACCGATGCAAAAAAAGAAGACGGTCATAAATTTTACAAAATTTCAGTTTCAAAGTATTATCTTTTTGACAAAAAAGAGTCTGATCCAAGTCAGAAGTATGAACTGAATTGGCAGAGGTAATAGGGAAATATGCTCCTGAACTTTTGTTTTTAAAAACTAGTTCCAAGATGAACTCATTCACACTTGAATATCTCAAATGTTGTACACATCCTTCGTGAGTGTTGCTAAGACATTTTTTTTAGAAAATGATGATTTGAAGGTTGTATCGAGCGTATATTTTTTTGTATAGCTTGGTACGTTCTGGCAACAATCAGAAATTTTCTCAGCCAATAATCGTGTATTATTTTGTTTAAACTTGAGGTGAGGAAGCGAAGACGATTCTACAATTTCGGACAGCGCCGATGCGTCAGCAACAAGCACGGGAATTCCAGATAGTGCTGCCTGCAGGGTAGTGATGCTCTGCACTTCAACATTTGACGGCATCACGAAAAAATCAGTGTTACAAAATAAATCGGCCTTTTTCTTTTCATGGACTGTTCCGAGAATGGTGACTGATGTTTCGCAACCTAATTTTTTGGCGAGTGATTGTAGTTTTTGGCGCTGATTTTTTAGATTTCTGCCTGCAATGGTCAGATGTTTATTTTTTTGTTGAACGAGCGACCAGCCCTTGATGAGTAATTTTAAATTTTTATCTGGGTCGAGTCTGCCGAAGAATAAGAAATGTACCGTTTTTGATTCAGAGGTGACATGCCTTGGTTTTTGATATTTTTCTATCCAGAAAGGTACTCGAATGATGGCGGGCTTGAGACGTAATTTTTTTAATTCCTGAATAATAAAATGTGAGGGTGCGATAATCACGTCACTTGGTTGTAAAAACCATTTCCAGTACATCCATCCCAATTTGGTCAGTAGTTTGGTGTAGTAGCGTGAAAATGGCAGATATTTTGCTAAAAAATTAGGGATTCCGTGCACGGTAATTACAAGTTTTGTATTTGAGTGCATCGCCCATGCACGTGCCCAAAACCCTAAAAAACTTGGCGAGTGAATATGCACCACGTCTGGATTAAACTGTTCTATTTGTTTTCGAATAGCATAAAATTGCAAGGGAATGACGGTATCAAGTCGAAATGGATTTTTGATACCTTTGACCGGTATGGTGTCTTTAGTGTGGGGGACAGATTTGTGAAACGGTGCGAGTATTTTGACCGAATGATCGAGATTTTTGAGCTCAAAAGCGTACTCTGAAACAACTGTGGTCACACCACTGATGGTGGGGAGGTAGCTGTCGGTGACGAGGAGGATTTTTGCCATTTTGGTGTGGATTCTCGGAGCCGTGTTTTTTAACTACGCACTCTGCAATAGTATACAGTTTTTGAATATGAAACGAGAGGAATCCTATTTTTTTAGGATGATTTTTCTGAAGTGTCGCCAACCAACTCATATTCTAGAGGGTCAATATCACCCAGTCCGAGTGCGAGATTGGCAATAGTGCCACTAATTTCAGCTTTCGTAAATGGATCTAAGGCGGGGTCACTGCTTGCAACGGGGAATAGGCGAAGTTCAATACCTGGAGGGAACAAATCTTTGACTTGTTTCAAGCGGAAAAACCGAACTGCTTGTGTGGACATTACCACAGTAATTACTGCATCTTTAGTGATGAATCCGTCAGGATTTTCTTCTGATTGAAGATGTTTTTGAATATAGTCTGCAAGTGGTTGGAGCTGTGTAACAGTGTCTTTTACTGTATAGGGTCGGATAATTCTAACAAGTTCTTTCGGAACAAATGACTTTGCTGATCGAAGTACGTTAAATAAATCTTTTCCTTCTAGCTGAGTACCTACATACACTATTTTCTGGCCAGAATCTTCTAGAGCTTGACGAACTTCAGCACGCAAGGCATTCAAAGTAGAATTTAGCCAGCTAAGATACGGTTTTTCTGTAAAAGCAGAAAAGTCTCGTCCAGCAGCTACCCCAGCTCTCATAATAGAAAGTATTGCAGCTGCGTCACTTTGAATTCGATCAGAAAATCTACTCCACCATTCTGGTCCAAAGAAATTTCCTTTTCTTGGTTCGGCATATGTGCCTCCTGCTGCTGACAACACAATGGTGAGATGCTGTCTTTTTGCATCTTCCTCTGTAATATTCCATCGTTCTGGATTTCTTGCGGCAGCTTCAATTGCATATGCCTCTTTAAGACAGTTTGAAATTATTTTTTGAATTGTTTCGTCGTCAGGTTTTTTAAAATTTGGATGAGACTCAATGCGCTTAAAAGTGCCTTTTAATAAGGCATTTATTTCTTCATGGGTCGGCAAGTCTTCAGTTTGGATACTTGGACTTGTTGGGTGAAATCTGTCTAAAGTTTCTTTTAATTGCATCCTAATATTATATCATATAGGGTCAAATAGATTCAGAATTATGGATGTGCTTAATTATTCAGCCCAGCTTCAATCAACTCCAAAAGCACTTTTTCATCAACATCCTCAAGTTTTTTTATATACAAGCAACCAACACCACGTTTGTGTGGGCCTAATTTCTTGAGCAATGTTTCGAATGTATCGAGATCGCAGGTGAGGTAGAGGCTTAATTTGCCTTTTCTTGCTGCAAAGCCGATCGGAAACCAATCGAGTTCTTTGCCGCTGGCGTACTTGAGGTGGGTTGAGCCGAAACCGATGATTGAGTCGCCCCAGATGGTGGGTTGGGCGCCGCTTGCGGCGCCCATCATCTCCACCAGCTTCTCAGCATCTGCACGCTGAGTAGTATCAGAGATTGACGCAATATATTCTTTTACAGATTTTTTTGTTGGTTTGGTTTTGAGTTCAGCCATGCGGTAAAGACATCATACCATTTGCGCGTAGGGAGATGGTATTTACGCAGATTTGTTGGTGAGGGCTGCTATTTATCGTCCTCTAAACCGCTCATTAACTTCATGATACAGGTCAAAATTACCTCCTGCATCAGTCCAAAAACCTTCAACAGGTCCATGGGTGAGTGTTCCAGCTTCTAGAAATGCTTTGTACATACTCTGTGCAGGCAATTCGCTTTCTGCTGGATAGAGTTTTTCTAGTAATTCAAAATGAGAATAAGGGAAGCAGACCATGCCTAATTCAATAAATCCGGGCTCATGGCGAGATTTGTCTTTTTCCATAACGGTGGTAACTGCACGATCCTCATTTGTTTCGAGCAAGCCATACCCTGCGGTGTCATCCATATGTGCAGTAATAATGAGGGCACCATCTGCTTGGGCATCATACTGCTCAACGGCTTCCACAATTCCATTTTCAATCAACACATCAGGAGCGACTACCACAATACGGTCATCAGGATTGGCAATTTGCTTTGCTTGTTTGATAGCGTATGGCATTCCCCAGCTTTCTTCAGGGTGATATGCATAGCTAATCGAAACACCAAATTCACTTCCATCACCTAAATATCTCAAGTAGGCTGCTGCATCTCGACTATTTATAACAACTGCAATGTTGGTGATTCCTGCATTTTTGAGCAAATCGATGCCATGAGCGATCATTGGTTTGTCACCAACGGGAAGAAGTGGTTTGCCAACCACATGGGTAAGTGGTCTGAGACGAGTGCCGTGTCCGCCAGCAAGAATGATGCCGGTGTAGGAGTGTTTGAGGTTTGGGGTCATGATGATTCCTTTTGTATTTATCTTGATTCTACTCTATCTCATCTTCTTTATTCCAGTCAATTTGAGTGAAGAAAGTCATGGTTGCAACTGCAAGGAGACCTATGCCTGGTAAGACAATCTCATAATCTCTTTCGCCATTTTTTGCTAGCCACGCTTCAATCTTGGGTGGTTCTCCCACAAACACAAATCGGGTTTTTCTTCCTAATTCATGAGCTTTGTCAGCCATGGGAATGTCAGATGTGCTATCACCGAATGCAGTAACTTCTTCTGCATCAACGCCTTGAGTTTCTTTGAACCATTTGAGTGCGCGTTCCATGCCCAATTGCTTGCCAAGATCTTTGTGGTGTACAACCAGTGCAATTCCAGCGTCCAGAATGATGAAATCATCGATGCCGCGAGATTTAAACATATCTTCAATTAAAATTTGAGCCTTTTTCTTTGCAGCCTCAGCTGGTTTTGATCCTCGCTTGACAACAGACTCGTCAATTTGTGGTGCGTGATAGACTTGTTTTATTTCACCGACGAACATTGCAGGATCTGCAATTAAGAGCTCATCAATCTCTGCACGGATGTCGTCTGGGAGTGGCACCACGTTGTCTGCAATGGTTTGGACTTCATCACCATCTTCATTATAGGTAATTTGGAATGCGCCCATTTCTGCATATGCAACGATATTTTGGAGCGCCTCCAGGTTTCCTGATGCTTGTAGGGAGCTCTTGATTGGTCTTAAGATGTGGTCAGTTATCCAAGCGACGTTTCTACCGGTATTAATCGCGATTGGTTGGCCAGCAATAAGTTGTTTAGTTAAAATGTCTAAAATTTCTGGCACCATGTCCAGATTATCATCAGTGAGTACTCCATCGGCGTCAAAAACATAGAAAGGTTTTGGGACTTGTTTTTCAGCTTGTGCATCGTCGACTTCAGGTGGTGTATATATTTCCATCCCTTCACTTGATATGAGACTCATAATTTCCTTATGTATTGATAGTATCGGTATTATAGTATACGTTAATAGTAATATTATATATCACTTAACCTAATTTAGGAATACCAATTATAAGTGGAGGACCAGAAGTAAAAGTTTGGTACAATTGGGGCACAATCGCAAGAAACTAGGAGCATGTATGAACATTCAAAACGTTATCATTGAGAGTGTTGCAGGTTATTCTCTCCGAGCAACAATTCTCAAATCAGAAAATCACTCTGGCAAACGCCCCGCAATTCTCTGTATCCACGGCTGGACCAGCCAAATGGCACGGTATGAGTCTCGAGTGAAGCCTATGGTTGAAATGGGATTTACTGTGGTACTGTTTGATCTTCGCGGTCACGGTGAAACTGGCGGTACTCTGTCAGACTTTTCAATCAGCGACCACTTTGAGGATTGTAAAGCAGCATACGATTTCATGATTATGCTGGACCATATTGACACAGACAATATCTCACTCATAGGTTTAAGCTACGGTGGATATTTAGCAACGCTGCTGACTTCAGAACGAAAAGTGCATCACCTCATGCTGAGTGTCCCAGCGCTCTACACTGACGATATTTTTGACCTTCCTGACAAGCAAGTTGGTCCTCACACAACCGAGTATAGGAAGTATCCTCACACACCAGACGACAACAAGGCATTGGCAGCGTTACATGATTTTTCGGGAGATGTTTTTTTGTTAGAAGTTGAACACGATGAGTTTTTAAGCCCACAAGTTATGAAAAGTTACCGCGCAGCTGCACAACCTGGGGTTCAGTACACCATGATTGAAGGTGCTGATCATAATATGAAAAATCCTGGCGTGAATGAGAAACGGATTCGAATTTGGTCGGAATGGTTTAAACAATTTGCTAAGGAGTAAGAGATATGTTCAAATTGCAATTTTAATCGTTTATTTTTACTTCTTCAAATTGTAATTCTGCACCAATGGTTCGCTCATAGTACTCAATCATGACGGTGTGCTCACCCGCGGTCAGTTCTTGCTCCACTTCATAATACGTCGTTCCTTGATCTTTCCACTGATCAATGACGAGCTCGCCATCAACATACAGTCGAATTCCGTCATCGCCCCCGAGTGTGAATCGATACGTTCCTGCTTCGTAAGTTTCTGTTTTAAGTGCCCTCAGTGAGAAATAATCATTGGAAACGAGCTGATGTGGTGATCCAAGGCCCCAGCTAAACGCAATTTCGGGGTGAATATCTGCATAAATTGGTTCGCCGTTGAGGGTAATATTGTTAAAATACTCAACCAAAAAGTCACCGGAATCAACTATAACGGGCTCTTCTTCTATTGTCGGAGCAATAGTGAGCATGGCAGTAGCGCCATATTGTCGCTCGTAGTATTCCATTTTGATTACATGTGTACCAGCTTCGAGCTCCAGATCAACGACATACGTAGTTTTGGGTTGATCTATCCATTTATCTATGACTAGTTCATCGTCAACGTATAGTCGCACGCCATCATCTGCAGAAACCATAAAGCTGTATGTACCTGCGTCAAATTCTTGATTTTTAACCCAGCGAGCCGAGAAGTAATCCTTGGTTATGCTGGGATCTGGAGCGTCGAGTCCCCAGTCGTGTTGGATTTCTGTTTCAAATCGTTCGAGCGCAGGCGTTCCCGTCAAACTCATGTTATTGAAGTACGTTGCAGTAAATTGATCAGTGGGAGTTGGAGGGTCTGTGGGTTCTGGTTCTTCTTCACCGGGATCAGTTTCATCAAGTGATGACCAATCGAGCGCAGCAAACGCACCGACTTGGTTCTCGTAATACTCCATGGTAATTGTGTGAACGCCATCGAGGTCTGCGTCATGCGTGTAGGTTGTTGGTCCTTGGTCAATCCACTTATCAATAACTGTTTCACCATCTATAAGTAGGCGTACACCATCATCAGCGGTGACAGAGAAGCGATGTGATCCTGGCTCAAATGTGAACTGGCCTTGCCAGCGAGCAGAGAATCCATCGTTAGTAATTCCTGGCGCGGGTGAGCCGTATCCCCAATTGTTTTGAATTTCTGGATCAATACGGGTTACTGCTGGATCACCATTGAGTGACGTATTGTTAAAATATTCTGCTAAAAATCCAGCATCGAGGGGAATATCTGTGGTTGGCACTTCTGGATCTTCATCGTCACCAGGAGGTGTGTCTGTGGTTTCAGACCAGCTCAATATGGCAGTCGAACCGACGTAGCGTTCATAATATTCCATTTTAATTTCATGTTCACCGCCAAGATCTCTGGTTGCGGTGTACGTTGTTGCACCTTGATCTTTCCACTGATCTATCACAAGTTCACCGTCTATATAGAGCCGGACTCCATCATCTGCAGTTACTGAAAATGTGTATGTCCCTGGGTCAAAGGAGAAATTTCCTGTCCAACGTGCGGAATAAAAGTCAGAGTTCACTGAGGCGTGAGGTGAAGCATACCCAAGTTCATAATTGATAGTATTTTCTTCTCGAGTAACGACTGGCACACCAGAGAGATCAATATTGTTGAAGTACTGAGCGGTAAAGACACTGGTAGCAGGTGGAACAGGATCGGGATCTGGTTCAGGACTTGGATCAGGGTCGGGTTCGCCGTCACCGGGATCTTCAGGAAGGGTTCCGCCGGTTACGGCAGTAATTGCCTCTGCCCATTTTTGGCCCATGGCGTCATAGCCTTCAGCCGTAGGATGATAATTGTCAGCTAAGTCTGCACTGGTCAAAACAGTGTGCATATCGACGTAATGAACCTTTTTGCCTTGGTCGCGTAAGTTCTGTACAACGCCAGGAATAGCTTGATTAAAAATCTCAACTTGTTGTTGCATGCTGGAATCTTGAATTGGAATCAGCGAAGCGACCAGAATATCAGTATCGGGCAATTCAGTAGTGATTGCTTGTATAAGGTTTGAAAGTCTGTTTGGTGCTTGAGCTAGATTGTAATTGAGGCGAATATCATTGGTTCCAGCAAGTAGCAATACTTGATCTGGCTGATGAACCTTGAGCCAAGGCATCATGTTGGCATGAATTTCATCAATACGCCATCCGGGGTGTCCTTCATGGTCGCGATCAGTGAGTCCTGCAGGGCCATTTTGGAGTGTTCCGACTAGATTAATGTCTGGTAGAAGTGTTTTTAAGTTTGTTCGATAGCCACCAGGAACGTTATTGCCATGTGTATTTGAATCACCGAGCGGCATTATTCTTAAGCCAGTTGCAGAGTCTGGAGAAACTAGTTCCCAGCTCAACGCTGCAGTAGCACCACCACTTTTCTCATAGTATTCGAGAACAATAGTGTGTTCGCCTGAATCGAGATCAATCATGGTTTGATTGAGTGTCGAACCTTGATCAACCCACCGATCAATCAATAGTTCACCATTCACCCAAAGCCTGACGCCATCATCAGAAAACGTAGAAAAAAGATATCTACCACTCTCTAGCTCAAAATCACCGGTCCATCGTGCAGAGAAGTTGTCATTATTGATAGAAGGATCAGGACTCCCGACTCCCCACTCATTTTGAATGGTTGTCTCAATTCTGGTAAGGACGGGTTCACCCGTTAAAGTTGTGTTGTTGAAGTACTCAGCAGTGAAGTCATTTGCCGCGTGTACTTGACCAGGTACAGTGAGGATTGTGACCGCCAAAAAAGATAGTACTGTATTTTTAAGTTTCATATGTTTGAGTGTATTACTAATTGTATCACGATCTCCTTACATTTCATGTTAAAATACCAGATTGGAAAACTAAGTCCATCATGAGTAACGAAACGATCATAAATTTCACCAACGTCACCTTTGAATACGGCTTTAACAAGCAGATTCTAGAGGAAGTTAATTTTACCGTACGCCGCGGCATGAAGGTAGCTCTGATGGGTCAAAATGGTGCGGGCAAAAGCACTATTTTTAAGCTCATCACTGGGGTTCTTACTCCCAAATTTGGTGCAGTTTCTGTTAAAAAAGACGCAACTGTGGCAACAGCGCATCAAGTTATCACTCCAGAAGAACGCGAACAGACAGTTGAGAAATTTTTTGACAATATCCTAAATGAAGAATCTCATATATTGCAAAAGAAAATGAGTGGGGCACTCAATGCAGTACAACTTGATGTGGAGAGCGATAAAATTATTGATAAACTATCCGGCGGACAACAAGCTCGATTGCTACTCGCCGCAGCACTCATCCAAGAGCCAGATATTTTGCTGCTCGACGAGCCAACTAATAATCTCGATGCCGACGGCATTGCGCACTTGATGGTATTTTTGATGTCGTATCCCAAGACCGTGCTTGTTATTTCGCATGATGCAGATTTCTTAAATACCTTTACTGATGGCGTGCTCTATTTAGATGGCCATACCAAAGTAGTCGAACAGTACATTGGCGACTACTACGACGTGGTTGAGCAAATTTCGGCCAGAATTGAGAAAGAAAACAGTAAAAACGCCAGAATGGCCAAAGAAATTCAAGAAAATAAAGAAAAAATCAACTATTTTGCGCATAAAGGTGGAAAAATGCGCTTAGTTGCCAAAAAAATGAAAGAAAAAGTCGAAGCCTACGAGAGTGAAAAAATCGTCGTTAGAAAAGAAGATAAAACAATCCGCTCATTCACCATCCCCGTCCAAAAGGACATTCCAAGCACGGTCATGAAAATTGATTCATTTACGGTCTTGCAAAAAGGTGAAGAAGTTACCAAAACAGCACGCATTTTACTCGGAAAAAACCAACACCTGCTCATCAAGGGCCCAAATGGTATCGGAAAAACTACGTTAATCGAATCACTCGCGCGCGGCACTGCGCCTGGAGCAGAAATTTCTCCAGGAGTGAATGTGGGGTACTATCGTCAGGATTTCTCAACGCTAAATTACGAGCACACGGTGCATGAATCACTGGTTGAGGCGATGCTCCTTGGTGATGGGAGCGGTTCTGAAGAATTGCTGCGATCGGTGGCAGCAGGATTTTTGATTGACAAACACATTATTTCTACAGAAATTTATGCACTCTCTGAAGGTCAAAAGGGTTTGGTGAGTTTTGCAAGATTGGTGCTCCAAAAACCAGGTCTTTTAATACTCGATGAGCCAACAAATCATATTAATTTCCGTCATTTGCCAATTATTGCCGAGGCGTTAGATGAGTATGGGGGAACAATGATTCTCGTCTCCCACGTTGATTCTTTCGTGGAAAAAATACGAATCGACACTGTGCTTGATTTAGCGCGCTAAAATTACCTACTAGGTTTTCGTGGAATGTGAATTTTAACCGACCGTGTATTGCGTTGGTTGAAGCCTTGGTTTTGGGGGGAGAGTGCAGTTAATGCAGGATTCTTAGCAAATACTTGCTTAGCGGTTGGTGATTTTTTTCGTTTCTTTTTTGACAGGGTGGTCCTTTGGCTCGTGTGCTCTAAATTTAGTCTATACATTCATTATACAGGTATGGGTCAAATATGCATTTCAACTAGTCCAGTTTTCCAGAAATTGATACAATGAAGCTTAGACATTTTGAAAATCGCATCTATGACCATCTCACAATTCATCCTTACTAAACTCCTCCCTAAGAAAATGCTCTTTATCCGCCTGATACAGATCACATATGGGCTAGGAATAACGGTTCTTATCACCACTATTTTTCATCCAGATGGAAGAAAAATCTGGAGTGAACTAGGCACAAATTCAGGTAAAGCAGCAATCTTGGTGCTTGGTATCACCTTGCTTCCTGGCATGATCAAGCGGTTTCAGCTCAAGGGCGTGCTCACTGCAGCGCAAGTTTTTATTATGAGTATTCGTCGGGCGCTCGGCGTATTGGTATATTACTTGGTGGTTCTGCACTTGATCTGGGTTAAAATTTTACCTGCGTTTCACTATGATCTCGATCTTTTAAGATATTCTAATTATGAGTTGATGGGCCTTATTGCTTTATTGCTTTTGACACCCATGGCACTGACGTCGAATGATTTTGCAGTCAGAAAACTGGGTAAACACTGGAAACGAATTCACAGCGCGGTATATGTAGTAATTTGGTTTATTTTCTTGCACGTCTTGCTGATGGAAGGGAGTGTGAAAATGATCCTGATTGCCGGTGTGCTTGGTACTCTAGAAATTGCATCCTGGATTGTGTTTTTTAGAACACCTCAAAAAGCAGTTGCTCAACAGGAGACTCCGCAACAACCTCAGGGTTAATCTACAAAACTAAGAGCAATTCCCGTTTTATCAGCCCGACCGGTTCTGCCGATACGATGGATATAGTCTTCGTATGATTCAGGAAGATCAAAATTAATCACGTGTGAAACGTTATCAATATCAAGTCCTCTTGAAGCAATATCAGTAGCCAGGAGCACATCAACATTGTTTTTCTTAAACGCAGTTAATGCGCGTTGACGCTGCTGTTGGCTCTTATTGCCATGGATTGCCGCAACTCTGATACCACGATCTTGCAAGATTTGAGCGAGTTTATTAAGGCTGTGTTTGGTTCTTCCGAACACGAGTACTTTTTCAAACTCATCTCTCAAAAGTAGATCAGAAAGGACGTCAATTTTTGATTGACCCTTCATTCTGACCACATCTTGGGTGATGTTGTCGGTGGTTGTTTCTCGTTTAATCTCAATTTGAACTGGATTTCTTAAGAAACTAGCAACGATGCTGTCCATTTTTTTAGGAATGGTTGCAGAGAAGAAGAGTGACTGTCTCTGATCGGGAAGTCGTTCCACAACATATCTGATGTCGTGAATAAAGCCCATATCGAGCATTTGGTCAACTTCATCAAGGACGATGGTTGTGAAATCATTGTATGAAAGGATTCCACGTTTGTGCAAATCAATCAAACGACCAGGAGTTCCAATCACAAAGTCAGGTTTTCGTCTGATTCCAGAAATTTGTCTATTGATTGGAACACCACCAATACACAGTGCTGAGTTCATCTGCATTTGATGGGTGAATGAATCTAACTCATCTCTGATTTGAACTGCAAGCTCTCTAGTAGGGGCCATGACCAGCACGCGCTTTTCATCTTGTCTGTATGTTGTGTGAATGAGTGGCAAAAGGAACGCGGCTGTTTTACCAGTACCTGTTCTTGCAACTCCAAGCATGTCTCTACCCTCGAGGAGCGGTTGAATTGCTTGATCTTGAATTGCTGTTGGATTGGTATAGCCTTTATCTTGAATTGCTTTGAGCAACTGAGGATGAAAATTAAAATCTTCAAATGAATTTTCCGGTGAAAATACGGGAATATCAGTTGGGGTTGCTGCTTTATTTATGAGCAGTGTTGGGTCAAAGGATGGGCGACTCTTGCCGCGTCTTCCACCACGAAATCCACCACCACCCCCGCCACGAAAACGGTTGTTATTTGATTTATACGAATTATTGCCACGCGAATTATTGCGATATGCCATATATACTTTCTTTTACTCAATGGGTAAAAGTCGTATATTTGAAAAATTCTTTAGGGGAAATTTAAAAATGTGTTGCTTGAACCGATTGGTTTTTAATTAGATGTGGATTATAGCACAAAATAAACTACCTGTATATACCATAATCTAAATTATAGGATTTATATGAAAACGAGGATGATATTTTGCCAAAAGCTAGCGCTTGAGCGCGCGAGTGATGTCTTGCTTGCGTAGTCTCAAGAAGTTCGGTGTAACCTCAAGCATTTCATCTTCACTAATCAAGGTTAAAAATTGTTCGAGTGATGGCTTAAATGCTGGGGTAATGGTGACTGAGCCATCAGATCCTGATGCGCGCATGTTGGTTAGCTTTTTGCCTTTGGTTAAGTTCATGACCATGTCTTCTGAGCGGGTGTTAAGTGCCACAACTTGACCTGCATACATTTCTTCTCCGGGAGAGACGAGAAGTTGACTGCGTTGTTGAGCCTTATCTATAGAATAAGCAGTCGCATTGCCTGTTTCTTGGGCAACAACTGCACCGCCACGACTGGTTTCTGCGCGCTGAGCGAGTGGTCTGAACTCTAAAAATATAGAATTAAGAATGCCTTCTCCAGATGTGGTTGTCATAAGTTCTGTTCTAAAACCAATCAAGTTGGCGGTTGAGATTTCGTACTCGAATCGCACAGAAGATGGTAGTTTAATCATGTTGGTGAGCATTGCTAAGCGTTTTGCCATGCCGCTGGTGATAGCGCCGGTGTATTCTTCTGGGACTTCGATTGTAACTTGTTCCCAAGGTTCGTGTGTTTTATCACCGATGTTCTTGAGCACGACTTGAGGGCGAGACACTGAAAATTCATAGCCTTCTCGACGCATCGTTTCAATGAGGACGGCGATGTGCATTTCACCTCTTCCTATAATAGTGAGGCTTTCACCGGTATCTCCTGGTTCCATGCGGAGTCCGACGTTGGTCTCGAGTTCTTTGGTGAGACGATCTCGGAGCTGTCTTGAGGTTGAGTAGGTTGCATCTTTGCCAGAAAATGGTGAGGTATTGACCGAAAATTTCATTTTAACGGTTGGTTCGCTGATGTTGAGTGAGGGGAGTGCGGCTGTTTGGTCTGGATTGGTGATGGTTTGGCCAATACCCGGGCTTTTGAGACCTGCGATGGCGATGATTTCTCCTGGTCCTGCGAGATCAATTTCTTTTCGTTGGAGTCCGTGATAGTTGAAAAGATACTCAACCGTTGCGGTTTGAGCTTTGCTGCTGTCTGGGTTGAGAACCGCAATGCGTTGGCCTTTTTTGACCGTTCCTTGAGAAACACGGCCGATTGCTAGGGCACCGATGTGTTGGTCAGCATCTAAAGAAGTGATTTGAATTTGGAGCGGGAGGGTTTCATCGCCGGTTGGGGCTGGAATGTGGGAAATAATTGTTTCAAAAAGTGGGATTAGTGAGTCGCTATCGGTGATGGTGAGTGAATTGTCGGTTTGTGATTCTGTTTTGGTGCCGACGACGCCGTCGATTCCTCTGGCGACGAGTACAGGAAAGTCGAGTTGTGACTCATCTGTTGCTGATTCCAAGAAAAGATCGGTGATTTCTGATTCAACGTCCTCGAGTCTTTGATTTTTCTTGTCAACTTTGTTGATGATGACAATGCATTTGAGACCGAGTTTGAGCGCGAGTTTGAGAACGAATTTGGTTTGTGAGAGGACGCCTTCTGCAGCGTCTACGAGTAAAATGCAGCCGTCTGCCATGTTAAGCACGCGCTCGACTTCACCAGAAAAATCTGCGTGGCCAGGAGTGTCAAGAATATTGATTTTGTAGTCTTTCCAGAACACTGCGGTGTTTTTGGCAACAATGGTGACGCCGCGCTCTCGTTCGAGATCGTTGCTGTCCATGATTGTAGTTTGGTCATTTTCTTTTTGATGTTCTGCAAAGGTTGCGGTTTGCTTCAGCATTCCGTCGAGAAGTGTCGTTTTCCCGTGGTCCACGTGAGCGATAATGGCAATGTTGCGAATGGTTTCTTTTTGTAACATGATGTGGATTTCTAGCTATTCACCCGTTCTTTTTTGGCCTATGTACAGGCACGAAGAAGTTATTGTAAATGAAATACCCAAAATCACAAGTATCTAGTTGGGTGTGACCAAAAATGCTCAACAAATTCTCAATCTGGGTTGGTATTCTAATTAATCTGGTTTCTGAGCATTTTTTGGTAGGATTAGAGGGTTTTTTTTCTATGAATAAATTTTTAACCACTACACTACTTATACTACTTGTATACATCGGGTTTAGAGCGAGTCCTCTTTCGCAAAATACTGAGATTTCTGGCGCTCCACCGTATGGCGAACCAGAAAGCGCCGTTCCCGCTGGTGACGCTAATTCATGGCGAACAAATTGGGTGCGTCCGGACAAACCTCCTACGGTAGGAATTCAAGTTGGGCACTTGAAGAACAGTGAATTACCCGAGGAACTCTCAAGGTTGATTGGAAATACTGGAGCGCAGGGTGGTGGCAAAACAGAAGCTGAAGTAAACTTCGAAATTGCCGAGTTATTGGCTGCTCAACTTGAAGAAAAAGGAATCACGGTTGATATTATCCCTGCGACCGTGCCGCCTGATTACTGGGCAGATGTCTTTGTGGCAATTCATGCGGATGGGAGTGAAGATGTTCGCACGAGTGGTTTTAAAATTGCTGCACCTTGGAGGGATTTGAGTGGTGATGCCGGTGAGCTCGTGAGTAAGATGGAGACGTTGTATGCAGAATCAACTAATCTCCCAAAGGATCCAAACATCACCAGAAATATGCGTGGGTACTACGCCTTTGCCTGGTGGCGGTACGATCACTCGATCCATCCCATGACGACGGCGATGATTGTTGAGACGGGGTTTTTGACTAGTGCGCATGATCGACAGATTATTGTTGGGCAGCCAGAAAGGTCTGCGACACCCATTGCAGAAGCAATTGTGTGGTATTTGAATAAAGAAGCCATATTATAAAGTTTTCCACGAAAATGGGATGTGACTACTAGCCTAAATCTGAGAGCTCGGACAGTTCGATGCAATCTTGTTGGGTAAATGGTCCATTTGCGGTGCGGGTAATTGACCAAGTCGTGGCGGGGATGCCGATTTTATGTGCAATGTCTTGCGTTAGTTGTCTGATGTAGGTTCCAGAAGAGACCGTTACTTGGTGGCGAGTAATAATACGTTTTTCTGGTCCTGAGAGTGTTTCCTTCCAGTTTTGTAAAATTTCTTCTTGGCGAAACGCACCTTCAATTTTGCGAACTGAGTGCTGCTGAGTACTGAGAATTGCGTCCCCGTCCAATTCTTCAGTCATGTCAGCAGAAATAGCACTGAGTGAAACGTTACGAGATTTTTTGGGAATTTCGGTACCGATTTTAGCGTGGTCGTACGCTGAAGCTCCAGAAAATCTCCGGGCAGAAAAATTGGGAATTTGTTGTGAATAGGTTTTGGGAAAAGCGGCGCACGTTTGGAGGAGTGCGGGTTTGAGCGCTTCTGGTGAGGGAGTTTTGGCAAGGAAATTTGTGATCAAACCAAGTGCGTCCCCCGAATCAGTTTCAACTCCCCAAAGAATTGAAAAGCGATATGATTTTTTCCAGTCAGAGAGATGTTCTTTGACAAATCTGTCATTTCCTGAGAGTAATACCAGCACACCTTCTGCCATTGGATCGAGCGTGCCAGTGTGGGTTGTTTTTTCATCCAGAAGTTGACTTGCGCGTGCGGCAAGTTGATGTGAGGATTCGCCAATTGGTTGCCACAGCGAAAAGATCATGAACGGTCAGATTGTTTGATGGGCCCAGCAGTTGCAGGAGATGGTTTTGTAAACAATCGCCGCAGTATTTTAGTAACAAATGGTTGCAAACTAAAATGTCGCGCCTCTTCAAATGTCGCGAGTATTAGAAAAATAAAAGCATACATAATATTTAGATTGATGTAGCCAGTTTTTGGGGGAAATGATGCAAGGTAGAACAGGAGCATCATAAGAATGCCACACACTGCGGTGAAGCTCAAAAAGACTCCAAAAATCAATGCAATCCCAATGCCAATTTCACCAAAAATAACTAGAAAATCAACAAGATTATTTCCTGCCATTGCACTGAAGTACTGCGAAAATGGTCCACTCGATGCCTCCAAAAAGCCAGTCGCAGAAAAATCAGAAAGTAATTTATCAATTCCAGATGTTAGAAAAAGAAGTCCAAAGGCGATGCGGGTGCTGACTAATACAACTGTTTTGGTGGGTTGCATGTTGCAAGTGTATCAGATTCTCGAGAAATGAAAATAAAGACTTGTTTGGAATGCTGTTTCGTGGCAAACTACGGCTGGTAGTAGTAATAAAAATTAAGGAAATCTTATGACAAAATTATTCATGAGTACACTGCTTATTGTGATCGCAAGTGTAGCTTTGGCGGCATGTACACCAGAGCCAACGGTTACGGATTCAGCTATGGAAGGTGTGCCTTCCACCGAAGAAGTTATGGAGAACACTGAAGAACTTGGTGACGAAGCTATGGAAGCAGTCGTTGCACTAGAAGTCACCATGGATACCGGTGAATTCTTTTTTGCGCCAAACACACTCGAGGTTGAACCTGGTCAAACTGTTGAGTTGACGTTAACAAATTCAGAAGGTGAAATGCCTCATGATTTTGTGATCGACGAGCTCAATGTTCAGTCTGCAGAAATTGAGATGGGCGAGGAAACAGTCGTTACCTTCACTGTCCCCGAGACAGCCGCAGGAGAAACATATGAATTCTACTGTAGTGTCGGTGAACACCGTGAAAATGGCATGGTTGGAACACTTGTCGTTGCAGAGTAAGTAGAATACTTTGAAAACAAAGCAGGGGGCGGATCTGTGTACACAGATCCGCCCCCTATCTATAAAGTTATCCCTCAACTAATTAAAAAACTTAAACCTCCAGTACTCTATTTTTCTGATGGCTCATCACAACTAGTCCCTGAACAATATCCAAAACTAGTGCTAGTGCGACTACCACCATCCATGAGCTTACGCCCAATCCAAACTGCTCAGCAAATCGTGACACAACCCAGATTCCACCAACATTAATCGCAAAATACGCGATCATCCACTCCATACTTGACAGCTTAGCTGCTTTTCTTGATTCATAATAATGCAAAAATGGTGCCGCAAACGCCACAATCAGTGAAAGTGACCCTACCGCATGGAGTAGTGCCCACCCTCTGCTTATAGTATTGGTTCCTAGTACAACAGCTTCTGGAAACCACACATTGGCGAAGTGAACAACCAGACTATTTGTGACAAACAGTGCTAGAAACAGCAAAACCAGCATCATTCCACCTGTTGCACCACCTGGAACGATTTTGTTTTCATTATTACTTTTTTTGACTGACATATGCTCCTATTTTGTTTATAAATTTTCCCTGTTGCCAGTATACCCAAAATTCCAGTACTATGGAAAGTACGTAAAAACGCAAAGGCTACCATATGTCATCACCATCGAGCGCTGCACACAATACTGCAGAAAAAAATTCATCAGGCGAAAATAAAGAAGTTCTCAAAGTGGGAACCAAAAAGGTTCGCCTATTTAATAGAACATTTTCACTGCAAGTTTTTGTGGTTGGATTACTACTGCTCTTAGTGGTAGGTGTAGTTGGAACGAGCTATATAATCAATTTCTCATCAACAGATAACAGAAGCCAAGCGCAAAGTCGCGGCGGCAGAGTCGCAGAAGGCGGCCGAGGCGGGGGTGAAGGCACAGATCCACGCGGTGGTCAGGGCGACCGTGGTGATACTGGCAGGCCAGGCAGACCAGGGAGTGGTGGTGGTTCGACACCACCCCCAGTAGGCACACCTCCCTCTTCTCCAGCTCCGACAGGTACTCCCACACCAACAGGAACTCCACCAGCAGGTGGTCGACCTGGTGGTGGCACAGGAGGTATTCAACCCTACGCAGGGGCTCCGGAGTGCGACGAGTCACTCCACAACGCCACTCAATGGCATGGACTTTGGAACTACGACGTCGGGTGTCACTATGATCATGAGCACAAAATGAATCCTAATGACTTAAATGATATTTTTGGAACTCAAATGTTCGAATGGGCGGGCGGTCAAACCATTTCATACCCTTGGCAAACCTACGCAGGAGCGGGGGTGAACTTTGAAAGCTACTTGCCAGGAACATGTACCGAGAACACCTGTAAGCATGAAGGATACAAATGGCTCTACTTCAGAGACAGAACATCCCCTGAGCAGATCAGTGGCGCGTTACTCCTCGGCGCACACGCCATAACCGATGCGCGTGTTCAATATCACGCAATTGGTGGTGAACTTGGCGCTTTAACGAGAACACACAGTGTCTCTGTGGAAGTAAAATCTTGTTACCACGGTATTGTGAGTGATGAAACCTGTGGAATTTATAAAGGCGCAGGTTGGCTCGATATGGGTCGATTAAATTATCCTGCGCGAGGAGTCTATCAACCGCTTCCAGGAGATCCACCTGAGTTTGCAAACACTGGTGCCGAACTTGCTCCGTACAGAATCCATGCAACCGGCAAGAATAGCCTAGACTCTTGGCAGAGTGAAGGAAATGTGTACAACTACCTGCCAACTGATCCTAATGGACTATTCAGGCTCCGTGTTGGATACGGCGTGCACTTCCTGCAAGGAGAAAGTGTTGGCGAAACCAACCCACTCAACGCTGATGCAGCCACAAGTGAGACGCATTTCTGGTGTCTTGATAAAGCTACTGGTAAATACACCTGCACCAATAATAATAGCGCTGCAGCATTATTTCGAACTTGGGTATCTATTCCACAATCACTTGATGGATCAATCTATGATGAGGATGGAACAAGAAATGGCTATTTCACATTTCACGGATACACCAATCGATACGGTGATATAGTAGACAACTGTGCATCAGTCGGACTCGACTGTGTTCCGGTAGTTGCAGAAAACTTCCCAATCGGAGGTTGCCAAAACCAAGACGGCATCTGTAAATCTGCCTACAGAGGAAGCACAGAGCAAGACGGCTGGGATGCCGATATCTCACCAGAGGGTGAGTGGTGGATAGGCTATCCTAACTAAACCTCTCAGTTTCGACAGAGAGCGTTTCACAACGTAGTTAAAAAACCCTGGCTTGAGAAAAACAAGCCAGGGTTTTTGGTATGAAAATCTACTCAAAGAAGCACAAGACGAAAGCAAACGCGAATAAGTATAGACTTAGAAAGAATTTTTTAGATACGAAGTATCTTTATCAAGCTGCTTGAGCACTGTTTCTTTGGCCTCATCAAGATCTTCTTGATGAACTACGGCAACTTCTTGTGCCAGAAATCGGAGCGCTTTTTTGAATAGTTGTTGCTTTCTTAATGAAAATTTACAATCAGGGTGTTGCTTGTGCATCCAGAGTTGTTTGGCAAGCGTTGCGACTTCTTCCAGATCATTTCCTTTGAGTGTTTCTGTGGCAGTTCGAACATTGATAATTTCTTCCTGGTCGCCTGGACTGTTAAGGATAGAGAAAATTTCTTTGAGCTTCTTCTTTGTGACTGGTTTTCGTTTATTTGTGGATTCAATGTTATCAATTGGAATTGAACACATTATTGTTTTTGATTTGGTAGTTGTGAAGAGTGGGCGAAAATATACGTATTGTTTGCTATCACCTTTGCCGTTTTTTTTGTCACGAATTTCTACAATCTCATGAGCCTTGCCGTTACTGATTAGTACGTCACCTGCTGAAAGTGAAAGTGAGCTCATGAAATCCTCCTTGTTTTGTCTGATTTTAGCGTCATATGCCAAAAGTGTAAGTGCATTCATCCTAGCAGAATACAGGCCCTTTTTCAAGGCTACGAGGCGCTCTCCGCTTGACAATAGGTGTTTGATTCGCATAGAGTGTGGGAACTGGTTACCAGTGAAAACTGTTCACGCAGACTGGTGCCATCTGTATAAGTAGTATTTTTCTAAAGGAGGCACATATGCCCAAAAAAATCTTATTATTCTCTGGACTACTCATGTCTATGTTCGTACTCAGTGCATGCACACCAGAAACTGCAGAAACTACACCTGAACCAGCTGTGATGGAAGAAACAGTACCTGCAAATGATGCAATGGTAGATGACACTGCACCTGCTGATGAAGAAATGATTCGAGATCTCACGAATGAAGGTGAGCCAGAAGGTGGCGGAACAGATGACGCTATGATGGAGGATGAATATTAAAATGCAATAGGTTGTTGCGATTCGCGTTGCAGCCGATTTGTAAGCAAAATGTAAGGTGCTTTGCGTAAAATAAAGTACATGAGGGGGAGAGCATGGTCATTTTAACAATCTTCGCGTTTTTAGCAGGGATTGTGACCGTACTCTCTCCCTGCATTTTGCCCGTACTACCCATAGTTTTATCTGGATCTGTGGGGGAGGGTAAACGGAGGCCGCTCGGAGTTGTAACTGGTTTTGTTTTAAGTTTTACCTTTTTTACCCTATTTTTATCGAGTATCGTGCAGGCGACTGGCATATCCGCTGGTGCACTGAGGTCATTCTCTGTTGTAGTGATTATTGGTTTTGGATTGAGCTTGGTAATACCGCAGGTACAGGCAGTACTTGAGCGGTTTTTTACATTTTTTAGTCGATTTAGTCCGCGAGGTTCACATGAAGGTTTTTCGGGGGGTGTGTTTGTTGGTTTGAGCCTTGGTCTTATCTGGACACCGTGTGTGGGTCCTATATTGGCATCAGTGATTTCGCTGGCAATTACGGGTTCAGTTTCTGGATCTGCAGCGATCATCACGCTTGCGTATGCAATAGGTACAGCACTACCGATGCTTGCAATCGCTCGAGGTGGCAGACAATTATTAAACAAAGCGCCATTTCTTGTTCAAAACACTGGCACCATTCAAAAAGCATTTGGCGTACTCATGATCGTGACAGGGTTAGCAATTCATTTTAATGTCGATCGACAGTTCCAAACATGGATTCTTGATCGTTTTCCAAATTATGGCACCGGTCTTACTAGACTTGAAGAAATTGACCTTGTAACCAACCAACTTGATTCACTTGGTGCAGGAAATGACATGGACGCTGGCGGCAAACCTATGTTTTCACTCCTTGAGGAAAATATCTATCCACCAGCTCCAGAACTTATTGGTGGCACGCAGTGGATTAATTCGGAGCCATTGACGCTTGCAAATGAATTGAGCGGCAAGGTGGTGCTCATCGATTTTTGGACATACTCGTGTATTAATTGCATTCGCACCTTTCCGTACGTCACTGAGTGGTATGAAAAATACAAGGACCAGGGGTTTGTAATCATCGGCGTGCATTCACCAGAATTTGAATTTGAAAAAGACACACAAAATGTACTCGAAGCCATGGCAGATTATGGAATTGAGTATCCGGTTGTGCAGGACAATGAATTTAAAATCTGGCGTGCATACCAAAATCGCTACTGGCCAGCACATTATTTAATCGATAAGCAAGGTAACGTTCGTTATACTCATTTTGGCGAAGGAAAATATTTAGAAACCGAAAATAAAATCCGCGAACTTCTCGGTGAAACTGCCATTAGCGATCAAGCTGAAGATGAAGTTTCAACAGCGCGCCGTCGCCAAACTCCAGAGATTTACCTCGGCTATAAGCGAGCAGCGCACTACACAAGTGAAAATAGCATTGCAGAAGACCAAGTTGATGAGTACCAGTTTTCAAACACCTTAGCTGACGACGACGTAGGGATTTCTGGCGCTTGGTTGGTCGAGGCAGAGCGAATTAGTGCTCAAGAGCAGGATGCGACACTGAGCGGCAACTTTTTAGGTCAAAAATTCCATTTAGTACTGAGTCCAGACGATAATTTTTCAACAGGTTCAGAGGGTACGCAAACCGTTCAAATCCTTCTGAATGGTCAGCCTGTTCCCCTCGAGTACCAGACACAAGATATGAATGAAGAGGGGAGAATTGTCATTGATCGGCCACGAAAATACGATTTGCTCGATTTGGGCGACGACTACGGTAGACACAGAATTGATATTATTTTCGACGAAGGTGTATCTGCGTATGCGTTTACATTTAGTTCCTAAATTCTCACCTCCCCCGCTCTCCTAATTTCCTACATGCAACTCATTGACATATGCAAGTAAGTTGCATATAATAGCTGCTATGCAAAAAAATTATGAAGAAATTATAAAAAAAGTTGGCCTTAGAGTTACCCCCTCTCGACTAGCTGTTCTGAGAACATTGCACGCGCTTAATTGTCCAATCGACGTTCAGCAGATTGAAGACCACCTGCAACAGCAGGGACAAACAGCAGATAAAGTAACTATTTACCGTATTTTAGAAAAATATGAGCAACTCGGCATCGTCAAAACCGTTTTTCTCAAAGAAGATAAACTCCGCTACGAGCTCAACGACGAGCACCACCACCATTTGGTCTGTAACAATTGCGGTAGTATCCAAGCAATTCATGGCTCTTGGCTTGAGGCTGCTGAAAAGTACATTGAAAACCAGTATAAATTTGCCGTCAGTGAACACACGCTTGAGTTTTTTGGGATGTGTGCGCGCTGTAAATAACTAGGATCACCATGTCAGACGTATCTACCTTTCTTCCAATTATTGGTCTTGTTTTATTTGGCAGCGTCGTTGCCTTAATTGGCGGTGTGCTTTTTTTGTACGTCAGGTCTTTGACCAAAACGCTCACCAGATATTCGGTCCCTTTTGCAGCTGGGGTTTTACTCACCACTGCGCTGGTCGGATTACTACCTGAAGCTACCCATCAAATTGGCGATGTCGCTTTCATGATCACGCTCTTGGCATTTATTGGTTCTTATCTTTTTGAAAACTTTGCGACAGGCTTGCATCACCATGACGATGGTCATGCTGACCATGGTGGACACACTCATGTGCATGCGGTAAAAGAAAGTTCGGTTTGGATGGTACTGGTGGGAGATACCATTCATAATTTTATTGATGGTGTGGCAATCGCAGCGAGTTATATGGTGAATCCTGGGCTGGGAGTTGTAACTGCTGTCTCAACATTCTTGCATGAAGTTCCCCATGAAATTGGAGATTTTGGAATTCTACTCAAAGCAGGGTGGCGTCGTCGATCAATTATTGTGGTAAATATAATTTCCGCACTGTTCTCTGTTGTGGGTGCTGCTGCGGTGCTCTTTATCTTTGCTGAAATAGAAATAATTGGACATCTTTTAGCAATTGCTGCCGGTATGTTTTTATATCTAGGGTCAAGTGATTTTTTACCCAAAGCACAGGAGGAGTCAAAGATGATGAATTCTGTTGCTGCATTTATTCTTGGCACATTGGTGATTATGGGAGTATTTTATGCGGTGCCACATGACCATCCGGAATCAGGAGTTGACTCACATGGCCATGCTATAGGCGTAGATGAGCACGATGAGGAGGACGACGATGCTCACGAGCAGGAAGAAGACGACCATTCGGATGAAAAGGAAGTTGATCACCAACTAGAAGATGATCATGCTGATGAGCTTATCGAGCACGATTAATTAATCGCACAGTTAGGCATTTGAATTTACTATTTTTAGGAGTTGATTAAGTTTCTCTGATAAGCCTGCTCTATCGCACAATTCGAGAAGCTTAGGATCTGAACCCAGTCGCCTCAGCGCCTGGCTTTCTGAAGATCGAACGGTAAGTAGGTGACTGTTCGTTTCGCAGTACTGAAAATATGCTTGTAGCACATACTTGAGTTTTGGTTCTACTTCTATTTCGATGGTATGGTGGAGCATGTGTTGAAATGCGTGCATAGCCATAGCAATGTCAATCAAGCTTTCTGAGGCAGCGAGAATCAACTGACCTGCAGTGGCGTGCCCCACGAAGAGACTCCTCACATGAGTGAACAAATGTATTTGGTTTCGATTAGTTCTGAGAATGAGCAGTAGGTCTTCAGCGGATATTGCTGGAGTGAGGATTTGCATCTGCCATCCAGAAATTTGACCGCGAATCTGCTCAGAAACTTTGGGGTTGGTAAGTATTGAAACAAAATGATTCTGCATCCTCTCCAGAAGATTTGTGTCATTATCAACTGAGTAGTCAGACATTTCACCCACGTGTTCGGGAAGGAGTAACTGAATAAGCTGAGCTTCTTCACCAGCATGTAGTTTTTCAGCCCAGGTTGGATCCTCAAGCTCATCAAGCACCGTCTCAAGCCGTTTGCCTTGGCGATCTTGCCACCACGATTTCTTAAGCTTAACTAAGTTATGAATGAACGGTACTTCTTCTGCCCAGTGTAATTTGTCTGAGTCAAGACAGTCATACACAAATGCTTGCTCATCGCTGTCATACACATCAGATAAAATTGTGTAGATTTTATGCTTGTATGCTCCACCCTTACTTTCTAGAAGCGCTACCCATAGGTATGTACCCTTAATTTTTTCTGTGAGGAGGTGATGCTCCTTATGAAGATACCTCAGGAGGTAATCAAACCATTGTTCAGATCGACTCGCGGACTTCATGAGCTCAGTTAATATGGTCAAAAGCTCCGGAATTTCAGGAAGATGCGTAGTAGTCAGCTGCTTGACGAGCGGCGCATCACTCTCGTATGCCACAATTTCGCCAATTATTCTCAATTCATTTGAGCCTAACTTGAAGGCGGTTTGATCGTCACCATCTTCCGCATGCTGTACTTTGGCCTTGTCGGTGGGGTGTATGGCATGGAGTAATTGCTGTATTGACGCACTTACTTCAGTGAGTTTGGGTGCCGTTGCCGGTTTGCTTGAACTCCTCGAAACATTTTGAGCATTTTTGTACCAATTGAGAGCGATGTTTGCGATCTGACGGGAGGTCTGAGGTGTGCTATCGGCAGGGATTAAGCGCGCGATCCCCTCTGATGCCAGGTTTGCGTGCATGAGGCACGCTTCATTTGAATGATATTCACTCGTGGCATTTTCAAGCATTTCTAAAACTTTTTCCTGGAACTCAGGAGTTAGTGATTCATCGTCGAGATGCGCAACGAGTGTCAGGATTGCAAAGAGATTATCCTCTGGTTTTTCGAGGTTTAAAAGTAGCTCTGAAACAATTTTGTCATCGAGCTCGTCTGGCAAAAGATCTGGATATTTAGAAGTTGCGAGGGCTAGTAATCGGACCGCAGCTTGGGGGAATGGCGCGGAAACTCGTGGACTTGGGGTTGAGTTTAGTATATCGAGTTGACCTGCTACGCGGGATCTTTCCCTATTGAGATCATCATCTTTCTCGCCAAGGGTTGTAGCAAAATACTGCAATTGGTCGAGAATGCTTTTGAACGTAGCTTTCAAATACGAATCATCTACAGTCTGTGTGGTCATGTTTTCAAACACATGGTAGAGATGACTTGCTACGCGTCTTGTTATTGCACGCTGCTGCTGAAGATCAGGTTCTTGCAATGCAGCGGTGAGTTCGCTGGCAATAGTGGTCAGGTAGATAGGGATATCTATAGTAGAACTCGCCAATAACGCTGCAACTTTTCCAGGATCGTATTGGTTTTCTGCGACTGCGGCTTTTGCCAGATCAGTAGTAACGAGTTGTCGTACAGGGGCATTGATTGCGATTATGGTAAGCGCCGCTTCGAGTGGTCCGGTGTCTACCTCTGGATCAGCAACGAGCAACAATTCATGTAAGTCTTTGGCTACAGCGAGTAAAAAGAGGAAATTCACTGGAATGGAAACTTCAGGCAGTTCGCTCTCACCCGAAGATTTAAGCGTTGAATCCAAAAGCTTTTGCAATCGTGCGTGTGCATCACCGTCCACCTGAGTTTTCATACTATAAGTATATCATATCGAGCATAGTAGCTCTCAACAAATTCTCAATTTAGTGAGTACAATAAAGGTACTGACTATGAGCATTTATTGAATAACTCCGTGCAACTACTCATGCCACAAATATCGCAATAATGAAAATTTTAGTAATCGAAGACGAACATCGGATTGCAAACTATATAAAAAAAGGTTTGGAGCTGCAACAGCATGTGGTTGATGTAGCATATGATGGTGACAGTGGTTTTGACATGGCAAGTGTAGAGAAGTATGACGTCATTCTTCTTGATCTAATGCTGCCAGGAAAAGACGGCATCTCAATTTGTAAAGATTTGCGGGAGGAAGGCAATCACACACCAATTCTAATGCTCACAGCCAAATCTGCCGTTCCCGATCGAGTGACTGGTTTGGATGCAGGTGCAGATGATTATCTACCCAAACCTTTTGCCTTCACCGAGCTCTTAGCCCGCGTTAAGGCGCTTGGGAGGCGCCCACAGCAAGTTTCGGACACGACATTGACCGCTGGCACGCTAACGCTCAACACCCATACCCAGCAGGTTGAACGAAGCGGTGCACCGATTTCACTTTCTAAAAAGGAATATTCATTGCTTGAATTTTTCATGAGACATCAAAATCAAATCTTAAGTAAAGATCAGCTTACCGAACAAGTATGGAGTTATGATAGTGATGTTTTACCAAATACAGCTCAAGTGTATGTGGGATACTTGCGCAATAAAATAGACCGGCCGTTTCCAGACGAGTTACCCCTGTTGCGTACGGTGCGTGGATTTGGGTACAGTTTTGGCGTTGGGAAGTAAAAAATGCAGTTATTTCTTTCAGCTCGCTTGCAGTTAACCGCATGGTATTTGTTAATCGTGCTTTTTATTACTGGTTCGGTGAGTGCAATCGTGTATTTTCGGACGACGTATGTGATTGAGCAGGAATATACACGTATTGAGCAGCGGATCTTGAGCGATTTTCGACGGATTGGGCAGCCTGAAGGTGAGACACCTGTTGAGCGAATACTGCGTGCTGATCTAGCGTTGGCCAAGAAACAGATTTTTTTGCAACTCTTGGTGGTGAATGGATTAATAGCACTGTTGTTTGCAATTGCTGGTTATATTTTATCGGGCAAAACCTTGCGACCGATCCAATCAATCCTAGAAGAACAGCAGCGACTTGTCGCTGATGCTGCGCACGAGCTCAAAACACCCATAACAGCGCTCAAGACCTCAATCGAAGTTAATCTTATGGATGCTTCTCTTCCCAAATCCACCAAAAAAATTCTGACAGAAAATTTAGAAGATATTGAATGTCTTGGAATGCTCACTGAAAGTTTGCTCAAGTTAGCTCGAGTTGAGCATCAGCAGCTTGATCATCAACAAATTGAGTTGTCTCAGCTTACCAAACAAGCAGTCAAGCAAATTTCACCGCTCGCAACAAAAAAACAGATCGCAATCAAAACACGCGGTATCAAGAAGCAATACCAAGTCTTTGGCGACTATGGCTCTCTCCTGGACTTAGAGCTGCTACTTCTTGATAACGCGATCAAGTACAGTCCATCCAATTCAACGGTAACAATATCACTTGCCGAGCATCGCAGAACGATTGAGCTGAGAGTGGTAGATCAGGGAATGGGCATTCCTCGAGAGCATATTGCACATATTTTTGATCGATTTTATAGAGTCGATAGCTCACGGACTCAATCCAGAACAGGCGGTTATGGCCTTGGATTAGCGATTGCCAAGAAAATTGTGACACAACACAGGGCGAGCATTCACGTCAAAAGCTCAAGTACTACAGGAACTACTTTTACCGTTAGTTTCCCCAAGTTTTCCAGGGTAATGATCGAGTAGCCGATACTGTAATTGCTTTTCAATTCTCAATTAATTCTCAAGCTATCGCAGTATTCTAATAGACAGTACAAAGTAATCATTCAATGGAAAGGAGGTATCATGAATAAAAAAGTTCTACTGCCAGTTGCAGCCGCAATCATCGCGGGCTCACTGTATGGAGCCGGACAAGTATCAGCGCACGGCCTAGGAAGCCAAAACAGCACATCCTTGATCCAAACACTTACTCAACGCTTCAACCTCAATGAAGATGAGGTCAAAGCCGTGTTTGACGAAGTCCGACAACAGCAAGCAGTCCAGAGGCAGACCCACATGGAAAATCGGTTGCAAGTGGCAGTAGATTCAGGAGATCTCACTGAAGAGCAGCGAGACTCGCTGTTACACCTTAAGGAGGAACATATGGCAGCAATGCAGCAGCTGCGTGATTCTTCAACAGAAATAACGCCCGAACAACGGCAGACGTTGTTTGAGAAACACCGAGCAGAACTAGAAGCTTGGGCAGAACAAGAAGGCGTATCACTTGATGATGTTGCACCATTTCACGACAGGTTTGGTAGCCACCGTCGTATGATGAAACAATAACTTATTTAAGCGATACTCCATCAGTATATCAGACACTTTCTTTGCGGAAAGTGTCTGATTTTTTTGTCTCTCCGCTAGACAGGTATCTCAAAGTATTGATAGTATGGAACCATGCTCATTTCAGAAATTTACCATAAAAATGTCATCACTATTGATCACCACACTACTGTTATCGAAGCTCTCAAGACGTTCATCAAAAAACGCATAAATGGCTTAATTGTGGTGGATGGTCATGACCACGTCGTGGGTGTGCTCTCAATTCAAGATATCGCAGCAGCAACAATTCCGAGTCAGTTTCGACATAATATCCAGATGGCAGCTGCCATGTATCGCAAAGGATTTTTCTCTGAGAATTGTCAAGATATCAAGGACAACACGGTCAAAACGATCATGAGAAAAAATTTCACCGCAGTGAATATGGAAGACAACATCATGGCGGTTACCGCTGATTTTCTTAAGAATGACTTATACATCGTGCCAGTATTTAAAGAAGGTCAGCTCGTAGGAGTGGTAACGCGTTCTGAAATTAAGAAAGCGCTCGCGTACGGTATGAAATTGCATGGGTATTTTTAAGGTAGTTGCAGAGCTGTAGTAGCGACTAGTACTTGGATTTGGATATGGAAGTATACGGATTATCATTTTTTTCACTATTGTCTTTGGTTGTATTGAGTGTGGTGTATTACTTTTTAATCTCTGAAAAAGTAAATAAAGTAATTGTCTCTATTCTTGGCGCGACGTCGTTGATTTTGATGCAAGTGTTTAAGACCGCCACGCATTCTTCACAGGAAAATGCATTTTCATTTATTAGCCATAATTTAGATATTTTAGGTTTTGTGATTGGAATGATGGTGTTGGTAGGGATTGTGCGCGAATCGGGAATTTTTGAGGCGCTGGCAATCTGGCTGGTGCGATTAGTGAAGGGAGAGCCAAAAAAATTATTGGTGGTAATCGGCTATTTGACGCTGGTGATGACCACTTTTTTTTCTAATATTCCCACGATTCTTATCTTGACGCCAGTGCTAGTTGTATTGATAAAAACATTTAAATTGCCCTATATGCCATACTTTTTTGTATTAGTAGTGATGGCAAATTTATCTGGAGCGATGACCCCTATTTCAGATCCAACTACCTACTATCAGGCCAAAACAGTCGGACTCTCATTTGGGGAAGTTATTTCCAATTCAGGTTTGATTGTATTACTCCTTTCGGTGGTAACCATGGTGTATAGCTTGTTTGTATTCAGAAAGCCATTAGCTGCAGTGAAGGTCAGCGAAAAAGACGTTCAATTATTTAATCCAAAAGCTGCAATAAAAGATCTCACCATTCTCAAGAAAGGGATGCCAATTTTGCTTGGAGTGATTCTACTAATGATTTTTCGGGAACAAATTTTCACGCTCACAGGAGTGACTTTGGATAATGCTACTCTAACACTCGGTGGCTCGTTTTTGGCTATGCTCATATTTCATCGCAAACCTGAAAAAGTCTTCAAAGATTTGATTGATTGGGAAATCATATTCTTCTTTATGGGGTTATTTATCGTAGTCGGTGCACTAGAATTTACAGAAGTAATTGTGCTGCTCGCAGATCAATTAGTGACCTTGTCAGGAGGAAACATGACTACGCTCTTGTTCTTGATTACTACGGGCTCTGCGGTGTTATCTACTTTTATTGATAACGTCCCGTACAACATAACAATGGTGGGTGCAATTCAGGCAATGTCAGCCTCTGGATTGACGGTGTATCCGCTATGGTGGGCGCTAAATTTAGGAACCTCAATTGGAGGCGCAGGTTCTCCGATCGCTGCTGCCTGTAATGTGATCGCGTTTAGTCAAGCCGAAAAAGAACACTGGTCGGTAAAATTCTTTCATTTTCTGATACTTTCCATGCCATTGGTGCTGATTAATAGTCTTGTTGCCTTTCTAGTTCTGTGGGTTCGGTATATACTATAGGTATGTTCAGATTTTTCAACAATTGGCGTTGTTTGGGCTCGAGTGGATCTGCCTCTAGCATGAGTGTTTTGATGAGTTTGGGAATTGTCCTAGCTATGGGATTATTTTCATTATTGCTTCCTACTCCAACAGAGAATCCTGATCAACCAAATCCATCTGCGCCAGTCCTTGGAGTAGAGACTGATCAAGCCCGTCCCGTTGAGACTGCATTCGTCACTCGTGTGATTGACGGTGACACAATTGTGCTTGAATCTGGTGAGCGAGTTCGCTACATCGGTATGAACACCCCAGAGGACGGGGCTGTCGTTGAGTGCTACGGTACAGCCGCGACAAAAAGAAACATCGAATTAGTTGAAAATAAAACAGTTACCTTAGTCAAAGATGTTTCTGAAACCGATCGATATGGTCGGCTTTTAAGATACGTATATATTGAAGACCAGATGATAAATCGAATTCTCCTGGATGAAGGATTTGCGCAAGTTGCAACCTATCCACCCGATGTTATGCATCAAGAAACCTTCTCTGCAGCGCAAGAAATTGCCCGCGAGAAAGAGATTGGACTCTGGGGTGGTGATTGTCCAGAGCAGCTTGAAGCTGACGACGATCTCCGCACTCAATAGGTACCAGACATTTTCCACATACATTCATGAAAAAATATGCTCCCCTTTTGCTCTTAACGTTTGTAAATATCATCGGTTTCACGTTGCTTATTCCCGTTCTCCCAATGGTGGTCAAACTCTATGCACCTGGGCCGTGGGAAAGCATTTTTTATGGAGCATTGTTGTCGTCATATGCTCTGTTTCAGTTTATTGGATCGCCGGTATTGGGCGCACTGAGTGATCGATATGGTCGTCGGCCATTATTGTTTGTCAGTCAATTGGGCACGTCCATTAGTTGGTTAATCTTTGGCGCAGCGTATTTTTTTCCACCAACAATGATTTTTGGACTCCAGCTTCCACTGTATATTATTGCATTCTCCAGAGTAGTTGATGGAATTACTGGCGGAAATGTCTCAGTTGCCCAAGCATGGATCGCCGATGTGGCACGACCTGAAGAAAAAACCAAAGCCTTTGGTGCGATGGGAGCAACGTTTGGATTTGGATTTTTGATTGGTCCAGCGCTTGGCGGACTGACAGCGTCTAGCCAGTATGGTTTTGCGGGGACTGCGGCGGTTGCATTTTTAATCTCTCTGGTCACACTACTCGTTATTTACTTCATGTTGCCGGAATCTCTCGCAGAAAAAGACCGCGACACCGAGCTCGAACTGTCATTTTGGAGCGAACTCAATTTTTGGAAAAAAATCATGCAGTTTAGACGATCGCCAGGGGTATTTAAAATATTGCTGTATCGGCTCTTTTTTGCACTCGTCCTCTCATCGTTTGTGACGATTTTCATTTTGTACATGGATCATCATCTCGGTCTTTCTACTCAAATGTTGGGGCTGACTCTAAGCGCAATTGGATTATTCTCTATTTTTAATCAAGTCGTGGTTACTCACCGAGTAGTTGTGTGGCTCGGGACGATGAAAACCGTGTACTTGAGCTTCTTTTTGGTAGCTTTAGGATCATGTCTGATCCCGATTATTCCGCTTAATCTGTATCATTTTGGCGTCAATATTACTTTAGTCTTATTTATGGTCAATTCGTTCTTAATAAATCTAGGCATTTCTTTGGCAAATCCAACATTTAAAACTATCCTCACTAACAAAGTTACCGAACGACAGCAGGGTGTGATAAATGGTATTGACGAGTCAATCGTGGCTATTGGAAATGCGACGATGCCTATGATTGCCGGGTGGCTCTATACAATATTAGGCGCAAGGGTATTTTTCACCAATATTTTCTTACTACTTATACCCTTTGCAATTCTTTGGCTCAGAAAAAGGGGTTGGCTGATTAGAAGGTGGTGAGATATTGGATTCAGGAAGATTGAAGTCAATAACAATCAAGTTCACAACTTTAATTGTGACATAAAAAAACCCAGAGCACTGCCCTGGGTTTTTTGTTTCTTACTCAGTTAATTAGAGATATTTCTCAATAGTAACCTTGATTTGTTCGAAGGGAAGTGCTCCTGGTATTAATTCCTGGACACCGTCTTCGGTAACAATGAATGTACCTGGTGTACCGCTCACGCCAGCTGTTGTGCCAGCAGCCATTTGCTCCTGAACTTTTCCAGCCATGATGTCGTTATCGATACAGCCTTGAACGTTATCTGGATTTGCACCGGCTTCTTCACCGAGGCTAGCCAGATCTTCAAGCGGGAAACCTGTACCACTTGCTGTGGTTCGCTCGAAGTATAGGTCGACAAATTTCCAGAATGCTTCGTCGCCTGCATCTGCACCTACACACTCTGCAGCTTCAGCAGCTTTTTGTGCATACTGATGGAATGAAAGAGGGTAGTGTCTCATTACCCATTTGACGTCGCCATCATATTCTTCCATAACCTGTAGCATCGTTTCATGATGTCTTTGACAGAATGGACATTCTAAATCTGAATACTCAACAAGTGTAATCTTTGCATCATCAGCTCCGCGAGAGTATTCATTCTCATCGACTGGTGGCATCTGTGCAATTTGATCAGCTGTTGGACCTGCTGGTGCAGTTGGTTGTTGGCCAGCTGCTGTGGGTGCGCCGGCAGTGCCTGCACCACTTCCAAGGAGTTGATTTTCTGTCCAGAGGGAACCAGCAAAGGCGCCTCCAACAAAAAATACTCCAACCAAGAGTATCAGTCCAAAATTATTGTTTATAAATGAGAGCACGCTACTCAGCGAAAACGGGTTTTCTTGTGCCATAAATCCTCCTTTACTACTACGATTCGTAGTATTTAATACTTTGTATTGAGTGTCAAGTGTCAGGCGTTTCTGCCGGACTAAAGTTCTTATTTTCAGTCATGGTTCCTCTGCCCATGCAGGTTGAAATACAGTCTCTTAGTGTGCACGAGGCAGGTTGTTTTTGCACAATCTGTGCTTGAACGGGTTGTAATAAATGCCAACTATACACCACTGTCCAGAAGATACCAACTACGAGTGAGGTGAGGATTTTGAGGGGTGCAATACGGAGTTGGCTAGACTTTAGGTTGCGATGAGAAGTCAATCTATTGCGAGAATTATTAATGTCTGCAAAGTGTGCACCAACCAATGGAAATTGATCACTCGAGGTAATTGTATCCAATGCCTGCTGTACGTAGCGAGACGTCCCTTGTTTTTTGATTACAAATTGATCTGCTGCGTGCTCTGCGGAAGCTTTGATATGGACTTCAATATCGTGGAAGAAAGGTACTACAACACGAATGCCTCTAATTCCAAGTAAAAGTATTGCAATTCTTGAGTCGTGATTTTGCAGATGATGGAGCTCGTGGAGGAACACAGCTTCTAATTGGTTATTGCTGAGCGCATTAATCAAGCCTGTCGACAAATAAACCTTAGGTTGAATAATTCCGGCAGTGAATGCGGCATGGGATGGTTGGGGGAGTTGGATAATTTTGTGAGTAGGGAAATCATGTTTTTTGCAGAGTGAGATAAGGCGTGCATCGAGTTTTGCTTTTGGCTTCTTGTATAAGTACATTCCAACTGCAAGTGCTGTTAGTACTGCCCAAACTGCATATCCAAACACCGCAATTCCACCCAATCGTTGTAGTGCAACAATCCAAATATCTGACTCGATGATCATCAGTCCGACTGCCGCGCATGAAGAAATAAAGTCATTTGGGGTCATGGCTTATGTATCATTCTTTAATTCAAATTCACTTTGGAATCGCGCAGTTTCTTTGGTAAATGCAACAACGGCCTCATGGCCATATTTAGAAACGAATTGATCGACGGTTTGTTTTACCATATTTCTTACAAAACTGTCTTTATTGGTGGCAGGTTGATAGACATGATGTCTGCCTTCTTTGGTGCGAGTAACCACACCTTTTCTGCTCAATCTTCTGAGAACGGTGAGAACCGTGGTGTAGGCAACCTTTTTATACTTCAAAATTAAGTTCTGCTGTATAGCATGTACAGTTGCAGGTTGCTGCCAAATGATTTCCATAACGGCTTGTTCGAGCTGTCCAAGTGAGGGTGAGATGGGCATATGAAATTAGTATAGCATGGTGAAATGGGTTGAAAATTTAGCTCAATTGTAAAAATTGAAGTAACGAAGCACGAAGTCTCTTTCCCACTGCTGAATCCGGCATTCCCAGCTCATCCAGAGTTGCTTCAACTTCAGTTTCAGAAAGCTGAATATCCATCTGAAATTCGGGTGCATTTGTGACGACAGTAGCTTCTGAGCTGTCCGACAACCGTATGGCCAAAAGCTGTAAATCCGCACGTTTCTCAGCAATCTCAGTAAGCAGTGTCAGTTCCGCTTTTGATAATCGAACAATTCCACGTTTCATATAAATCTCCGTATGCTAGGATTAGCATACAACAGTATGCAAGCTTTAATCACCTATTCAACAAAATTTTTGTATAAAGATGTCGCTGATGGTCTCTTTATTACCCAGGAAATTCAAGATCAAACTGCAGATCAGTGCACGAGTGCTATCACGGTAGTAGAGTCACGATTGTTGAGTCGCGAGTATCCTTTTATTGAAGTTCTTCGAGATGAGGATCTCATAGCAGAAGCCAAATCCGTTTTTGAGCAAATTTCTTGGGCAGAGACGATGGTCGTAATTGGCATAGGCGGCTCAAATTTGGGCGGAATTGCACTCCAGGGAGTTTTTGGAAGTGAGTCTGCACCGATGGAGGTTATTTTTCATGGTGATTCCCCCGATCCGGTGGCAATTGATCGTGTGTTGGCTCGGATTTCACTAGAAAAATCTGTTTTTGTAATTATTTCAAAATCAGGTCAGACAGTTGAGACTATGGCGCAGTATGCGTTTTTCCGTTCTAAGTATAAAAATTCAGATACTTGGCAAAAGCATTTTGTGTTTATTACCGATCCCGAGGACGGCATATTGCGTACCGAGGCGCAAGAGCATGGAGTGACCACCCTTCCTGTATCCCCCGGTGTTGGCGGGCGTTTTTCTGTCCTTACGCCAGTTGGATATCTGCCTGCGCTCGGTATGGGAATTAATATAGACCAACTTAGAACTGGCGCGCTCAAATTTGCTGAAGATAGTGAAATGAGATCAATTTCGCAACAGATTGCCACAACCCAATTTCAATTATTTAAACAAAACTGCAAGGTCGTCGCCTGCATGCCTTATGCCACTCAACTCGATGAATTTGCCCGATGGTTCAGGCAATTATGGGCAGAGTCTTTGGGTAAAAATGGGACAGGTATATTGCCGGTTCAATCAAGTGGTCCTGCAGATCAGCACTCGCAGCTGCAATTTTATAATGAAGGAAGCAAAATGCTGTCGGTGTTGTTTCTGACCGTCAGAGATTTGCAAACTGATCATCAATTAACTGAAATCGAGCAGCCAGAGTTAGAGCACCTCAATGGCTGGAAAATGAGTCAAATTCTTGAAATTGAGCAATCGTCTACCGCGCAGTCTCTGCATAACAATAATACTCCGTCAGCAACGATTCAACTCGACCGCGTCACACCAGAATCCATAGGGCATTTATTTATGCTTTTTGAACTTGCAGTCGTGTATTTAGCAGAGCTTTTGCAGGTGAATGCGTTTGATCAGCCTGGGGTTGAGGAGAGTAAAGTATTGATACAGAGGTCATTAAGAAGTAATCGATGAGGAGTGTATCCTTTAATATAATCCGGTGGTGGGCTCATTTCTTTTCAGAGACTTATTCAATGAAGCAGAATCTCAGTAAAAAAGCGCTCGAAAAGTACGTATCATCTCAAAAAAACTACTGAAGGTACGTGTTTACGATCCAAACGGTCACCGCAGAAACCGAGGCTCCCAGCACACTTCCCCAAATCATGTCCACGATCGTTACCAAAAGTGGCCAGTCCTTGAGCGTAGCCAGATTAGTAAGGTCGTACGTGGCGTAGGTCACTAGACCAAAAAATGCACCATAAATCAATGCATTTCTAATTGATTCTGTTTCTACCGCAGGTGCAATTACGAAGAAACTCAACGCAGCTATAAAGAGCGCATAAAATACCAGTGCAGCTGCCCAGTTCACATCTGCCCTCAATAGATGTCCTATTTGAGCTGCATAAAATTGGCGAGCAACCAAGCCCAACCAAATCATGTCAATTATAAAAAAAGTGGTAAGTGCCACAAGGTAGATTTTCATACACTTCAGTATATCAGTAAGCGGGTCACGATCCAAATCAAACTAGATATAGTATAATCCCATAAATATTCATTTTGTTGTTATTGTGATATAATTGTACTCAGTAATTACTATTTTTTTATATGTCGAAACAGACTCCAGAGAGACCTTCAAATCACGCAGTAGAAACAGTGGCAGCTGTAGAATTTGGCGAGCCACAGACAGAAGCCTTGAGACTTTCGCTCGCAATTTATAACGCAATTAAAGCAACAACAGATGCTATCAGTATTCTAATAGATCAAAAAACTGCGATTCTAAGTAAAGTTGACAGCGCGAGTGTAGCAGCAGCTGATGAATCAGACCTAGCATTATTTGCTCAATTAGATGGTCCAGAAATGAAGGTTGTGAATAGAATTGACCGACTCATTACCTTTTTTAAAAATCATATAAACATACTTACAGAGGTATATGGCGAATTCGTTGGTGACAGTATGGTTAGTGAAGAGGAAGAGATTTGGGATCAACCAGAAGATGAAGTAGCAAACCAGTCGAGTGCAGCTACTGAAAAAATCAGGGCCACACTTTCTAACTACGCAGACGTATTTGAAGTTGAACTTCAGCATTATGCTGAAAGATATGGTGATTTTCCAGAAGAAGTAGTTGCATTGCTTCCACAAATGAGTCCAAATGTGGAATCTAATGATATGGAACAAGCTCAATAATTAGTAGAAAGCTCTCGTTCCACAAACAAAACTGCCTGGTTTGCCCGTTCAAAGACATGTTCGTCTCCAATAACTGAGATGGCTTTTGACTCAACCATCATTGTGACTAAATTCCGTCGCAATCCAGTCAACAGCACCGTAATATCCGATCGCCGCAAATCAAACACCAACGCTTCAAGTTCATCAATTGCAGTCGAGTCCATAAAATTGACATGCTCAGCAAATAGCAGCACATAATTAACGTCATCATAAACTTTGGTAGCGCGCTCGATTTGTTCGCGGATTGACTCCGCATTGGTAAAGAGCAAGTTGTGGTCAAACAGTACCGCTAGTATTTTATCGCTGACTTTAGATTTTTTAAGCTTGATTCCATGAATTTTTAGCTGCTCCTTGTCTGAACACAAAAATGTTTGAATCGATGGCTTAGACACTCGGTGCGCAAATACCAGCAAAGATAAACTAACTCCAACCACAATTCCATAATCAATCGTTGGCGCAAATGCAATTGTGGCAACAAATGTTCCCACAGCCACTGCGCCGTCGTGGACGTGTGTTCTGAGCAGAGTGATAATTTCTCTAAAGGTTACTAGGTCGATCACTGCAATAATAATCACCGCGGCCAAAGTAGCATGAGGTAAGTAATATAAAAACCCAGTAAAAAATGCCAGAGTAATTCCAATCGTCAGTGCCGTCGCAATCGCTGCCAAATTAGTCTTGGCACCACTAGCAAAACTGAGTGCAGAGCGAGAAAATGAACCAGCAACTGGATATCCACCACTGAATCCCGAAGTCAAGTTACTCAAGCCCTGACCAACCAAGAGCTGATTAGGGTCAACTCGAGTGCCTGTTTTTCTAGCCAGACTTTTTGCAATCGTTACTGCTTCCATAAATGCTACTAAAGCAATAACCAACGCAGGCAACAGTAAGCCACGCACATCTACACCAGTGAGCTCGGGCACACTGAGAGATGGAAGACCAGCAGGAACTGCTCCAACCACGCCACCCGCATACCCGGTTACCCAGCTAAAAATTGTAGCAGCTGCTAGGACTATCAAGGTAGTTGGCATTTTGACCGCAATTCTTTTTCCTACATAGAGTGCAATAAAAGAAAGTAGTCCCATCCAAAAACTGGTGAGATTAATTTGATGCATCTCTGGCAAAACTTTGAGAAATCCAAGAAGAATGTGTGAGCTATCTGACAACTCAATCGATAAAATCTTAGGCACTTGATGGAGCGCAATAATCAGCGCTGCAGCATTAGTGAATCCGAGCATGACTGGATGGGACACAAGTCTGATGAGTTTGCCGGCTTTGGCAATACCTAAGAAAAGCTGGATACCTCCTACCAAAAATGCCAAAACTATAGCTCCAGCAATAAACTGCGCGGTTCCTGCAGTAGCAACTTCACTGAGTGTGGTAAACACCAAGAGTGAGACAATAACCACTGGGCCAGTTGATAAGTACAGCGACGAACCCCAAATTGCTGCAATGAGCACTGGTAGAAAACTAGCATACAAACCAACTTCGGGTGGAAGCCCTGCCATTTGCGCATAGGCAAGGGCTTGGGGTACTAAAATGATCGCCACACTGACACCGGCTAGAATATCTTGCTTCCAGGTTTTTTTGGCCAATGGAATCCACGAGTTGAACGGATTGAGTGGTAGGGCAGACACCTATGTAATGTAACACAAATACCTTCATGTCATCACTTCCACTGTACGTGATGAGTACCGGGACGGTATACTTATCAAACGTATGCCTGCCGCCCATCACTTACGACCATTATTTCAACCGCTTTCTGTGGCAGTTGTTGGAGCATCCAGAGAAGAGAAAAAATTAGGTCACATTATTGTTCGAAATATCATTGAATCAGGCTTTGAAGGCAAAGTATTTCCCGTTAATCCCAAAGCAGAGGCCGTTCGTGGATTGTCCTGCTATCCAGAATATAGTGCTCTGCCAGAGACCCCTGATTTGGCAATAATAGCCATCCCTGCAGCATTTATTCTCAAGACGCTTGAGCAAATTTCTAAAAAAGGTACCAAGCACGTGGTCATTCTCAGTGCTGGGTTTAAAGAAATCGGTGATGAAGGGATCAAATTAGAAGCTGAAATTGTGGAGTATGCCAGTAAAAAAGGCATGTATATCCTGGGTCCCAATTGCCTCGGGTTTGTAACTGCGCGACATCCAATCAATGCGACATTTGGTCAAGGTATTGAAAATACCGGCAACTTGCGGTTTATTTCTCAGTCAGGTGCGATTGCGACGAGTATTTTTGATTGGTCGGCGTTCACAGGTGTGGGATTTAGTGATTTTGTAACTTTAGGAAATAAGGCAGTATTAGCTGAGCACGATATTCTTGAATACTGGTTGCACGAAACACCACTTGGGAGTTCTGACGCTGAACTACAAGGCTATCATCCTGTTGGTCTTTATCTGGAATCAATCACCGATGGTAAAAAATTCTTAGAACTTGCGCAAAAAATTACCAAAAATAGCCCCATGTTCATGATCAAGCCAGGCAAATCCGATGCAGCCAAAAAAGCAATGCAGTCACACACGGGTTCCCTTGCAGGTGATGATGTAGTTCTCAGCCAAGCGCTTGATGAAGTTGGAGTGATTCGTTGTGAAGGTCTCGAGGATGTATTTGATTTATCAAGACTTTTTGCCTGGACCAAAGCACCCACTGGCCCGAGAATTGCAGTCATCTCAAATGCAGGAGGACCGGCTGTCATGAGTAGCGACATCATTGCGGCAGAAGGCCTTGAGCTTGCAGAGATAGACGCTGCCACGCATCGCAAACTTGAAAAACACTTACCGAGAGCTGCAAGTCTTGTCAATCCAATTGACGTGTTGGGAGACGCACTCGCGGATCGATACGAACAGGCAATTGATACTATTTTTGATGAAGCATCGGTTGATGCGGTTCTAGTCCTGCTCACTCCTCAGGTCATGACCCAGATTGAAGAAACAGCTTCAGTGATTGCTCGACTTGCAAAAAAACACCCCAAACCAATTATTTGCTCTTTCATGGGTGGCAGCCAGATTCTAAAAGGTGAAGAGATTCTCAATGCGGCGCACATTCCGTCATTCAGATTTCCAGAGAGAGCAATCCGCGCACTGGGCAAAATGTGGTGGTGGCAAAACTGGAGAACAGAGCAAGAATTTGCACCAGCTAAAAAAATCACCTCAGCGCCAACCAAAAACCTAACGACAAATCACATCAGCAAGATCCTCAAAACCGCACAAAAACAAAAAAGAACTACACTCGATAATTTTGAAACCAATACCATCCTTGATATTCTTGGGCTGAATACACCACACACGGCTGTCGTCAAATCTTTTGAAGAAGCCGAGCTCTTTACCAAAAACGTGGGCGCGCCGGTGGTGCTTAAACTCTCAGCACCAGGATTACTCCACAAAGCAGACGTTGGTGGCGTCATTGCAGGCATACGAACCAGAGATGAGTTGAAAAAGGCATTCTCTAGATTAGAAACAGCTTCAAAAAAACTTTCAAAAAAACAGGATTTTTCGATCCAAATTCAAATTCAGCAACAGGTTGAATCGGGAATCGAAGTGCTGGTGGGAATTAAGAGAGATCCAACCTTTGGCTCAATAGTTTTAATCGGCGCAGGTGGCTCACTAGCTGAAATGGTTGGAGATACGCAAATTACGCTTGCGCCCAAAAATTCTTCAGAACTAAAAAGACTACTTGGAAGCACCAAAATTGGCACACTTCTCTCTGGCTACAGAGGGAGTAAGGCATACGCAATCGATCAATTACTCGAGGTAATTGTCCAGCTCCAATCGCTACTTCACCACGATCAGCTCAGCGAATTTGAAATCAATCCGGTGATCGTCACCAAAGATACCGCTTGGGTGGTGGACGGTAAAGCAGTGCTGTCATCTACTGACAGTTAGAGTGCGATCTGATAAAGTATCCGTATGCAACCAACAACTCAAGATGTCGTTGTGATCTACGCCTCTACTTCAGGTAATACTGAAGCAGTCATTGAGACCGTTGTTGCCGTCTGGAAAGACCGTGGATTGAACACATCAGTGCATCGTGCTGAGCAAGTTGATATTGGATTGATCGATCGTGCTACTTTTTTTCTCCTGGCCACGTCTACATGGGAACATGGAGTAATCAACCCATTTTTTAAGCCAGTCTACACAGCACTTTCAGAAAAAATGTTAGTAGGAAAATACGCAGCCTTTATCGGCACGGGTGACACTCGATATGAGCCGGTTTTATTTTGCGGTGGCATGAATTCACTGCGTGAACGATGGCTCGAGCGAGGGGGTCAAGAAATAGGTCCTCCTCTCAAAATTAACGGAGAGCCGTATCAACAATTGCGAACAAGAGTAACCGACTGGGCAGTGGCAGAAGAACTAAAATTTAAAGAAATTATGGCAGTACACACCTCATGAAGCAAACCCCCCTCACTACCAACCGACTGCAGAGACTAGTCATTAAGGCAGCAGGAGAGTCAGGGCAAGGCGTCAACTCTGTCGGTGAAGTCTTTGCCAAGTCAATCAAAGAAAGTGGGCTCTATACCTTTGGATACAGAGAGTATCCATCTCTCATCAAAGGCGGCTGGGCATCACATCAAATTGATATTTCTTCGACTCCAATTAATAGCTCGTCGTCGCACTGCGATATCTTGATGTGCCTGAGTCGAGTTTCTGTAAAAGCGTACATGACTACTGTTCGTCCTGGCGGCACGATCGTGCACGCGATCCCTAAATTATTTTTTACCGAAGAAGAAAAGACATTTCTTGAACAAAATCAAATTGCGGTCAAGCACGTTCCAGCCGCAAAAATTGCCATAGAAACAGGCGGTATGTCTGTAATGGCAAACACAGTGCTCGTTGGAGTTGTGTGGCGCATGATGGGTTTGGAACTTAAACCAGTTGAAGCAGTTATTGCCAGCACATTTGCAAAAAAACCAGACGTCATTGAGCCTAATGTTGCTTGCTTACGAGCGGGTCACACATTCGATATAGGAGAATTTCAGTTGAAAGGTCCAGTATTTACGTTTGATCCCACACTGGAATCCACAATGCTCATCACTGGGAATCACGCCCTCTCGCTCGGAGCTGTTGCGGCTGGTGTGAGAGTATTTTACGCCTACCCAATGACGCCTAGCAGTTCAATTTTGTCCTATTTAGCAAGTATTTACCATAAAACTGGCATGGTGGTAAAGCAAATTGAGGACGAAATCACGGTTGCACAAATGGGTTTAGGATCAATGTTTGCGGGAACTCGCGCCCTAGTTGCTACATCTGGTGGAGGATTTGATTTGATGACAGAGACAGTATCGCTGTCTGGAATGACAGAGACTCCATTCGTTTGTATTTTGGCGCAGCGGCCAGGTCCTGCGACTGGTTTGCCAACCTGGACGAGCGCGAGTGATTTAAATATTGCGGTGTACGCTGGACATGGTGAATACACTCGATTGGTTGTGGCGGGAAGCGATCTATCCTCGTGCTACACACTTATCCAAAAAGCTTTTAATTTCGCAGAAAAATATCAAATTCCTGTGATTGTGCTCACTGAGAAACAAATAGCCGAGTCACTTTTCCAACTCAGAGATTTTCCCAAGGATGAGCCAATCGAGCGACATTTTGTGCCAGAACAAGAGCGGTCGGCGCTCGTAAGTAGTGACAGGTTTGCTTTAACAGAATCAGGAGTATCCAAGCGATGGGCTCCTGACATGGCAGAAGCTACTTATGACGCAAATAGCGACGAACACCTCGAGGATGGTAGTTTGACTGAAGACGCAGAACCCTCGCAAGCAATGTACGAAAAGCGTCTCAGAAAAGCCAACACGCTCAAAATGGAACTCCCTGAACCAGAATTTTACGGATTAAAAGATGCAGTGATGACCTTTGTGGGTTGGGGAAGTGTCAAGCACGCCGTAATTGACGCCCTTGCACTCTGGAATACAGAACGACCTGACATGACGTGCAACTATCTGCACTATGAATATCTCTGGCCGTTGAGAACTGACACCTTTAAGGAATTAATTGCTCAAAATCAACCCATGGTCTTGATCGAGCAAAATGCATTTGGTCAATTAGGAGCGCTTCTCACCCAGGAAACGGGCTATATGTTTAAAGAAAAACTGCTTAAATACGACGGAAGACCATTTTTTGTTGAAGACTTGATTGGATTTTTGGAAGAGAGGAGTTCGTCATGAGTTGCACCCACGCATGTCAAACTGGCGCACCTAAAATTGCAGATTACTTTTCTAAAAATATTTATACTTGGTGCACTAATTGTGGTAATTATGGAATTCATGGAGCACTTAAACGAGCGCTCGTTGCGCAAAAAATCCCCCCTTGCAAGGCGGTTTTATGTTTTGACATCGGGTGTAATGGTAACGGTTCTGACAAAATAGACGGCTATCGTTTTCACGGTCTCCATGGTCGTATAATTTCATTTGCAAGTGGGGTGGCTGTAGCTAACTCCAATTTGATGGTCGTGGCGTCTGCTGGGGATGGCGCAACTTTTGGAGAAGGGATTGGACATTTAATTCATGGAATTCGAGGGAATTATAATATTACGTTTTTGTTTCATAATAATTTGAATTATGGCCTGACCAAGGGTCAAGCCTCTCCTACCACCAAGCCAGGAACAGGCATGAACTCATCTCCAGACGGCATTAATTCTGAACCAGTGCATCCAATGAGATTGGTGTTGGCGCTTAATCCAACGTTTGCAGCAAGAAGTTTCTCTGGTGACGTCAAACATCTAGATCATGTTCTACAGCGAGCCATGTTGCATCGGGGGTTTAGTTTTGTAGAAATTTTGCAAAGTTGTCCCACCTATAATAAGCAAACTCCGCATGAATGGTATCAAGAACGCGTTTTTGATGTCGGTAGCTTAGAAAACTATGACGCGAGTTCTCTGACTTCAGCCATGCAAGTATCGGCTGATTTAGAAGAAAAAGTAGCTGTAGGCGTACTGTATCAAGATAAAAGTCGTAGGCCATTTATTGAAAATCAAGCAAATAGAATGGAATACACAACTACTGTAGTAGAAGAAGTACTCCCATTTGACATTGCAGAACTTGCAAATACATTTCGATAGCAGACCGTTTACAATAAAACTATGAACCAAATCCAGCAAGTGCCTGCCCGGCAAGAAATACCAGAATTAGATCCTCACGAGCTTGAACTCCCTCCCATTGCGCAACAATCCTATTTTGACGACGTGCCAGCAGAAGATTTGCAATCGGTGCCGTTTCCTCGTAAAGCACTTTTTGCAATCTTGATAGCGCTTGGGTTATTTGTGCTATTTGGTGGATGGTGGTGGTATGAGCAGCAGCAACCGACTCAAACCGTGATTCAAGACTTCCAACTCGAGGATCAAAGTGATCTTGGTGATGAAGAATTTACTGAGAACGGTAATCAAATGGAACTAGAAAATGGGATGCTGACTGAGCCAGTAGAAATATTTACAATCCCCGCTGACTCGAGATGGGAAGATAATCGCTGGCGTTTTGAACTGACTCAAGTGCACTTAGCACCACAGGTGTCTGATTTGATAGAAGAAAATGGAGAAGTCTTCGCAGACAATAATTACCTCGTATTCGAAATCACCGTCACAGATACTAGAGATGTGGGTGAGTCCCGCATTGTGTTGGCGCATGATTATGTGAATATTCGAAGAGAAAGTAGAAATGAGACGCCACTTGGTGAAAATTATCTCTCGCTCTTTCCGGGACAATCTGATACCGTCTTCGTAATTTTTCGAGTACCTCAAGATGAATTAACCTTTTTAGGATTGACCGGAATATTATCTAATCCATACCTTGTAGAGATTGATACTTCAGATCCAGCAGCCCTGCAGCGGGTTGGCTTACTGCTCAAAGAAGAAGGGTATGTTGAAAACTAACTCATGTCTTCGAATTGAAAGAGTTTCATAGTATAGTGCGTTCATATGCCGGATAAATTTGCAGCTACTTGGGTATCTCATTCATCAATGTCAGATTTTTTACAGTGTCCGCGGGCATATTACTTAAAGAACGTGTACAAAGATCCCAATACAGGCCACAAAGTTCAAATTGTTTCACCTGCACTTGCGCTCGGTTCGGCTGTGCATGAAGTTATCGAGGCACTCTCAGAGACACCTACAGACAAGCGTTTCTCAAAATCTCTTATCGAGCAATTCGAAGTAGTCTGGAAAAAACACAAGGGCAAGCGCGGTGGTTTCCATGATCAAGCTCAAGAAGACCAGTATAAGGAGCAAGGACATGAGATGCTTCGCAGAGTCATGAAGAATCCTGGTCCACTCAAAAATCTGGCGGTCAAGATTAAGGCGGACCTCCCACAATACTGGTTGTCAGAGAATGACGAAATCATACTGTGTGGAAAGATCGACTGGCTTGAATATTTCCCCGATCGGGATTCAGTCCACATCATTGACTTCAAGACAAGCAAGCGCAAAGATGCCAATTCAACGCTTCAATTACCAATTTACAACCTACTCGCCAGCAATACTCAGCGCCGAAAAGTAGAAAAAGCCAGCTACTGGTTTCTTCGTCTTGAGGATGAACCAGAAGAGCAAGTATTGCCTGACCTCTCAGATGCTCACGAACAAATTCTAACTATTGCCAAGCAAGTTAAGCTCGCCAGAAAGCTCGAGCGTTTTCCGTGTTCGCAAGGAACGGGCTGTTTTGCCTGTCGTCCGATGGAAGAAATTTTGGCAGGAAATGCAGAACTTGTCGGTGAAAACGACTTTCGGCAAGATATGTATATTCTAAATTCACCCATAGATGAGGAAAAAATGAGCAGTGAAATTTTATAAACCTACAAGGCAAAATTGCCCTTTACATTTACTTTAAAATCTGAGCATAATGGATAACATATGAAATACGCTAAATACCTCTCCTCATTTTTTGTGGGTGCCTTCATCTTCCTTGCACTTGCCTCTAATGCACATGCCGCACAACTTAATGAAGCCTACCTTAGGTTAGACAGAATGAAGGCATCGACAACCACAGGTGGTACCGTTTGTGCAAAAATCGCAACGACTGCTAGCACAGATGCCAAACTGCTCGTTACGTTTCCTACTGGCTTTACCGTTAATACCACTGCAGGCAATTGGACTGTCACAACCACTAACCTCCCAGATGGTGCAACCGCTATGCCTGGAATCAGCACTGCTACTGCAGCTAGCGGACAAATAGTGACGTTTCCGATCACAGACATCAGTTCTGACACTACACTCTACTGCTTCAACTTCACCGGCACGGATACCCTGACGACACCAGGCGCAGGTAGCGATCTAACAGGCACTATTGCAACAACAACCTCAGCGGATGCCGCAATTGATAGTGGAGCATATGCGACCTCAATCATCTCAGATGATCAGATTTCTGTAACCGCTACAGTGCCTTCTACCTTCACATTGGCATTGTCAGCAAACAGTCAAGCACTTGGTACACTCAGCACGGGTTCAGTCACTTCAGGGTCTGGAGTAGATGTCACCGTGACCACAAACGCTGGAAATGGATGGATTGGATGGGTCTTAAGCGCCAACCAAGCACTTGACTCGACAGCAACAGGTGCATCAATTGCTACCTCTGGAACTGTCGATAACTCACCCACAACACTCTGAGACCGTTCAAAAACGGTCACCTTTTTCACCTAGTTTAGATTGGTAAATCGTTCCCAATTAGTGTTTTGACTCAGTCAAACGTATGATTGAGGGATGAAAAACAATCCAATATGCCCCAAATGTAGAAATAAATCGTGGAAGAAAGGAAAACGCCACGGCAAAATTAAGTACCAATGTCAAACCTGTAAACACTGGTTTCAAGTCAATCGTAGTCGAGAAAAGATTGAACCAAAAAAGTTATTAATTCAACATTTAAGTGGCATTTCATTTCGAAATTTGGCCGATTTGCACGATTGCAGTGTCGGCACAGCATACAATCGGGTCGAACAAGGACTTAAAAAGCTTCCAACCTGTATTGACGTCACTCGGTGGTATTGTCAGAAATTTCAAGGTATTTTATTGGTTGATGGCAAATATGTGAAAGTCAAGAAAAACACACGAAAAATTCCAGTTTTGTACGGCGTAGACTACAAAACACACGACATTCCACACTATCGCCTGACCAAAGCCGAAGACTATTTAAACTGCAAAAAGTACTTTGAATCAATCAAATTAACAGATTACCCACTCCAAGCAATTGTTTGTGATGACAATATCAATATTTATAACGCAGCAAAATATGTGTTTCCAAATGTAGTTATTCAACTTTGCCATGTTCACTTCTTGAGGAATGTAAAATACTCACTTGATCTAGATACAAACCAATATCACCAACTTTTTTATCCAGTCTTGAGTAAATTATTAATTGAAAAACGAAGCAAGCAAGACTTTGAAAAGAAGGCAGCGAATCTGGTCAAACAATTTTCAAAAGATGAAGTATGTAGTAGTATTTTAATTGATTTAGCAAGGAAACAGTCACTTCTGCAAGGCTATCTGCAGCATTGTGGAACTCCCACAACCACAAACTTAATTGAGTCCATGAACTCACACCTTGAAGCTCGAGTACGACCGCTCAAGGGTTTTGAATCTTTTAAGCATGCAGATTTGTGGCTGAATGGCTACTTTCTGAGAAGACGAACAAGAAAATTCACTGATTGTTCAGGCAAATTTAAGCGTCTCAATGGTAAAACGTCTCTTGAAATTACTAAAAAACCAGGGATTGATGTACCAATCTTTTTCTAAAAAAAGGTGACCTTTTTTGAACGGTCTC